>JAFQUA010000047.1 GCA_017408725.1 Oscillospiraceae bacterium
ACCAAATGAGTATGAATGACCTGGAAAACAAGGTAGCTCAGCTCCGGGAGCTTCACCGGATGCAGGAGGAGCTGGCAGCGGAGATCGCCGCCACCGAGGACAGCCTTAATGAATACGCCGCACCGGATGGTGCATGCTGAGCGTTGGCCGTGGTGCATCGTGACCGTTTGAGATGGTGCATCCATTCCGCTGTTCATGGTGCAGCATTTCCGCTGCAAATGGTGCATGGCCCATGGTTTCCTGTATAATGGAAGCGCATTGAAAAATGCAAATCTATTATCAGGAGGTTGTCATCATGGCAAACCACAAAGAGATCCTCAGGCTGAAAAGTCTGGGGCTAACCCATGCCCAGATCGCGCAAAGCTGCGAATGTGGGCGCAACACGGTCACCAGGACCCTACAGCAAGCTCAGAGCGCCGGGCTTAGCTGGTCACAGGCCCGCAACATGACCGAGGAAGAAATCTCCGCAAAGCTCTATCCCAAGGCGCCCTACAGCTCGGAATACCAGATGCCGGACTACGAGTACATCCACCAAGAGATGCAGAAAAGCGGTGTTACATTGAGCCTGCTGTGGCAGGAGTACTATTCTCAGTGCCGCGTCAGCGGTAAACTGCCATATCAGTCCACCCAGTTCAATAAGCATTACGCCGACTATATCCACAAAACCAAAGCCACTATGCACGTGGATCACAAGCCGGGCGACACCATGCAGGTAGACTGGGCCGGGCAGACCGGTGGTATCATCGACACGGATACCGGCGAGATCATTCCGGTGTATCTGTTTGTCGCCGTGCTGCCGTACAGCGGTTATGCGTATACCGAGGGTTTTCTGGGTATGAAGCAGGAGGCTTGGATCAACGCCCATGTCCATGCCTATCAGTATTTTGGAGGTATTACCCGACTCCTGGTGCCGGATAATCTCAAAACCGGTGTTGTCAAGAACACCAAAGATGAAACCGTAATTAATAAGATCTACCAAGAGATGGCAACACATTACGGCACAGCCATTTTGCCCGCCAGACCCAGATCTCCAAAGGACAAGGCTGCAGTAGAAGGTACTGTTGGCAATGTATCCACCTGGATTCTGGCTGCATTGCGGAATCAGCAGTTCTTCTCCTTAGAGGAAATAAACGAAGCTATATGGGACAAGCTGTACGACTTCAACCACAAGCCCTTCCAAAAGAAAGAAGGCAGCCGCGCAGCTTTGTTTGAGGAAGAAAAGGTATTTCTGTTACCTTTACCTGACTCTGCTTTTGAGGTAGCTGTCTGGAAAATTGCCACAGTCCAGTACAATTACCATATTTCCGTAGATAAGCAGAACTACTCTGTTCCGTATGAGTATGAGGATTCTTCTCAAAATGTACCCGTAAGCGATTTGTCTGTGACAGATAAATCAGGCAAGCAGTACAGAATAAACAAAATGAGCATCTCACCTATTGGCCTTTACATGGATCTTACTATTGTTGATCCTGAATGGGGAGCCCCTCACATGCAGCATTTTGAAGCCTCCCTTCTTCTATCCGACGGATCTTTAATTGAGATGAAAGGTGGCGGTGGAGGAGGGGGCCACCAAATGGGGGATAAGACGATGGAAGCTTATTTCTCAGCTGTCTTTGAAACACCAGTTGATTTGAATAGCATTGAAGCCATTGTTATCTGTGGGACTCCCTATAATATTACAATATAGTAAGCTGATTTGCACACAGAACAGACGCCAACGGTTGCCGGACATCATCTGTTTGGAGCGTTCAATGGCTTCGCTGGCAGTCAGTTCCGGATTTTCTGCCAGTATGTAGCTTGTCATGGCGTAGCTATAGGTTGCGATAATACCTGGAATGATGAACAGCAGCGACCACAGCAGAACATAGACACTCTGGAGAAGTCTGGCGCAGGCAGTCGTCTTCCAAAACTGGAAATAGCCGAACATGGTGCCTATCTCGGCTTCTTTCTGCCGATCCACCAGATCCAAATTGAACTTCATATAGCCGACCTCTACGACACTGCCAAGAATAAACAACGCAATGCCGACGATAACAGCAATAATTGCAAGATATATCGCAACTCCAGCAAGGAAGATAAAGAAAAATACAAACAAAAGGACTGCTGTGAGGCTATCGGTGTACGGTTTCTCACTGCTCAAAACCGACACAAAACTGTAACGGGCCGAAAAAGCCTACACAACCTGCTTTTTCTATGCAAAATCCCGCTATAATCGCTTACCGAAATACGCATCACCCCCTGAGATTTGAAATGAGATCTCAGGGGGTGATCAAGTAGATAATGCAACACTCACTTGAGTAGCGACAAAATCTGCCCAATATTTTTCTTTCCAAAAAATACATTCTTGTTGTTCAGCACCATACATGGCACACTCATCACATTGTATTGGTTCTTTAGATTCTCAAAATGACGGATGTCATATATATGAGCGGTAACATTGGGATTTGCTGCGGCAATCCGCTGAGCCGCCACCACCAGATCAGGGCACATCGTACACGACAGCGTGACCAGGATCTTCATGTCTGTTTTGTTCGTAATGGCTGCGATCTGTTCCCGTGTGGCTTCATCCAGTGCCTGTCCGGGTCCTGCAGCGTTGTATAGTCCCAATACAAAGGAAGTAAACTCATGACCGCTGGGTACACCGTGGAAAGCGAGACCTGTTGTTCTACCGTCCGCCTGACACACTTCCACGCAGGGGGCAAAGGCTGCATCTGCTTGTCTGTCAACCACATCTATTGCCAGCTTATCAGACAGTGCGGCAAGGGCTGTTATAAAGTTTTCCAATTCGGCTGAAACAGGACGGTTGTCCAGATATAGTTTCAGCAGAAGTGGCTTTTCCATGCGGGCAAATACCGTATCCAACTGCCGCCGCATTTCTTCGGTGAACAATTCGCCGGAGTCCTTAGATTCGTGGGTATCGACTGTGACAGTTGCTTCGCTCTGCTTTACAGAAGGTGCATCGGCACACAGGCCAGTCTTTCGGTGTACTGCAGCGACATACTTCTCCAGTTCCGTTGCCGCCAATGCGCCATCACTGGTGGCTGTCACCACCTGCCGCAAGGGCTTGATGCATACATCGCCTGCCGCATAAACGCCTTCTGCACTTGTCTTCTGCGATGCGTCAGTGACAATATATCCCTGCTCGTTCAGTTCTACGATGCCCCTGACCGCTTCCGTAGCCGGGGCATATCCGGCAAAGACAAAGACGCCAAAGGATTCTTCGTTTCTGTACTCCGTCACCTCTCCGGTGGCGGTATTTTTATACCGGGCGTAGGTCAGGCCATTCTCACCGGCCACTTCATCCATCACCGTGTTATACAGTACGGTGATCTTTTCGTGGTTTTTTGCCTGATCGGAAACGGATGCAGCACAGGAGAAATCATCCTTGCGAACAAGGATTGTCACATGCCGGGCAAATTTTGTAAGAAATACGCTTTCTTCTGCCGCCGCATAACCGCCGCCGACAACGAAAATTTCTTTCCCTGTGAAGAACTCGCCGTCACAGGTAGCACAATAGGCAACGCCCCGGCCCTTGTGTTCTTCCTCACCCTTGAATCCAACTGTTCTGGGATGTGCGCCGGTGGCCAGTAGGATACCAAAGCAGCGGTAATCACCCTTACCTGCATGCACGGTCTTGATATCACCGGAAAGCTCAAAGCCGGTAGCTTCCGCAAGCATAAACTCTGCCCCAAAGCTTTCTGCCTGCTGCCGGATGGTATCCGTCAAAGCTTTGCCGCTGGTTTTGGCAATTCCGGGGTAGTTGACCACCTCATGGGTAATCGCAATCTGCCCGCCAAACTGTTCCTTTTCCAGCACCAGTACACGATATTTCGCCCGGGCAAGGTACAGCGCAGCGGTCAGCCCCGCAGGGCCGCCGCCAACGATCACAACATCATACAAGTTTTCCATTAAAGTTGACCGACCAGATCCAGACTGGGTTTCAGTGTCTCTGCGCCGGGCTTCCAGTTGGCAGGGCAGACCTGATCGCCGTGGGCGTGGACGAACTGGCAGGCCTGCACCTTCCGCAGCAACTCCTCTGCGTTTCTGCCCACATTACCGGCAGTCACTTCATAACCTACGATCTTACCCTCGGGGTTGATAATAAAAGTGCCGCGTTCCGCAAGGCCGTCTCCTTCAATCAGCACCTCAAAATCTCTGGAAATGCTATGGGTGGGGTCAGCCAGCATGGGATAATTGATCTTCTTGATTCGCTCGGATGCATCATGCCATGCCTTGTGGACAAAGTGGGTATCGGTGGATACGGAATAAACCTCACAACCGATGGCACGGAACTGCTCATACTTGTCTGCCAGATCCTCTAGTTCGGTAGGACACACAAAGGTGAAGTCCGCAGGGTAGAAGAAAAAAACACTCCACTTACCAAGGATATCTTCCTTACTTACAAACTTAAAGTCATTTTCGTGATAGGCATAGGTGCGGAAATCGGAAATTTCCTTGTTGATCATAGACATATTTACTTCCTCCATAAATCGTGTTGATTACAAAATGCGTACACTGCCCGGACTTCATCTCCGTCACAGATGGAGAACTTGGCTATGGGCTTATCGTCCGGATCCAGGTGAGCGTACTGGATGCCGTGCTCCGTTTCCAGGCACACCCACTCAATATAGTGTTCCGCGGTCATAGGATGCTCCACAGAGCCGACAGTTACATGGACGGTATTCCCCTGGACCTCGTATACAGGGATATGTTTTTCCCCGGAAGCTTCCGTGGTACCGGGAATCAACTCCTGCATTTCCTCGCCGCAGCAGTAGATGGGAACACCCTTATCCCGAATCACCGCAACGATGTTGCCGCAATGCTGACAAATCAAAAATTTCTGTTTCATATTCAATCCCTCCTATGAGAAAGTGTGTCCAGACAAACCGCAATAATGCATAAAAGTCTGGACATACTATTCCCAAAAAGGATGTGAACGAATGGCATATAAACGCGGATTTATTCCATACGCATTGGCAGCTCTTTTGATCGGTTTGGTGGGCGGTTTTTCCACAGTTTTAGGCCCTGCCTTTGTACAGGATATTGGCATTGCCTATAATAACACCACTTGGACTGCTCTGGCTCAGGCTATGTCCACTGCCGCCTGCGCACCGATCCTTGGCAAGGTCGGTGATGTGATCGGGCGCAGAAAAACTTTGCTTTTGGGTGTTGCGGTATTCACTTTGGGAACCGTCTTATCTGCTTTGGCAAACTCCCTTGTATTTATGTTGGTCGCCCGGTTTATCGTAGGTATTGGTACGGCAGCAATGGGACCTGTGATCCTTGCCTATATTGCAACGGAGTTCCCCCAGGATAGAATTGCGAAGGGATTTTCCTTGTATATGCTCCTTTCCAGTGCATCGGTGATCATCGGACCAACCATTGGCGGACTGATTGTTTCTTCTTATGGATGGCGGACCATGCTGTGGGTATGCGTTGCCATTTGCACTGCTATTTTTATCGGCTGCGTCCTGATTTCCCGCAATCAGGTGTCCACGAGAAAGCCTCTGCAGAACTTTGATGTTACCGGCGCTGTTTTGATTCTGTTCTTCTTTAGCCTGCTACTGTGCGTTCCCTCTTTTGGGCAGAACATTGGTTGGACATCTACACCGTTTCTTGTTGTACTGATTCTTGCAATCGTTAGTCTGGTTGGGCTTATCCTGGCAGAAAGAAAAAGTGTCCATCCCATTTTGTCTGGAAGCTTTATGGGGCGCAGTGCTTTTATTCTAAGTGTAATTGCATTGTTTCTCACCCAGGGATTGATGCAGGCCAATATGACCAACACCATTGTGTTTGTGAATTACACACAGCCAAATAATACCGCCATCTCCGGCTATGCCATCTCCGTCATGTATGTGGGTATGTCTTTGGGCGCGGTTGTTTTGGGGCCATTGGCAGATAGATTTGACCCAAAACGGATCCTTATAGGTTCCCTCTTATTGACCGGGATTGGGTGCGGGATTCTGCTGCTGTTCACAGAGGTCACTTCTGTATTTCTGCTGATGGCCTCCCTTGGTGTTCTTGGCTTCGGTCTGGGGGGGAATGGCACGATCTTTATGAAGGTTGTCCTTTCGGGATTGACACCGCAAAAGGCCGGCGTAGGCACGGGAACCTACGGTCTGTTCCGAGACCTGGCAGCACCTTTTGGCGTAGCAGTCTTTGTTCCGCTTTTTACCAACCAAATCACAAGTAGAATTGCCACAGGCACAGCTGGGCCTGCTGCTGCAGTTGCGTCCATTCATTTTCTTGCAATAGCGGAGATTCTGTGTGTAGCATTGGGCATTGTGGCGGTTGCATTTCTGCCAAAGCGAAAAGTTATAAAGGAGTCCTAACATGAGATTACAAGATAAAGTTATTCTGGTGACCGCCTCCACCCGGGGGATCGGCCTTGCGATTGTAAAGAAGTGCGCAGACGAAGGCGCTAAGGTTTATATGGCTGCCCGGGATATGGAACGGGCGCAGGAAATTGCAAGTGCCTTAAATGGCGTAAAATGCGTGTACAACGATGCCACCAAACCGGAAACCTTTACCTCCATGGTAGAGGATGTGGTGCAGAATGTAGGCCGTATTGATGTACTTGTTAACAACTTCGGCACATCCAATCCCGGTAAGGACTTGGATTTTTCTAATACCGATCCGCAGGTATTCCTGGAAACAGTCAATCTAAACCTGAGAAGCGTCTTTATGGCAAGCCAGGCTGCGGCCAAGCATATGGCAAATCACGGCGGCAGTATCGTCAATATCTCTTCTGTGGGTGGTCTTGTACCGGATATCTCCCAGGTCGCTTACGGCACCAGCAAAGCGGCTATCAACTATCTAACCAAACTGATCGCTGTACAGGAAGCGAAACACCATATCCGGTGCAATGCTGTCCTTCCCGGTATGACTGCCACGGAAGCAGTAGAAAAGCATTTGACTGAGGATTTCCGAAATCTGTTCATGAAGCATATCCCCTTGGGTCGAATGGGTCTGCCGGAGGAAATTGCGGAGGCCGTCTGCTATTTCGCCAGCGATGCATCCGCCTATACTACCGGACAGATTCTTACTGTTTCGGGTGGGTTTGGTCTGGCAACTCCGGTCTATGGTGATCTGGCAAATAAGGACATCAAGCGATAATGTAACGAAAACCATCCACGCCGATCAGGAGAGCATAAAGAGGGCAACAGTTGCAATTATATCAATTTTTAGCTAAAATCAATTGCAAGTGAGAATGAAGACATGGAGTGTTAGCACTATGAATTTGGTATTTGTCGGCTTTAAGCACAGGCACACCAGTGCGATCTTTCATGAAGCAATGGCAAATCCTGACATTACTGTTCTTGGCGCGTGGGAGGATACTGCTGCCGGTAGGGCACTGGCAGACGGAACTGTCTGCAGTTCAATTATCCCACTTTTGAATCTGTGTTGGCCGATGATAATGTAGATGATATTTGCCTTGGTGGCTGCTACGGTGAGCGTGGCGCAGAGGCAATTGCAGTACTGAACGCACGTAAGCATATGTATGCGGATAAGCCTGTCTGCACTAGCTTTGCGGAGATTGATGAAATCGAAAGATAGACAAAGGAAAAGAATCTAAAGGTCGGCTACTATTTAACAATTCGGTTTTCCGGCGGCACTCAAAATATCCGTAAAATGATTGCTGATGCTTTTGGGGTTAAATTGGCTGTATCAATGTTACCGGTCAGCATCCCTTGCAGTACGGAAGCCGTCGTATTTTCTATTTTGAAGAAGGCAAGCACGGCGGGACCATCAACGGAGCTTCATCGATACAGCTGAGGAGGTCAGCTCCTCCCGGGAGGGTTTGACGATTTAGGCGGCAACTAAGTATAGATTATAAACAGGGAGCAGCAGCTCCCTGTTTTTTGCTATAAAGAAAAATCCCGGTGTCATTGACCAGATGACACCGGAGTTTTCCAGAAAAGAGAGGTATGAAAAAGAGGAAGGGAAATGAAAAAACATATTTTTGCTGTTTACACTTATAGTATAATGTTGATTTATTAAAAATATAAGAGAAAAATTATTAAGTAAGTATGAAGTTGGAAAATTTTTGAGTGTAAACTTTTTGTGACATCCTGGTTTGCCCTTGACTTTTTTCGTGAATGATGTATATTGTAGACAAATGAATTAGCACTCCAACTTGGAGAGTGCTAAAACCAAAGGAGGATTGCTATGAATCTGAATAACTACACACAGAAATCGCTGGAAGCTGTGCAGTTGGCGCAGCAAATAGCCGTCCAAAATCACCATCAGCAGTTAGAGCAGGTGCATTTGTTGCTTGGAATGCTGAACCGGAACGGAGGGTTGATCCCACAGCTTCTGGAAAAAATGGGTATCAGCACAGACAGTCTGGAAGCGGCGGCAAACGGGATGCTTCGAAAGATTCCCGGCGTGACCGGCAGCAGGGAAATGGATAAATTCTATATTTCTGCGGTTGCGGATGCCGCGCTGCAGGCTGCCCAGACCCGAGCGGAGACGATGAAGGACGAATTTGTGTCGGTGGAACACCTTTTTTTGGGGCTGCTGGATGCGGCTGACGGCGCAATGCGGGAATTGTTTAAAACCTACCGAATCACAAAGGAAGATTGCTTAAAGGCGTTGCAGAGTGTCAGGGGAAATCAGAGAGTTACTACGGACAACCCGGAAGGAACTTATGATGCTTTGGAGAAATACGGTACCGATCTGGTGAAAAGAGCCAGAGAGCAAAAAATGGATCCCGTTATCGGACGGGACGAGGAGATCCGCAATGTGATCCGGATTTTGTCCCGAAAAACCAAGAATAATCCCGTCCTCATTGGTGAGCCTGGCGTTGGTAAGACGGCGATTACCGAAGGTCTGGCCCAACGGATCGTCAAGAAGGATGTACCCAAGACTTTGCAGGATAAGACAGTGTTTTCCCTGGATATGGGCGCGCTGATCGCCGGTGCTAAGTACCGGGGAGAATTCGAGGAACGGCTGAAAGCGGTTCTGAACGAGGTCAAGGAATCCGATGGCCGAATCATTCTCTTTATCGATGAGCTGCACACCATCGTGGGCGCCGGAAAGACTGATGGCGCCATGGATGCAGGCAATCTGCTGAAACCTATGCTTGCCCGTGGTGAGCTTCACTGCATTGGCGCCACCACATTGGATGAGTACCGCCAGTATATTGAAAAAGACCCTGCGTTGGAACGCCGTTTCCAACCCGTGCAGGTGGATGAGCCTACGGTGGAGGATACCATTGGTATTCTGCGGGGGTTAAAGGAACGCTACGAGGTTTTCCATGGCGTAAAGATCGCGGATACGGCCCTAATTTCTGCGGCGACCTTATCTCACCGTTATATCACGGACCGCTTCTTGCCGGATAAAGCTATTGACCTTGTGGACGAAGCCTGTGCCCAGATTCGTACGGAAATGGACTCTATGCCTACGGAGCTGGACGCGGTATCCCGGCGCATTATCCAGATGGAGATCGAGGAGGCTGCGCTGAAGAAGGAAGAGGATGAATTATCCAAAGAGCGTCTTTCCCGGTTGCAGAAGGAACTGGCGGAAGAACGGGATGGTTTCAATTCCTTGAAGGCTCAGTGGGAGAATGAGAAAAGCGGCATTGAGCGCCTGCAGCAGCTGCGGGAGCGGATTGAGGAGCTGAACCGCCAGATCGAGAAGGCGGAGCAGCAGTATGATCTGGAAAAGGCCGCAGAACTGAAGTATGGCCGCCTGCCGGAAGTGCAGAAGGCTCTGGCTGTGGAGGAAGAAAAAGCCCAGACGGCAAAGCAACGCAATATTCTGCGGGATCGGGTGACGGAAGAAGAGATCGCCCGAATCGTAGAGCGGTGGACCGGAATTCCTGTGGCGCGTTTGGTGCAGGGGGAACGGGAGAAACTGCTCACCTTGGATGAGACCCTTCACAAGCGCGTGGTGGGGCAGGATGAGGCGGTACAGGCAGTCACAGAAGCCATTCAGCGCAGTCGGGCAGGTATTCAGGATCCCGGACGGCCTATCGGTTCCTTCCTGTTCCTTGGACCTACCGGTGTCGGTAAGACAGAACTGGCAAAAACACTGGCTCAGGCACTTTTTGATGATGAGAGTAATTTGATCCGGATCGATATGTCTGAGTATATGGAAAAGTACTCCGTGTCCCGTCTCATCGGTGCGCCTCCCGGCTATGTGGGCTACGAGGAGGGCGGTCAGTTGACGGAAGCGGTGCGCAGAAAGCCTTACTCGGTTGTTTTGTTTGATGAGGTGGAGAAGGCCCATCCGGATGTATTTAATGTGCTACTTCAAGTTTTGGATGATGGACGAATCACCGATTCTCAAGGAAGAACGGTGGATTTCAAGAATACAATCATTATTCTGACCTCCAATCTGGGCTCCGAGTATCTCCTTTCCGGAATTCAAGGGGACGGAACAATAGAGGAAAATGCAAAGAGACAGGTGGAAGCGTTGCTGCGCCGGTCTTTTCGACCCGAGTTCTTAAACCGCCTGGATGAGATCGTGTTCTATAAGCCCTTGACAAAAGAGAATGTAACCAAGATCATTGATCTGCAAATCGACAAGCTGAACCGCCGGCTTTTAGAGCAGCAGATCCGCTGCGTTTTGACAGATGCGGCAAAGCAGGCAGTTGTGGACGCGGCATATGATCCGCAGTTTGGCGCAAGACCGCTGCGCAGGTATGTCCAGCACACGGTGGAAACCATGCTGTCAAAAAAATTGCTCCGCGGTGAGCTTCTACCGGGACAGACAGCAACGGTGGATTTTGTGAACAACGAATTCATTATGCAATAAGTAAAAAAGCACCGGAAATTTCCGGTGCTTTCTGAAAATACGGAGCGGGGTCACTGTGTGGAAAAATCGGCCCAATCCGGAAGGGCAGAAAATTGTACGGTTTTTCCCCCATAAGGGAATGTTAACTGACAAGAGAATAAAAACGGGGCAGGGGATTCGTCTCTTGCCCCGTATTTGTGATCTCCCACCAGAGGAAATCCTCTGCTGGAAAACTGAACACGAATCTGGTGGCTGCGGCCGGTGTGCAGGCGGATGCGAACAAGGGAAGGGTCGCCTGCGGAAAGACGTGTAAATTCCAGACGGGCCTTCTTTACACCTTTGCGTACTTTTTTGACAACGAAAACCTTGTTTTTGCTGCTGTCTTTGAACAGAAGATCGTCCCAGTCTCCGGATTCCGGTGGTGTTCCGTGTACAAGCGCAACATATTCCTTTATCATGGTGCCTTCTTGAACGGCTTTGGAAAGGCTGGCGGCTGTCTGCTTTGTGCGGGCGTAGACCATGACGCCGCCCACATTTTTGTCCAGCCGATGAATGGGAAAGAAAATGCCGCCAAGGATTTCTTTCAGTGCGGCAGGAACCTCCGCCTCGGAGTCCAGCCCCACCGGCTTCACACAGACGGCAATGTTTTTGTCAGAATAGAGGATCTTCATAATTACCCCCGGAAAATTGTTTTTTTATTCAGTATAGCATATCGAAAAGAAAATGTAAAAAAATAATTTGTTGCGGTTGCAACTTATCGAAAAAGTTGTATAATGGTAGAAATGAAACGGAGGGAGAATCATGACTACGAAGGATTATCAGAAGAAATCGCCGGTTGCGATTTTTCTGAGCTATTTCGGTAAGCACAAGAAATTGTTTGCTATCGATATATTTTGTGCAGTTTGCATTGCGGCAATTGATCTGATGTTCCCGCTGGTGACCCGGCATGCGCTGAATGAATTGCTTCCCAACCGGATGTACCAGACTTTTTTCATCATCATGGCGGCGGTAATCATCTGCTATGTGCTGCGGTCGTTGCTCAATTATATTGTTGCTTATTACGGACATACCTTCGGTATCCGGGTAGAGGCGGATATTCGACGGGATCTGTTCCGGCATATGCAGGAGATGAGCTTTGATTTTTATGATAAGAACCGCACCGGCCAGCTTATGAGTCGGCTGACCTCCGACCTGTTTGAACTGACGGAACTTGCACACCATGGCCCTGAGGACCTGCTGACCTCGATCTTGACCATTATCGGTGCACTGGTGGTGATGTTTTCCATCCGTTGGGAACTGGCGGTGGTGGTGGCACTGATGATTCCGGTATTTCTGTTTGTGGTCATGACCATGCGCAGAAGCATGGGCAAGGCCTCGGCTCTTCGCAAGCAAAAAACCGCCCATATCAATACGGAGATCGAATCCAGTCTGTCCGGCTTCCGCACGGCAAAGGCCTTTGCCAACGAGGATGCGGAAAGTGCCCGCTTTAATGCGGCGAATGAAGAATTTAAGCGCTCGGGAAGAGAGTTTCATAAGGCTATGGGCCGTTTTCACAGCAGCGTTGAATTTTTCCTATGCAGCTTGAATGTGGTGATTATCGGTGTCGGCGGATACTTCATTATGAAAGACAAGATGGCATATACCGATCTGACCACTTTTGTGCTGTACATTGCCTCTTTTGTAGGTCCCATGCGGAAGCTCTCCGGTTTTTCGGAGATGTTTGCCAACGGTTTTGCGGGTCTGCAGCGGTTTGTGAACATCATGCGCACAGCGCCGACACTGCAGGATCCGGAGAACGCACCGGAACTGAAGGATGTAAAAGGTGAGATCAAGGTCGAGAATGTATCCTTTGCTTATGACGAGAATCTGGATGTACTGCACGATGTGAGCCTTACGGTGCAGCCCGGTGAAACGGTGGCGGTAGTTGGCCCTTCCGGCGGCGGAAAGACAACACTGTGCCAGCTGATCCCCCGATTTTATGATGTTTCCAGTGGATCCATTTCCATCGACGGTCAGGATGTCCGGTCTGTGACTCAGAGATCCATTCACAAAAATATCGGCATCGTACAGCAGGACGTATTCCTGTTTGCGGATACCATTTTTGAAAATATCCGTTACGGGCGGCCGGATGCTACCTTTGACGAGGTTGTAGCAGCGGCAAAGAAGGCAGAGATCTACGAGGATATTCTGGCCATGCCCAATGGGTTTGACACCTATGTGGGTGAACGGGGCACCCTGCTTTCCGGCGGCCAGAAGCAGCGGGTGGCAATAGCCCGGGTATTTCTGAAAAATCCGCCCATTCTGATCCTTGACGAAGCTACCTCGGCATTGGATTCCGTGACAGAAGCCAAGATCCAGCGGGCATTTGATGCTCTGGCAAAGGGCAGAACCACTTTGATCATTGCTCACCGTCTCTCTACGATCCGTGGGGCAAACCGCATCGTTTCCATTGCGGACGGCGTGATCACCGAATGCGGAAACCATGAGGAACTGGTAAATTCCGACGGCATCTACGAAGAGCTTTATAGAACCCAGAACGCTCAAAACTGGCGATAAAGCAATATGGCAAAGCGCCCGGCTCTATCAGCCGGGCGCCTTAACGATTATTACATTTTTTCAGGTGCGGAGAAACCCAGAATGTCGATGCAGGCTTCCAGAATGTTCTTGGCAAGGCCAATCAGTGCGATGTGGCCTGCCTTCAGTTCTTCATTCTCTTCTTTGAGGATGGGGGTCTCATGGTAAAACTTGTTGACACAGCCCGCAAGCTCGTAGATATAAGCACAGATGATGTTGGGAGTGGAGGTCTTTAGTGCGGTCTCCAGAGTGGGACCTAAGCGGGTGATGGTCAGCATCAGGTCCTTTGCTTCTGCGTTGGCAGGAAGCTGGATGGGAAGATTTTCCCAAGCACCGTATTTGGCGAGGATGGACTTGATCCGGACGATGGTGTAGAGGATATAGGGGCCGGTGTTGCCTTCGAAAGCGGCAAAACGCTCCAGATCGAAGTTATAGTCCTTGGTGGGCTGGTTGCTCAGGTCGCCGTATTTCAGCGCAGCCAGTGCGATCTTGGCTGTGGTGGCTTCCACTTCGCTTTCCTCTACGATCTTATTTTCCACGACTTTGGAGCGGACGAAATCCGTCATATCGGAGATCAGCTGCTCTAAGCGTAGAGTGCCGCCGTCACGGGTCTTGAAGGGCTTGCCGTCAGCGCCGTTCATGGTGCCGTGGCCCACATGCTCCAGTTCGGTTTCGGCGTTTACAATGCCGCTCTTCTTGGCGGCACGGAAGACCTGCTCGAAGTGCAGATTCTGCCGCTTGTCGGTGACATAGAGCATCTTGTCCGGATTCCAGTCCTGCATACGCTGGACCATGGTGGCAAGGTCGGTGGTGGCGTAGATGGCGCTGCCGTCGGACTTGACCAGGATCATGGGAGGAACTTCTTTCTTGTCACCCTCTTCGGCAACGGGGATGACCCATGCGCCCTCGCTCTGGACGGCAAAGCCACGAGCCTTCAGATCCTCGACCATAGCGGGAATGTAAGGATCAGCATCGCTTTCGCCCAGCCACTTTTCGTAGTGAACATCCAGAATGTCGTAGATCCGGTGCAGATCGGGAAGGCTGACGCCCATAATGTGATCCCAGATGGCCCGGTAGCCACGGCGGCCCTGCTGCAGCTCATAGGTTGCGATATGGGCCTTTTCTGCAAATTCGGGATCTTTCTTCTTGGCGGAGGCGGTGGGATAGATCTCTTCCAGTTCAGAGAGGGTGAAGGGAGATTCGGCGGGGTATTCACCGGTGAAATCGGGATCGAAGTAGGGCAGTTCCGGCTGACGCTCCTGCAATTCCGCAATGATCAGACCCATCTGCAGACCCCAGTCGCCCAGATGAATATCGCCAATGGTATTGTAACCCATGAACTTATACAGCCGCTTCAGCGCTTCACCGATAATGGCGGGGCGCAGATGGCCGATGTGCAGAGGCTTGGCGACATTGGCTCCTCCGTAGTCCACCACGACGGTTTTGCCGGCACCCAGATCCGGTGTGCCGAAGCGCTCAGTATTGCGCATGGATTCCAGATAATCCTGCAGGAAGGCACCGGAGAGCTTCAGGTTGATAAAGCCGGGCATAACTGCTTCCACCATGTCATAGTCCGCTGCGTTCAACTGGGCGACTACGGCATTGGCGATTTGAATGGGAGCGCACTTATACTGCTTGGCTGCAGCCAGCGCGCCATTGCACTGATATTCGCACAGGTCGGGACGGTTGGAAACGGTGACCCGACCGAAGGATGCGTCGAAGCCTGCATCCTGGAATGCCTGCCGCATCTTGGCGGTAATAATGTCTAAAATTCTTTCCATCAGTTATTTCCTTTCTGCTGTGCCATCCAAGCAAGGTAATCGTCATAGGTTCCGTAGCGGTCGATGATGGTACCGTCGGGCTGGAAGGCGATGACGCGGTTACAGGTGGACTCCAGCATTTCGTGGTCGTGAGAAGCAAGGAGCACAACGCCCTGGAATGCTTCCAGACCCTTGTTGACAGCTTGGATGGACTCCATGTCCAGATGGTTCGTAGGCTGGTCCAGCAGCACCACATTAGCGCCAGAGAGCATCATCTTGGAGAGCATGCAGCGGACTTTTTCGCCGCCGGAGAGGACGTTAACGGGCTTGAATACATCTTCGTTGCTGAAGAGCATACGGCCAAGGAAACCCCGCAGGTATACATCGTCCTTCTTGACAGAGTACTGACGCAGCCAGTCAACCAATTCCATGGTGTTGCTTTCAAAGTAGGCGGAATTGTCCTTGGGCAGGTAGCTCTGGATGGTGGAAATACCCCACTTAATGGAGCCTTCATCGGGTTCCAGCTCGCCCATAAGGATCTGCATCAGCGCGGTCTGGGCTTTTTCGTTTTCACCGACGAAAGCGATCTTGTCGGTTCTGCCAACGGAGAAGTAGACCTTATCCAGCAGCTTCTCACCGTCAACGGTGACGGAAACATCCTTAACGGTTAGAATGTCCTTACCCAGCTCCCGCTCGGGCATGAAGCCCACGAAGGGATAACGGCGGGTGGAGCAGGGCATTTCTTCAACGGTCAGCTTGTCCAGCAGCTTACGGCGGGCGGTTGCCTGCTTGGCCTTGGATTTGTTGGCGGAGAAGCGTTGGATGAACAGCTGCAGTTCTTCAATCTTTTCCTGATTCCGCTTGTTCTTGTTGCGGATCATGGCCTGCACCAGCTGGGAAGATTCGTACCAGAAGTCGTAGTTACCCACATACATCTTGATCTTGCCGTAGTCAATATCCACGGTGTGGGTGCAAACAGTGTTGAGGAAGTGGCGGTCGTGGGAAACGGCGATGACCATGCCGGGGAAATCCAGCAGGAAATCTTCCAGCCAGTTGATGGCTTCAATGTCAAGGTTGTTGGTAGGCTCGTCCAGCATGACGATGTCAGGGTTGCCAAACAGCGCCTGGGCAAGCAGAACCTTAACCTTCAGTCTGGGGTCGGTGGAGCCCATCATGTCGTAATGCATATCGGTGCCGATGCCCAGACCCTGCAGAAGGCGGGATGCGTCGGATTCTGCTTCCCAGCCGCCCATTTCCGCAAACTCTGCCTCCAGATCCGCGGCGCGGATGCCGTCCTCGTCGGAAAAGTCCGGCTTTTCGTAGATGGCATCCTTTTCCTTCATGACCTCGTAAAGATGGGCATTGCCCATGATAACGGTGTCCAGAATGGTGTATTCGTCGTAAGCGTTCTGATTCTGCTTCAGAACGGAGACGCGCTTATCGGCATCGATACTGATAGAACCGGTGGTGGAATCCAGTTCGCCGGTGAGGATTCTGAGGAAGGTGGATTTGCCGGCACCGTTAGCACCGATGATGCCGTAGCAGTTGCCGGGCAGGAACTGCAGGTCTACATGCTGGAACAGCCACTGGCCGCCGAACTGCATACCCAAATTGCTGACAGTAATCATTTCTTACTCCTTTGCATTTGCATATAATATTTCATATTAACTATAGCACATAATTGTAAATAAAGGAAGAACTTTTTTTGGAAAGACTTGCATTTTTGTACCAGTATGTTATAATGTTAGCACTCTAAGAAGTTGAGTGCTAAACGAAAGGAACGACTACTATGGAAAAAATGCAATTTAAGGCGGAATCCGCCCGCTTGCTGGATCTGATGATCAACTCTATCTATACCCACAAGGAGATCTTCCTCCGGGAGATCATCTCCAATGCCAGTGACGCCATCGATAAGCTTGCCTATACCGCGCTGACTGACGATAAAGTGGGTCTAAACCGGGACGATTTTGCCATCACCATTACCCGTGCTCCCGAGGCAAGAATTCTGACAGTTTCCGATAACGGCATCGGCATGAACCGGGCGGAAATGGAAGAAAACCTTGGTACCATTGCGAAATCCGGCTCTCTGGGCTTTAAGCAGGCTATGGAGAAGAATGAAGATATTGACATTATTGGTCAGTTTGGTGTCGGCTTCTATTCTGCCTTTATGGTGGCATCCTCTGTGACCGTTATTTCCAAGAAATACGGCGAGGATACCGCGTGGAAGTGGACCTCCGACGGCACGGACGGCTACACAATCGAGGAGGCGGAGCGGGAATTCCCCGGTACCGATGTGATCATGACTATCAAGGAAGATACCGAGGATGATAAGTATTCTGAGTTTCTGGAAGAGTACCAGATCCGCAGCCTGGTCCGCAAGTATTCCGACTATATCCGCTATCCCATCCGCATGGAGGTAAGCAAGTCCCGGAAAAAAGAGGAGAGCAACGATTACGAAAGCTACATGGAAGAGGAGACCCTAAACTCCATGATCCCTCTTTGGCAGCGGGCCAAGAAGGATGTAACGGAAACGGAATACGAAAGCTTCTACCGGGAGCGGTTCTTTGATTTCAACAAGCCTGCCCGCACCATTCATTTCAGCACCGAGGGTACTGTGTCCTTCAAGGCACTGCTGTATATTCCTGCCAAAGCACCCTTTGATTTTTACTCCAAAGACTTCAAGCAGGGTCTGCAGCTTTACTCTTCCGGTGTCATGATCATGGAGTTCTGCGAAGAGCTGCTGCCGGAGCATTTCCGCTTCGTCCGGGGCGTGGTGGACAGTCAGGATCTCAGCCTGAACATCAGCCGCGAGATGCTGCAGCACAATCGGCAGCTGACCGTCATCGCCCGCAGCATCGAAAAGAAGATCAAAGGCGAGCTGAAGCAGATGCTGGAAAATGACCGGGAGAATTTTGAGAAGTTCTATGGCGTGTTTGGCCGCCAGTTAAAGTACGGCGCGGTATCCGATTACGGCACACACAAGGAAGCTACGCAGGATCTGCTGCTGTTCTACAGCCACAAGCAGGGAAAGCTGGTTACTTTGCAGGAATATGTGGATGCTATGGCAGAAGGTCAGGAGAAGATCTACTTTGCTCCCGGTGAAAACACCGATCGCCTTGCCAAGCTGCCTCAGGTCAAGGCTCTCAGCGACAAGGGTTATGATGTGCTGCTCTTCGGCGATGAGGTAGATGAATTTGTTCCCCAATCGCTGATGACTTACGCGGAAAAGTCCTTCTGCAATGTAACTACCGAAGATCTGCAGCTGCAGACCGAGGAGGAAAAGAAGGAACTGGAAGCCAAGGCGGAGGAGATGAAGGGTTTCCTGACCTTCGTCAAAGACTCCCTGGGCGAAAGAGTAAAGGAAGTCCGTCTTTCCGGCAATCTTGGCACAGCGCCCGTTGCTATGATACCCGATTCCGGCATGAGCTTCGAGATGGAAAAGTATATGAAGCGGGTAAATCCTGAATTTACCTTCTCTGCAGGCAGAATTCTGGAGCTGAATCCGGAGCATGCGGCTGTCAAGGCAATGCTCAGTGCGGTGACAGAAGATGCTGTCAAGGCAAAGGATTATGCTGAGCTTTTGATGTATCAGGCACAGCTGATGGCAGAGCTTCCTCTGGACGATCCCGCCGCCTATACGGAGCTGGTGTGCAAACTGATGAAATAAGTTGCGTATTGCGGCCTTTTATGATAAAATGAAAGCACTTTGAAAGGAGGCGCTGTATATGGGCAACTATCCTTCCGTAGCACCGAATTTTGGTGGAGAGGTTTTTGAATTCAACATCGCGGGTATTCTCTATTTGATCTATATGCTTGTGGTGATGGCTGTTGGTATTGGCAGCTATGTGTTCCAGTCGCTGGGATTTTATACCATTGCCAAGCGTCGTTGCATCAAGAAACCGTGGCTTAGCTGGATTCCGGTGGGTAATCTGTGGATTCTTGGCTGTATTTCCGACCAGTACCAGTATGTTGTCAAGGGCAAGGTAAAGAATAAGCGCAAATCAGTGCTGATTTTGAATATTCTGATGTGGTTGTTTGAGATCGCAGTTTGCGTTCTGTTTGTTGTGTTTATCTATACCGCTGTCAGCATGCCGGAAGGCGGAATGGAAACGGCTGAGCAAGTTGCAACATTTATGGGTTCCATGTTTGGAATGATGGGGCTCAGCATTGTTCTGAGTGGTTTTACCATTGCAATTGTGGTCATCCAGTATATTGCACTGTACGATCTTTTTACCTCCTGCGATCCCAAGAACAATCTTTTGTATCTGCTTCTAAGCATTTTTGTCAGCATTACCATGCCAATCTTCATTTTTGTTTGCCGTAACAAGGAGCTGGGTATGCCCCCCAGAAAGCAGGATCCAGCGGCATTTATTCCGCCGGAACCAGTCGATGTACCGCCATGGCGCCCTGTTCAAAACACAGCAGAGCCTTGGGATAACACCGAAGAATAACAAAAAGCCGCCCTTGGGCGGCTTTTTTCTATTTGCCTAGCGTGAAAAGTGTCTTTTCCACCCGCTTATAAAGCAGCAGCGTGAGAATAGAAACCGACACGCCCTTGACAATATTCAGCGGCGCAACGCAAAACAGCACAAATGTGGTAATATCGTCTACACCTGCGTGAACCGCTGTGCCCATGGATATGATGGTCTCCAGAGGCATGCCGTAAAGCTGGGCAAACTTCGGCAGAAGATAAACGGCATTGAAAGCAGAACCGAATACGCTGAGAATGACGGTACCGGTCAGCAGCGCCACCAGCGCGCCCTTGCGGGTCTTGTGCAGATGGTAGACGATGACCGCAGGCAGCACAAAGCTGCAGCCTACTGCAAAGTTGGCGAAGTCGCCTACGAATGCGGTGGAGGTGCCTTTTAGAAGCAGTTTCAGAAGGATCTTGATGCCTTCGCAGGCAACAGCGGCAGAGGGTCCCAGATAAAATCCGCACAGCAGTACGGGAAGTTCGGAAAAGTCCAGCTTATAAAACTCTGGAGCCAGAAAGATCAGCGGGAAATCCAGTATGTGAAGCACTGCGGCAATAGCTGAGCAAAGACCCACGATGCTCACCCGTTTTGCGGCGCTGACGCTTCGTTTGCTTTTCAAAAACTTCTCGGAAAGCCGGGCCCCAAGAGACAATGCAGCGATGATGCAGATACACACCAGCACAAAGGCAAGATTTCCCTGCAAGTCATTCCATAATTTTTCCATAATAACACCTCACAAAAAACGCCCTGAGCATAGACTCAGGGCGCAGTTGGTAGGTGAAAAGGATCTTCTTCCATCCAGACTGTACTGTCGGTACCGGAATTACACCGGTTCTGCGATCGCTCGCTCGCGGACTTTACCGCCGGTGGGGAATTACGCCCCGCCCTGAAGATCTATGTGGTTTGATAACACAATACCATGATGGTCGGGTGTTGTCAAGCGTTCCTTTTTGTGGTAAGATATGTTATAGCTTATGCTGCTGGGGAGGTGCCTGTTGGTGCAGCCGTTGCAGGCGGCACGGAAGCATTTGGTGTGGTTGCTTCCTGCTTGGGCATTTTGAAGCCCCGAACAACGCCCTTGGCGGCGGTATCTGTAACATCGCCGCCGATGATCTGGTTTTTGTAGACCAGCAGTGTGGCATAAACCGGCTCGGTTGCGTTGGGATAGTTGTTGATCTTGTAGACATAGCGCATGACGGTTTTTCCAGCATAGGCGCTCAGGTCATAGCCTTGGGATTTTTGCAGTTGGTTGTAGCGGTCAAAGACATCGCTGGATTCCGCAGGAATGCGAACCTGACTGGATTCTACCGGACTGGTAGTCACATCCCAGCCGAAGCTTTTTAGGAACGCGACCCGGGCATCGTTGCCCGAAACATTGGTGGAAGCGGTGGGCTGGCTGTCATTGCCGCCAAAAAGCATGACAAGGCCTACCACCAAAGCGATCACAGCCGCCAGTATCATGGCGATTTTTTTCTTATCGACCTTTGCGGTCATAACAAGCATATCAGATCCCTCCAGATAAGTGATTGGCATTACAGCCTATTCGCTTGTGGACGAGGTTAGAACGGAGGAACCATGGAAAGATTGGACAAATTCCTATGCGACAGCGGTGTGGGTACCCGCTCTCAGGTCAAGGCGATCCTGAAATCCGGACGGGTAACGGTGGACGGAATCGTAGAGCGGGACAATTCCCGAAAGATCGATCCTGCCGCGCAAACCGTTTGTTTGGATGGCGATGTGCTGGGTGGAAAAAGGCGGGTCGTGGTGATGCTCAACAAGCCTTCAGGTTTTGTGACAGCCACGGAGGATAAAAATGACAGGACTGTCATGGAATTGCTGCCGCCGGAGATTCGCAAAATGGATGTCAAACCTGTGGGGCGACTGGATAAGGCAACAGAGGGATTGCTGCTATTTACAAATGACGGCGACTTGCTTCATAGACTCATCAGTCCTAAGAAGGAAGTGCCGAAGGTCTACTATGCCCGCCACGAGGGAACGGCATCGCAAGAGGATGTGGCTGCTTTTGAAGCGGGGCTGACACTGGCAGACGGCACACGATGCTTGCCTGCTAAATTGGAAATTTTGGGCCCGGGGGAGAGCAGGGTCACGGTCTGCGAGGGGAAATACCATCAGGTGCGCCGGATGATGGCAAGCCGAAGTATGCCCGTTTTGTATCTGGAAAGACAGAGAGAAGGTGGCCTTTCGCTCGGTTCGTTGCCCCGGGGAGAAGTGCGGGATCTTACAGCGGAGGAATTGGAGCTCCTTGAGTGATATGTGTCAATACCGCCAAAAATGAGAGTGTTTTTTGCAATAATATGTCAAAAGGTACTTGCAAATTGTGCAAAACCGATGTATAATAACGGTGCAATTTTGTGAAAAGCGCAGTTGTGCGAAAATATAAGGAGGCATGAAAAATGTCCAATAGTCTTTTTCAAAATGTGATCCTTCAGCTGAAGGACGTGTCCGACCGGGTATTTGGTGTCATCGATACAGAAGGCAGTGTAGTATCCTGTACGGATGCAGCACTGCTTGGAGAGCGTTGGACAGATGCCGCTTTGAAGATTGCAAATTCCGGTGAAAGCATCGTTACCTTCGGTCAGAAGACCTTCAAGGCAATTATCAATAATGCCAATTTTATTGAATACGCGGTGTTCTGCACTGGCAGTGACGAAGCTGCAAAGGTATGCTGCCAGATGGCTTATATTGCGTTGAACGATGCGAAAGTGTTCTATGAAGAAAAGCATGACCGAGGCACTTTTGTGAAGAATATTATTATGGATAATATCCTTCCCGGTGATATCTATGTTCGCGCCAAGGAGCTGCACTTTGCTACGGATGCGCCGAGAGCGGTTTTTCTGGTTCGTCAGCCCGGTCATTCCGATGTGGCAACGGTGGATCTTTTGTCCAGTCTATTCCCGGATAAGTATCAGGACTTTGTTTTGAGCATCAATGAGACGGATATTGCTGTAGTCAAGCAGATCACCCACAGCACCACATCCGAGGAACTTGAAAAGCTTGCCCGTTCCATGGAAGATCTTCTGAAGAACGAACTGTTTGTAAAGCCGGTCATCGGCTTCGGTACTGTGGCTGAACATCTGCG
Organism: Oscillospiraceae bacterium; assembly: GCA_017408725.1. The sequence continues at coordinate 22,650 of JAFQUA010000047.1, forward strand.
CAATCTGGCTGATTCCTATAAGGAAGCCCAGACTTCCATCGATGTGGGCAAGGTTTTTGATACCGAAAAGAGCATCATCAATTATGAGAATCTGGGTATTGGTCGCCTGATTTATCAGCTGCCCACAACCCTTTGTGAGATTTTCCTTACCGAAGTGTTCAAGAAAAACTCTATTGATTCTCTGGATCAGGAAACACTGTTTACCATCAATAAGTTCTTTGAGAACAACTTGAATGTGTCTGAAACCTCCCGCAAGCTGTTTGTCCACAGAAACACCCTTGTGTACCGCTTGGAGAAGATCAGAAAGCTTACCGGACTGGATCTGCGCCAGTTTGACCACGCCATCGTGTTCAAGGTTGCGCTGATGGTTCGCAAGTATCTCTCTTCCCGGGAAAGCCGCTGATGATAGAAATTACCGGAGTGAACTGTATTTAACAGTGCGCTCCGGTATTTTGCCGTATAGAGAAAACCACCGATAGTTTGAAGCTGTAAGATAAAGGTAGACAACATGGTGGTTTTCTGTTTCTACCCTTATCTCACAACTACATTTCACCGGGGTTCCTTTTTGCCACAGATCAAAGATTTCAGTTGTCCCCCATCAGCAAGACTCTGGAGGGAATTTTTGATTCGGTGGAGAGTTTGGTATTTTGTATTGTGTAATTATCTGGCTCATTAGGACCTGTGAGACAGCATCTTTGTATCAATATCTGTTATCGACTGAAATCTAAAATCTTGATTTGGTTTTATAAATTCGGCATATAGGACGGGATAGGGTGTTTCCTTTTTTGCCCAATTGTGCTATTATTATTTTTATGAAAGGAAGGTGCCACAGTGGAAGTAAGAAAGCTATTGGAAGTTCTAAGCTTGGCGGAGCGTCTAAAGGACGCTACCCGTCACTGCTATACCTCCGGCGGCAGGCATGAAAGTGTTGCAGAGCACTGCTGGATGGCATCGCTGATGGCGTATTTCCTATCTGATGAGTTTCCGGAAGCGGATATGGGCAAAGTGATCAAAATGTGCCTGATCCATGATCTGGGAGAAGCATTTACGGGAGATATTCCTACTTTTTACAAAACTTCCGACCATGAAAAGGAAGAGGAGTTCCGGCTATATCAGTGGGTGCACAGTCTTCCGGAATGCTATCGGGGGGAAATGCTTTCCCTGTACGATGATATGGCCAAGCGGGAAACACTGGAGGCGAAGATATACAAAGCTATCGATGGAATGGAAGCTGTAATTCAGCATAATTTGTCTGATCTGTCTACCTGGATCCCACTGGAATATGAATTGAATCAGGTATATGCGGAGGACAAGGTGGCATTTTCGGAGTATATGCGGGAACTTCGTCGGGTGACCCGGGAGGACACCGTTCAAAAGCTCCGGGAGGGGAATATATGGACAGAAGAAGCTACACGCTGATAGAAGAGTATATGCTGTCTTGTATGCAAGACAGTGCCCATGATAAGGATCATGTCTATCGTGTGCTGTACAATGCCATGATCATTGCGGAAAAAGAGAGTAATGTGAACTACGATGTACTCATCGGCGCTTGCATATTGCACGACATTGGCCGGCAGGAGCAGTTTGCCGATCCCTCTGTGTGCCACGCGGAAGCGGGAGCGGATAAGGCATTCCGGTTTCTTTTGGCACAGGGATTCTCCAAGGATTATGCCCTGCAGGTGCAAGCGTGTATTTTGACCCACCGGTTCCGAAAAAACCGCAAGCCTGAATCGTTGGAATCCAAGATCCTGTTTGATGCGGATAAGCTGGATGTGGTGGGAGCGATGGGCATTGCCAGAACCCTTGTGTATAACGGGACTCTTTCGGAACCTCTGTATTCCTTGCTTCCGGATGGCAGTGTTTCTTCCGGAGAAAATGATACACAGCCTTCTTTCTGTCACGAATATAAGTTTAAATTGGAAAAGCTGTACGACCATTTTTACACGGAGACAGCCGCCCGAATGGCAAACCAGAGGAAGAAAATCACCGCTGATTTTTACGAAAGCCTTTACCGCGAGGCAAGCGCTGCCCATGAATTCGGGCGGGAAGCGTTGGCGCGGAAAATTCAAAATTCTCCTTCCTGCAGTTTCTAAAACTGCGGTTTCTCCCTTTTTCGGCAAGCGGGTGTGTTATGATGAACACAAAGTGCATTGCCGCCGGTATCCGGAAATAGAAATAAGTTTGATTTGCTGCTGTGCCGGTTAAGCTTGAACGGGTACAGCAGCTTTTTTGGGGCTTTACAGCACTGTAAAATGACTGGGGAGGGAAGTCTTTGAAAAAGCCCGAAGTAGACTACCGGCAGTTTCGCCTTTCCAAAATTCATGAATCCCGATTTTCGCACCTAAGGCTGTTGGTTGGTTGGTTTGGCTTTTTTATTCTGTTCTTTTTGACGGAGAATTTTATACTGGCGGAAAAATGTTTTCCGGTTTGGTGCAGACTGGATGACTGGATTCCGTTTTGCGAATGGTTTTTGATTCCCTATGTGTTCTGGTATTTTCTGATCGCATTGTCTTTGGGATACTTTCTTTTGTATCATGTGGCAAGCTTCAAAAAGCTACAGACCTATATCATTATCACGCAGTTGACGGCGATGGCAATATATATCCTTTTTCCGACCCGGCAGGATCTGCGTCCGGATGTGTTTCCACGGGACAATCTGCTGACGCGATGCATCGGTTTTTTGTATTCTATAGATACCAATACCGGCGTGTGCCCGTCGCTGCATGTGGCACTCTCACTGGGGATCGCTTCTGTGTGGCTGAAGGAAAAGAATGTGCATCCAGTGTGGAAAGGTTTTGTTGTGGTGTCTGCGATTCTCATTTGCCTGTCAACTATGTTCATTAAGCAGCATTCTGTTGTGGATTTTTTCGCTGCGATTCCAGTCTGCGTGCTGGCGGAGTATTTGGTGTTCAAGAAGATCAAATGGAAGAAAATGTAAGAACCGCCGGCAGAATTGCCGGCGGTTTTGTCAGATGTACTGCTGCTTTTTGATCAGCTTCCGGCTGATTTTCCCCGCCCAGCTTTCCTGGTATTCCATATAGATACCTCCTGCTTTTCGCTTTTCTATACCATAGAAAAATACGATTGTAAAATACGCATTTTACATAAAAAAGAAGAGAAAACGGTTAAAACACTCCTAAAAAATCCGCACTTGCAAATGAATAGAAAATTGCGTATAATATAGAATAAATTGAGAAGTATTGCCTTTAGGCTGATATTATTGGAAAAGGAGGGGCGTAATGTGCCTGTGAAATTGTGGCTTTACCGCTTGTGGGCCCATAGACCCAAGCGCAGCTTGTCTCCAACACAGAGCATTGCAGTGGTTTTTGCGGTAATCATACTGCTGGGCGCTTTGCTCCTGACCCTTCCTGTCGCCTCCCGTGACGGTGTTTCCTGTGGTTTCCGTCCTGCCCTTTTTACCGCAACTTCTGCCACTTGTGTGACGGGACTTGTTCTTTATGATACGTGGACCCAGTGGAGTGCCTTTGGGCAGGTCGTGATCTTGTGCATGATCGAGATCGGTGGCCTTGGGTTTATGACGGCAGCTTCCTTTGTGATCCTGATGTTTCGCAGAAGAGTCGGTCTAAAGCAACGGCTTTTGATGGCGCAGGCGCTGAGCGTCAGCGATATGGAAAGTGTGGTCAAGCTTCAGAAATGGGCGCTTTTTGGAAGCTTAGGGATCCAATTTGCCGGTGCGGTAGTACTGTTTATCCGGTTTCTTCCGGAATTTGGACTGGAAAAAGCGGTCTGGTGGAGCATTTTTCATTCAATTTCCGCATTCTGCAATGCCGGATTTGATGTATTTGGTTCTGTAGCACCGGGAGCCAGCATGATGGCTTTTAACACAGATCCCGTAGTTTGCATTACAGTGATGCTGCTGATCGTAGTGGGTGGGCTTGGCTTTTTCGTCTGGGAAGAGGTTGCCCGGCTCCACTCGTGGAAGAAATTCAGCGTGTATACCAAGCTTGTCCTGCTGATGTCCGGCGCGCTGATCATAGGCGGCGCATTGTGCTTCTGCATTCTTGAATGGAACAATCCGGAAACACTGGGAGCAATGACAGTGCCGCAGAAAATCTTAAATGGCTTTTTCCAATCGGTAACGGTGCGGACAGCGGGGTTTGTATCCGTAAATCAAGGGGAATTGACTGAGGCTGGCAAGGCATTCAGCATCGTGCTGATGCTGATTGGAGGCTCCTCCGGATCAACGGCCGGCGGCGTGAAAACCGTTACCATTGTGGTGCTGCTGTTGTTCCTGTGGTCGAGGATACGAGGCAGAAGCACTGTCTGCGTGTTTAAGCGCACCATTCCGGACCGTCAAGTGATGGATGCCATGACCATCGTATCTATTCTGGTGGTGTTTGCGCTGTTTGGCGGCGTGGTGATCAGCGCCACATCCAATGTCGGTTTTACAGATGCCTTATATGAGTCGGTTTCCGCATTGGCAACCGTTGGCTTGACGGCAGGTGTAACCGCTTCTTTGAGCATTCCGGCACAAATACTCATCATGATTTTTATGTATTTTGGCCGTGTGGGCGTGCTGACGCTGAGTTTGGGCTTTTTGATGGGCTCCAAGGCGGAGGAGCGATTCAAATACGCCTATACAAATCTTCTCATTGGTTAGGAGGCTGCTTATGAATTCTTATGTAGTTGTTGGCCTTGGCAGATTTGGCGCGGAGGTCGCCCGCCAATTGCACAGCTTGGGCTGTGAGGTTTTGGCGATGGATATGAGCAGTGAGCTGGTGCAGCAGGTAGCGCAGGATGTGACCCATGCTGTGGTTGCCGATGGACAGGATAAAGAAGTGCTGAAGGCTCTGGGTGTTCGGAATATGGACTGTGCCATCATCGCCATTGGCGGGGATCTGGCTGCCTCTGTTCTGGTTACCATGAATATGAAAGAGCTTTGTGTGCCCTACATTGTTTGCAAGGCCCATGATGAGACCCACCGGCGTGTTCTTGAAAAGCTTGGCGCTGACCGGGTGGTGATTCCGGAGAAAGAAAATGCCGCCCGTTTGGCCCGGGGACTGTCCTCGCCCAATGTGCTGGACTATATTGAGCTTTCCGAGGATTATGGAATCGTCGAAGTACCTGCACCGAAGATCTGGTGCGCTAAGACGTTGAAAGAACTGAATATTCGCGCCAAACTGGGCGTGAACATTCTGGCAGTGCGCCGCGATGGCAAGATCAATGTTTCACCTGCGGCAGACTTTCAAATTAAGACCGGCGATGTAATAGTAATTCTGGGTGACAGTGTGGCGCTGGAGGCTGTGCAGAAGCTATGATAGAGGAGAGAATCACAGCAAGGAAAAATCCGCTGTTGCAGCGGGTGCGAAAGCTGCTGTCTTCCCGAAAGGAACGGGAAAGTACCGGATTTTTTGTGGCGGATGGAACAAAGCTGCTGCAGGAAGCGATTCGCTATTATCCCGGATTGGATACTGTGATCCTTTCTGACGGTGCGGAAGCGGAAATTCCGGAGCATGTCCGTGTGGTGCGGGTGCCGGAGGATGTAATGGCATCCATTTCTCCCATGGAAGCACCCCAAGGCGCACTCTTTCTGTGCCGGTTGCCGGAAAAGCGAGTCTTTACGCCAAAACCCGGAATGCTGATTCTGGATGGCATTCAAGATCCGGGGAATTTGGGTACTATCTTAAGAACAGCAGACGCACTGGACATAAGCGTTGTCCTGCTGGAGGGCTGCGCGGACCCGTATAATCACAAGACTGTCCGGGCATCCATGGGAGCGGTATTCCGCGTTCCGGTGATCCAGTCCACATGGCAGGAAGTACAAGAAGCAAGCAGGACAGCCGGGATTCCGATTGGCGTCACGGCTTTTTCTGACCGGGCAAAGGATCTGCGGCAGGCGGATGTCAAAAAAATGGCAGTGGTAATCGGTAGTGAAGGCAGAGGTGTCCGGCAGGAGATACTGGATTGTGCTGATGAAGAGCTGATCATTCCCATGAATCCCCACTGCGAATCCTTAAATGCCGCGGTAGCGGCCACCATCGTCATGTGGCAGATGACGGATAAATAGAGACAGGAGAAACAACATGCTGATACACTGGATATGGCTTGCCACCCGCCCCAATATGAATGACCGGCAGAAAAAGTTGGTTCTGGAAGCCTTTGGGGATCCGGAGGATGCTTTCTGTGAAGGGGAAGCTGCTTATTTGCAGGTAGAGGGGCTCCATAAGGAAGCACGGGAGGCTCTGAAAGACAAAAATCTGACAGATGCCCAGAAGATCCTGCGCCAGTGTGTGGATAAAGACATTTCCATTTGTACCTTTCATGACGGGGCGTACCCCAAACGACTGAAGCATATTGTGGATCCTCCCTTGGTACTGTACCACAAGGGGCCCATCCCGGAGATGGAAGGCGCACCGGTCATTGCCGCAGTGGGCACCAGAAGGGCATCTGCTTACGGAATGAATGTATCCCGCAGAATGGGCTACCAGATCGCTGCATGCGGCGGTATTCTGGTTTCCGGTGTGGCAGCGGGTATTGACGGCATGGCTATGCAGGGCGCGCTTCTGGCTGGCGGAACTGTGATTGGCGTATTGGGCTGCGGTGTGGATGTGGTTTATCCCAAATGCAACAGCCGTCTGTTTTCGGATATGGAGCGAAATGGCTGCCTAATCTCAGAATTTCCTCCCGAGACACAGCCCTACCGCTGGAACTTTCCCAAAAGAAACCGGATCATCAGCGGCTTAAGTAACGGCGTTGTTGTGATCGAAGCACCGGAAGGAAGTGGTTCTCTGATTACGGCAAGGCAGGCCTTGGAGCAGGGAAGAGATGTATTCTGCGTTCCCGGGAATGTGGATATGCCCACCTTTGCCGGCAGCAACGCACTGATGCGCGATGGTGCCATTCCTGTCCGTGACGGTTGGGATGTGGTCAGCGAATATGAAAGCATGTATCCCGAGACGATTCATCCAATGAAGACCTCTGTGGAGATCAAAGACGATTTGGGTGATGAAAAAGTTGTGCCGAAAGTGGCGGAAAAACCCCGTTATCCGGAGAAAAAACGCCTAAGCGACAAGAAAAAAGAGAAAACACCCATTGACAACGGTTCAAAGCAGCCGTATAGTGACGTAAAAGACAAATTGTCCAAGCTTCCGGATACGGAGCAGCAGATCGCGGAGCTTTTGACAAGTGAACGGCTGGTAGATGATCTGATCGCGGAAACCGGCCTTCCGGCGGCAAAGGTTGGCGCGGCGCTGACCATGCTGGAGATCAAAGGCATCATCAAGCGCCTGCCTGGAAAGCGTATTTCCCTAAAGTAAATGAAATGGAGTAATTCAATGGCAACACCATCCAAACTTGTAATTGTAGAGTCGCCTTCCAAGGCTAAGACCATTGGTCGGTATCTGGGGCCGGATTACGCAGTCAAGGCCAGCATGGGCCATCTGCGGGATCTGCCTAAGAGCACCATGGGTATAGATTTGGAACACGGCTTTACACCGAAGTATATCCCCGTAGCGGGAAAAGAAGATCTGATCAGGGATCTGAAAAAGGCGGCAGCCCAGGCCTCCACCGTATATCTGGCAACGGACCCCGACCGTGAGGGAGAAGCAATTTCCTGGCACTTGAAGGAACTTCTCGGTCTATCGGATGAGAAGACCCACCGTGTCACCTTTAACGAAATTACACAAAAGGTTGTAAAGGAATCCATTGCCAACCCCCGGGAGATCGATTATGATCTTGTGGACGCCCAACAGGCCCGGCGAATACTGGACCGGATCGTGGGCTATCAGCTGTCTCCGCTGCTGTGGAAGAAGATCCGCAGAGGTCTGTCTGCAGGCCGCGTCCAATCCGTTGCCACCAGATTAGTGGTGGATCGGGAAAATGAGATTCGGGCATTTGAGCCTAAGGAATACTGGTCTCTGGATGTGACACTGGAGCGCATTGGCAAGGCAGGTTCCTTTGTGGCCCATTATTACGGAACGGATAAAAAGAAGGAACTTGAGAATGAAGCGCAGGTGCAGTCTGTGATTGATGACATCACCGGACAGCGTTTTACGGTTACGAATGTGAAGAAGGCAGAGAAAAAGCGTTCTGCCGCGCCTCCTTTCACCACCTCTACTTTACAGCAGGAGGCTTCCCGCAAGCTGAATATGACCCCCAAGCGCACTATGGCCATTGCCCAGCAGCTGTATGAAGGTGTGGATGTGGCAGGAGAGGGCACTTTGGGTCTGATCACCTATATGCGTACCGATTCTCTGCGGCTTTCTGACGAAGCTATGGCTTCTGCCGCGGATTTCATCAAGCAGCGCTATGGCAGCCAGTATTATTACGGCAAATTCCATGTGTTTAAAACTAAGAACGGCGCTCAGGATGCCCACGAAGCCATTCGCCCCACCCATGTGGAACTGGATCCGGAGCGGATTCAGGGCAGCCTTACCAAGGAGCAGTATAAGCTTTACAAACTGATCTGGAGCCGTTTTCTGGCTTCCCAGATGGCAAATGCTGTGTATGATACGGTTTCTATCGATACCCAGTGCGCTGGTCATACCTTCCGTTCCAGCCATCAGAGCATGCGTTTCCCTGGCTTTATCGCTGTTTATGAGGAAGGCCGGGATGATGAATCTGAAGCCGTAGATTCCCCGCTTCCCGACCTTGAGGTGGGAGAAGCGGCCAATCCTTCCAAAATCGAAAAAGAGCAACACTTCACCCAGCCTCCGGCCCGGTATACCGAGGCTACTCTCGTCAAGGCAATGGAGGAAAAGGGCGTTGGCCGTCCGTCTACCTATGCTTCCATCGTTTCCACCATTCAGGATCGGGAATATGTGGTCAAGGCGGATAAAAGACTTGCGCCCACACCCTTGGGAGAAGTTGTAAACGGATTGATGATGGACCGGTTTGTGGACATCATCGATGTGGAATTTACCGCAAATATGGAGACACGTCTTGACGATGTGGAAGAAGGCAAGCGGAATTGGCAGGATGTCCTTTCCGATTTCTATGCAGGCTTCCATCAGGAAATGGTGGATGCAGAAGCGGCTCTGGAAGGTACTAGATTGAAAGTGCCGGAAGAGGAATCGGACGAGGTCTGCGAGCTGTGCGGCAAGAAAATGGTGGTCAAGGTAGGTCGGTTCGGCAAGTTTCTTGCCTGCCCTGGTTGGCCGGAGTGCACCAATACCAAGCCCATTGTGGAGCGGATGCCCGGGCGGTGTCCCAAGTGCGGCAGCGGTATGCTCAAGCGCAAATCCAAAAAGGGCTACGCTTATTATGCCTGCGAAAAGGGCGCTGAGTGCGGCTTTATGAGCTGGGATGTGCCCACAGAGCATGATTGCCCGGAGTGCGGACAGACCATGTTTAAAAAGTCCGGCAAGGGCCGCATGAAGCCTTTCTGCATTAATGAAAACTGCTCCCAGTTCCTCCCGGAGGACAAGCGGGGCTACTATAAGAAAAAGACAGAAGAATCCGCCGATACGGAAAAACCCGTGAAAAAGAAGGCGAAGAAAACGGCTGCAAGGAAGCCTGCAAAGAAGACCAAGGAGAAAGAATCATGACCAGAGTGAAAGTCATTGGCGCAGGTCTTGCCGGTTCGGAGGCTGCATGGCAGCTGGCTCAGAGGGGCATTTGCGTTGACCTCATCGAGATGAAGCCCAAAAAGAAGACCCCAGCCCACCATAGCGACAGCTTTGGTGAACTGGTGTGCTCCAACTCTCTGCGGGGAGATCGGCTGGAAAATGCGGTTGGCCTTTTAAAAGAGGAACTGCGCCGCTGCGGCAGCCTGATCCTTGCCTGCGCGGAGGAGACACGGGTGGAAGCCGGCGGCTGCCTGGCGGTAGACCGGAACGGTTTCGCCGCAAAGATCACGGAAAAACTTAAAAATCATCCCAATATTACCATCACCTGCGAAGAAGTGACTCAGGTTCCGGAAGGCCCTGTGATCATTGCCACCGGTCCGCTGACATCGGACGCGCTGTCGCAGGCCATTGGCACCTATTTTGGCAGTGGTTATTTGCATTTCTACGATGCGGCTGCACCGCTGGTCACCGCTGAATCCATAGATATGAATGAGGCTTGGTGGCAGAGCCGTTACGACCGCGGCACGCCCGATTATATCAACTGCGCCATGGATAGGGAGCAGTATGAGGCCTTTATCAAGGAACTGGTGGCTGCGGAGGAAGCGGAAGTCCACGGTTTTGAGGATAAAAATGTCTTTGAAGGCTGTATGCCGGTGGAGGTTATGGCCCGCCGTGGCTTCGACACCCTTCGATACGGTCCGCTGAAGCCCGTGGGTCTCACAGATCCCAATACCGGGAAAGAGCCCTATGCGGTGGTTCAGCTACGGCAGGACAATGCGGAGAAGACCATTTTCAATCTGGTAGGATTCCAGACGCACTTGAAGTTTGGTGAGCAGAAGCGGGTGTTTTCCATGATTCCGGCTCTTCGGAATGCGGAATTCGTCCGTTACGGTGTCATGCACCAGAATACTTTCCTGCAAAGCCCCAAGCTGCTGGATCGGTATTATGCCGACCGGAGAAATCCGCTGGTTGCCTTTGCGGGGCAGATGACCGGTGTGGAAGGCTATGTGGAAAGCGCTGCCTCGGGTTTTCTGGCAGCAGTTGCCATAGCAGCAAAGGTGCAGGGCAGGGAACTTCCGGATTTCCCCAAGACCACGGCCATCGGCGCGCTGGGATTGTACATCAGTGATGAGTCGGTGGAAAATTTCCAACCCATGAATATCAATTTCAGCATCATTTCTCCGTTGGAGAAACGGATTCGGAAAAAAGCAGAGAAAAATATGGCCATTTCCCAGCGGTCTCTCGGCGTAATCGAGGAACTTCTGGCAAAGGGCATTTGAGAAAGAGGTGCGGCTATGAAGATCATTCTTGACGCAATGGGCGGCGACCATGCGCCGGAAGCACCGGTACTGGGTGCTGTAGAAGCAGCAAAAGCTTACGGAACAAAGATCACTCTGGTTGGCCGGGGTGAGGAAATCCTGGATGTTTTGCGGAAAGCGGGAATTCAGGATCTGCCCAGTGGAATTGAGATCTCCAATGCGGACGATGTGGTGGATATGCACGATGATCCTGCCAGCATTATCCATAAGCGGAAGAACTCCTCTATGGTATTGGGACTGAAAATGCTGGCTGACGGCAACGGTGACGCATTTGTTTCGGCAGGCAGCACCGGCGCTCTTCTGACCGGCGCGACGCTGATCGTCAAGCGGGTAAAGGGAATCCGCCGTGCGGCTATGGGTCCCGCTATGCCCAATAAGGCAGGCGGTAAGACCGTAATTTTGGATTGCGGTGCCAATGCGGAGTGCACACCGGAATTCTTGCTTCAGTTTGGCCTGGTGGGTTCTCTCCACGCGAAAAAGACCTATGGCATCGAAAATCCCAGAGTGGGACTTTTGAATATCGGCACGGAAGATTCCAAGGGAACCCCGCTTCAGAAGCAGGCGTATGCGCTGCTGAAAGAGGCCGGCGACCGGGGACTGATCAACTTTGTCGGCAATGTGGAAGCCCGGGATGTTCCTCTTGGCGCAGTGGATGTGGTGGTTTGTGACGGCTTTGCCGGCAATGTGCTGCTGAAATCCATTGAAGGAACCGCCATGTTTATGGGCAGCTTGATGTCCAAAATGTTTAAGAAGAATTTGCTGAGCAAGCTGGCTGCGTTGCTTGTGATGAAGGATATTAAGGCGTTTAAAAAGCTTCTTGACTATCGTGAGATCGGTGGCACGGAGTTTTTGGGTATCCGCAAGCCGGTTATCAAGGCTCACGGATCTTCGGACATGATCGCCTTCCGCAATGCACTTCGGCAGGCGGAGCTGGCTGCTTCCGCGGATAACTCCGCGGAGCTGGAGCAGAGCTTGCAAAAACTGGCAGAAATTAAGGAGACAGCCAATGATTAAGGATCTGGAAGCAGCCATTGGATACCGTTTTCAGAACATTTCCTTCCTGCAAAACGCACTGGCCCATTCCTCCTATGCCAATGAGCACTGGCACAACAGTTTGATGAGCAATGAGCGGCTGGAATTTCTGGGTGACAGCATTCTCGGCATGGTGGTTGCGGATTATTTATATCGCAGTTTTCCCAACCGGCCCGAGGGTGAGCTGACCCGTATGCGGGCGGATATGGTCTGCGAACGGGCGCTGGCAAAAGTAGCTAACCAAATCGGTTTAGGCAGCCATATCCTTCTGGGCAAGGGCGAAGAGCAGGGAGGCGGCAGAAGCAGAGAATCCATTCTGGCAGATGCTGTGGAATCCATCATTGCCGCCTGCTACCTCGATGGAGGCATGGATGCGGCAAAGCAGTTTGTAGAGCGCTTTATTCTAAGTGATGTGCCGGTTACCAAGTTGCACAATGCGGATTACAAGACCGCGTTGCAGGAACTGGTACAGCAGAAGAAAAATCAAACAATCCAGTATACGCTGGTGGGGGAGAGCGGACCGGATCATGATAAGCAGTTCCGGGTGGAGCTTTCCATTAACGGTGAGGTCATCGGCAGCGGAACGGGTACCAGCAAAAAACGGGCGGAGCAGGAAGCGGCTAAGACTGCCATCGAAGCACTGACCCAAAAATCACAATGACAGGAAGCGAACAGTATGGCAATTATTAAGATCACAAAGGATAATTTTGAACAGGAAGTGCTGAAAAGCGAAGTTCCGGTTCTTCTGGACTTCTATGCCGATTGGTGCGGTCCTTGCAGAATGGTAGCACCGGTTCTGGAAGAAATCGCAGAAGAAAATGAACACATAAAGGTCGGCAAGATCAATGTAGATGAGCAGATGGATCTGGCTTTGCGCTTTAAGGTCACCAGCATCCCATTGTTGGTAGTAATGAAGGATGGCGCTGTTGTTGATCAGGCTCTGGGTGCAAAGCCCAAGGACAAGATCCTCCAAATGCTGCCGTAAAAGTGAAATAATAGTGGAAATCCTCCCCTGTGATATGGTATACTGTAAGTGATATACCAACGCAGGGGAGGTTTTTCTGTGGAACTGCTGTATCTTTTGGAAAAAATTCGTTTACCGATTTTAGACGAGATCATGCTGATCGTAACCATGCTGGGAGAAGAAACCGCTTTTTTGGCCATTGCGCTGATTGTTTTCTGGTGCGTAGATAAAAAAAGAGGGTATCTCGTTATGGCGGTGGGCTTTATGGGAACCGTTGCCAATCAGTTTCTCAAATTGCTGTGCCGTGTGCCAAGACCATGGGTGCTGGATGAAAACTTTACAGTGGTGGGAGATGCCAAGGAAGCCGCCGGCGGGTACAGCTTTCCCAGCGGTCACAGCCAGAATGCTGTGGGCACGCTGGGCGCGGTGGCACTGACGGATAAAAAGCGTTGGATAAAGGTGATTTGTGTCGCTTTTATGGCGCTGGTTCCTTTTTCCAGAATGTACTTAGGTGTCCATACCCTTGCCGATGTTCTGGTGGGTTCCGGCATGGCGCTGGCTCTTGTGTGGGGACTCTATCCCGTGATTTTTAAATGCGGAGATAAGGGTATGCGAATCCTGATTGCTGTCATGATTGCAATGTCTATTGGTTTGCTGGCATATGTGGAATTATTCCCGTTCCCTGCAGATATGGATGCGCACAATCTGGAATCCGGAGTTAAGAATGCGTACACTATGATCGGCTGCCTTGTTGGCGTTGCGGTGGTATTTGAGGTGGAAAAGCGGTACATCTGTTTTGAGACCAAAGCAGTCTGGTGGGCGCAGCTTTTGAAGATTGCATTGGGATTGGGTGTTGTGCTGTTGGTAAAGGAAGGCCTGCGCTCACCATTGGAGGCGCTGTTTTCTGGTCACATGGCAGCTCGTGCGGTGCGGTATTTTCTGATCGTACTGGTGGCGGGGCTGGCTTGGCCGGCAACCTTCCGCTGGTTTGCAAAATTGGGATACAGAAAGGAAAGCGAAGTATGAGTGAGATTCGTGTAAAGAAGCTTTCTGCAAAGGCTATTCTTCCTACTTATGGAAGCGCTGAGGCTGCCGGTGCGGACCTATATGCTTGTTTGGACGAAAGTGTTACTATTCAGCCCGGTGAAACTGCGTGGATCCCCACTGGTATTGCGTTGGAGGTGCCTAAGGGCTGCGCAGGCCTCATCTATGCCCGCAGCAGCATGGGCGTCAAGCGGGGGTTGGCACCGGCAAACAAAGTTGGTGTGATCGATAGTGATTACCGGGGAGAGATCCGGGTTGTTCTTTTAAATCACGGAAAAGAGCCCCAGACCGTAGCCTATGGCGAACGGGTAGCGCAGATGCTGATCACCCCGGTACTGACGCCTGCTTATACGGAAGTGGAAGCATTGGATGATACCCAGCGGGGACAGGCCGGTTTTGGTTCAACAGGTAAATAACAATAAGGGCTAAAATGCGGTAAAATTTGTATATATTTTATACTGTACAAGTTGCTGAAAATTATCTATAATGATATTATCGCCTGAATGGGCAATCCATGAAGAGAGATTGGGAGAGTTTATGGACATTTTAAGTGCAATTATTCAATTGCTGGGCGGTCTCGCCATGTTCCTCTATGGTATTGAGGTCATGGGTGACGGCCTGAAGAACAGCTCCGGTGCTGCGTTAAAGCGGGTTCTGGAAAAAGTGACAGGAAATGTGATTCTGGGCGTTTTGACCGGCACACTGGTTACTGCTGTTATCCAGAGTTCTACTGCGACTATCGTTTTGACAGTAGCCTTGATCGGCGCAGGTGTGCTGAATTTGAAGCAGGCGGTATCCATTGTTATGGGTGCCAATATCGGCACGACCATTACTGCGCAGATTATCCGTTTGGGCTCCATTGAAGCAGGTGACAACTGGTTCTTGTGGCTGTTCGATACCGATACTCTGGCACCGATTGCGCTGGTGGCGGGTATCATTCTGATTATGTTCATCAAGACAAGCAAAGTCAAAACCATTGGTGACATTTGCATCGGCTTTGGTGTCCTGTTTATTGGCTTGAATTTGATGACTGACGGTGTAAAGCCCTTGATTGGTACGGATGCTTTCGTTTCATTCTTGGGCATTTTGTCAAATCCGCTGGTGGGTATCCTGTTCGGTCTGGTGCTGACCGTAATCGTACAGAGCTCTTCTGCCACGGTTGGTATGCTGCAGACGGTTGCATCAGTTCCGGGGTCGGGTGTGACCTTTGCCATGGCCTATCCCATTATTATGGGTATTAACCTGGGAACTTGCGTTACCACTGCAATGGTATGCTCCATCGGTTCTTCCAATGATGCCAAGCGTACCGGCGTTGTCCACATTGCGTTTAACACCATCGGTACAATACTATTTATGGTGGTTATGAGCATTATGCAGCACTTTGCTGTATTTGGTGCAGAATTCTGGACTGCTTCCGTGGACAGCGGCGGTATTGCCAACTTCCAGACAATTTTTAATCTGCTGACAGCGATTATGCTGATTCCGTTCTCCAACTTGTTGGTGAAGCTGTCTTTGATGATCGTCAAGAAGCAGAAGCACGATGCTATCCGTCATCAAGAGCTACTCACATTGGATGATAAGCTGTATATTTCCCCCGCAGTTGCTGTTGCAGAGGCTACCAAGGCAGTCGCAGCTATGGGCGCTGCTGCAAGAGATAATTTTGCAAGAGGATGCCAGCAGCTCTTCACCTACGATGCTGCACTGGATAAGGAAATTGACGCGGATGAAGAATGTCTGGACCAGTTTGCGGACCGTGCAGACCGGTTCCTGATCGGCCTTTCCAAGGTGGTGGAAACCGAAACAGATGACCGTCAGGTGGATATGCTGATGCAGACTGTTCCAAATTTTGAGCGCGTTGGAGACTACGCAACCAACTTTATGGAACTGGCCCAGAAGATGAATGCAGAAAAGGCGGAATTTTCTGAGGGCGCGAAGAAAGAGCTGCAGATCATTTGCAATGCAGTTAACGAGATATTGTCCATTACCGTTTCTGCTTTTGACGCAGATGATAATGAGTACGCCAAGAAAATCGAACCCTTGGAGGAAACCATTGATGACATGGTTATGATCCTGAAGGATCGCCACACCAAGCGTCTGAAAAGCGGTGCATGCTCTGTGAGCTCCGGTTTGGTATTTATTGAAGTTCTGACATATTTGGAGCGCGCGTCCGACCAGTGTTCCTCCATTGCGGTTATGATGATGGCTAGAAATAACCAAGCCATTCTGCAGAATCACTACGATTATTTGAAAGAGGTTCACTCTGGCAATGACGCAGACTACCGGGCAGAATTGAATCGCCGCAGAGAGGAATATATTACACCGTTGAATGCAATCCAATAAAAAACATGAAAAACCTCACACCATGCCGGTGTGAGGTTTTTGGTGGACCTGATCGTATTCGTTTGCATTTTCGCGTTGCGAAAATATAGGTTCGGCTCCGTCGAGACGTCGCCGGCGGTGCTCGTTCGCACTGCATTTGGATCTTCAAATCCGCTCAGTGAATGACGTACCAATAAGAAAACCACCCATCAAGGGTGGCTTTTTTGTTGGTGGACCTGATCGGATTCGAACCGACGACCCCTACAATGCGAATGTAATGCGCTCCCAGCTGCGCTACAGGCCCAGAAATTACTTGCTTATTATACCGCTGACGCAGTGTTTTGTCAAGCAAGAACGAGAAAAAGCGGACACGGCGGTGTCCGCTTTTTGTCAGCTCTTTTTTATGAAGCGAGCGTATGCTTTGTCCACAAGGATCGTACCTAGGAATGCAAATGCAATTCCCAATACCACGGAAAACAGCACATCGGTGGGGTAATGCACATACAGATATATCCGGGAAAATGCAATCAGACAAGCCAAAACCATAGCGGGAATGCCGAGCTTGCGGTTTCTGATCAGCAATGCGGTTGCCGCTTCAAAGGAAGCAAGGGTATGACCGGAAGGAAAGGAAAAATCATGAGGAGTTGCGATCAAAAGCTCGATGATTTTGCCAAAGTGCTCCAACTGGTAGTCGTAGGGGCGGGGACGTGCGACCAACGGCTTTAGTGTAACATTACACACCAAAAGACCCATAATAAGGGCTGCACCCATGGAAAGACCGATTTTTCTGTACTTGGGGAAGAATAACAGTACTACGGCAACTGCGATCCAGAAGATTCCGGCGTCACCCAGAAGTGTGATGATAGGCATTACGGCATCTAAAAAATTGCAGTACAGATTTTCGGCGATCCATTCCAGAATGGGCAGATCAAGGTTTTCTGCCAAATAGCTTAAAATGTCCATTATTCTGCATTCGCCTCCTCATAAAGCGCATGAAGAACCAAGGGTTCCAATGCGGTATCCGAAGGCAGATATACAGTGTTTTCTACAGAAGCATCAAATACAACGGTCAGAGTGGTTTGACCGGCGGCATTGATTTCCTGCTTGACCCAGCCGACAAAGGTTTTTCCTTCCGGAGCAGTAACTGCAGGCAGGGTAAGAGAATTGACTGCGGCATTTACCATCTGGTTGCTGAGGATACGCTCACCGTCCATAAATACAACCCGCACATGAGAAACCAATTCCTGAACGGCAACATTGGTTGCTTCCATGACCAGCCATTTGCCTTGATCATTCTTCTGGAAGAACATGGTGTTGTTCAAGTTGTAGTTTTTGACAGAACCGTCAAAACGGGTCTGCTGCAGCGTCATATCCAGTTTAATGGAGAACAAGGAATCGCTGTAGCGGTAAAAGTCACTGTAATGGGGCTCGGTGAATGCATAGGAAGCACCGGATTGAACCCAGCCCACTTCGCTTCTGCGAATGGTTTCATAGAACTGGGATTTGGTATCAAAAAGCTTTTGAACGGCACCCAGAGTGGTTTTGCCAATCATATATTCCGCATAGGCTTTGGTAGCGTTCAATGCCAGAAGCTTTTCCTCTTCGGTGGGGGCGGAGGTGGAGATTTCGGGGGAGTAGATGCCGGTTTCCTTGTCCTTTGTCAGTTTAGCGGTGCTGCCGTCGGGGTTTTTAAGGGTGATTTCAGGTTCCACCAGCAGATTTGTCACATGAAGTTGCTCCAGACGGAAGCCATGAACGCCTTCGGGCAGGTAGTCTTCCGCAACGGTAGCGGTAGTGCGGATCACATAGTTGTCATCCAGTGCTACGCCGTTAATAAGAACGGTCTGTCCGGGGAAACGTTCTACGGTGACGCTCTTTGTGCGCTGAAAGAATACATCTACCGTTCCAAGTTCCCATTCCGGAATTTCGGTCTGGGAAGAGGCTCCACCGGTGAGGGTGAAGGAAGCAATTTTCTCATCACCCAGCTTTACAATAAACTTTTTATCGCCGGAGAGGCCTGCAGATGTCTCAATGCAGGTCAGTTCCGTATCGCCAACCAGCTTGTTCATAGCAGAAGCAAAGCTTTTGCTGTTCTCAAATTCGGTATCTTCGACACCGGCCATACGGTAGATGGCCTCCCAGTCGGGATCGGCAAAGAGCTGAGCGAAGACCTCGTCCCGCTTGTGATTGGGCTGGGATGCTTCATACTTTATAAGCCAGTCCTTCAGGGGATCCATTACATACAGCAATCCAACGAAGAAGGCGGCCACGCAAAACGCATAAATAGAATAGAAAAGGATAGTGCCCCGTTTGCCGGAGGCCTTTTTCCTGCGTTTCGCAGGAACAAAACGGCGGGGGGATTCCATATCAGCAGGAGCAGCGGCAGGAGCGATTTGTGCCTTGCGCTCTGCAGTGTCCCTTTTTTCGTATTTTCCTTGATACATACTCAGTCCTCACTGCCGGGCCGGACCATGAAGAAGGTCGGCATTCTTCTGGGCTCCTTCTGCAGGAGCGAATAGTTGTTGATCATGGCGATGTCATTGTCCCAGAGCTTTACATCATCGCCGTAAAGGCCCTGCGTATCTTTGTAGAGCATAACCGTGGAAGAACCGCCGTCCAGATTGCAGGCATTCACAGCGCCAAATTCTACCATGATGTCGATGATATCCGCATAGGAACCACCCAGTGAACCTGCCTGTCGGCCGTCAATACACAGGAAGATGACCGTACCGTCGGCACGCTGGCCGATAGCGGTTCTGGGATTCCAGCCGGAAGGTTCGTTGTAGGCTTCTTGATTGACTACGCCGTCCATAATCAAAACGGGACCGAAGCAGCAGCCATCCCGAATGTTCAGCTCCATGGCTTGATCGGCGGTCATAGTCTTGGCAACGACCATGATGTTATCCTTATTGAAACCGACAAAGCCTTCTTTTGGCGCTGCGCCGGAGTTCCATACAACTTTGCCGCCTGCAACTACAAGTCCCTCAGGAACACTGCCGACAACAGAACTGGTAGTGCCGTTATCATAGAACGCGCCGGCGTTGATGGCAGCCAGTGCGCCTTCTTTAATGATTTGATTATGGATGCGTTCGCCGGGGATGCTGGTGGAGAAGGTGTCGGAGGAAGTTGCCATATAAACGGCAGAAGGGTCTCGAATCAGCATTACATAGGCGTTATAGGTATCGCCGTAAACATTTTCAATACGGATACCGTCGGGGTGACCCTCCCATTCCTTGTTGGTCAGCTGGTTGCCGGGATTGATCACGACCTTGTCGGAGACGGAAACATCATTGGGGAGGGTGACGGAGATGTTGCTCTGGATCTCGTCTACCTTCTCTTGTCCGATAAAGATGGCAGGGAACCACTTCATACCACTGGATTCCAGCATAGACATGGTCAGAACATCCCGAGCAGACTCCGAAGGACCATTAAAGATCAGATCACAGATCATATAAAGGCCCACCACAGCCAGTGCGATGACGGTGAAGAATACCAGAAGAGATCGCAGAAGAAGTTTTATTGCGAGCCTAACCTTGCGCTTTCGGGGAGCAGGACGCCGTCTTTGTGTATTTACATTTTCCATATATGTTTACCTCGGGGAATTTATTTCTCTTTGCTGCCAGTGAAGACCCAGCGCTGCTGAATAATAAAACTGGCAAAGAACAGGGCGGTCATAACGATCGCATAGATCAAACCGCGCAGGAAGGTAGCTTCTGAAGCAATGTTGAATATCAAATATGCGCCGTAAGTCAAAACCAAATGCGCTACCGCCTGGGGAATCACCAAAGAAAAGTATTTGGCCATTGCTTTTCTTGTGGAAACATTAGCATTAAAAACAAATTTTTTGTTAACGAAAAAGTTAAAGAATGAGGAAACAAGCCTTGCAATGGTGAACGGAATGGCAGTCAGCAACGGGTCGGTCAAGCTGTGCTGCAGCAGCCATGTCAGAAGAACAAACAGACCTTCGTCAACTACGGAGCTGGAAAGGGAACTGAGGGTGTACTTGAAAAAGTGGGCCAGGATCAGCTTGTAGATCCGCCAGGAATCCCGTACAGCCCGGAAATGGGAGCTTTTGTTCTCTTCGATGTACACAGTGCGGATCTTTACCTCGTCAAATGCGATGTTGTGGGATTTCATGGCCAGTAGCATATTGGTCTCGTACTCGAAGCGGTCACCGCTGATGGTGTTCAGAACATCCAGGTCCTTACGGGGAATTGCCCGCAGGCCGGTCTGGGTGTCGGAGATGGTCATACCCGCAAAAACCTTAAAAACGAAAGAGGTGATTTTATTGCCGTTGCGGCTTCTGAAAGGTACATCGGGCTGATCAAAGTCCCGCACGCCCAGTACCAGATGCTCTGTTTGCAGCATATGCTCAGAACAAGCTTTGGTGTCTGCAGGATGGTGCTGATTGTCACCGTCTACTGTGACAACGCCTTTTGCCTCCGGTCTGTTTTCCAGAAACCATGTGAAAGCGGTCTTTAACGCGGCACCCTTGCCTTTGTTGACATGGTGATGCAGCAAATGAACCTCGGAATGCGCGGCGGCTTCTTCAAAATAATGAAGATTTTCGGGTTTGCTTCCGTCGTTGACAAGGATGATATCTGTGAAGCCGTAATCAAGCAGTCCGTTGATCACGGCGATCAGCTTCTCGTCCGGATCAAGAGAGGGAAGAACAACAGAAATATCAGAAAGATTAGACATAGTGACTCCTTTCCGGCGCAACAGCGGCAGATATCCGCTGTGTAAATGCAAAATTCGATGCATACTATTATATCATATCATTCCTGCAAAGGGAAGTCCAATATGGGGAAAAACAGTGCTTTTTGCGGGCAAATGTCAGAAAGAATCTGGAAGCATTGGGGATGCTTAGGCGTTTTCAATCGACCACAAATTGCGGATCTGACCTTTGATATCCTCATAAGCCCACAGCTTTTGGGAATTGGCAAGGCTGTTGGGATCGTTCAGCCGGAACTTGCCGTTTTCGTAGCCTGTTATTACAAGAAAATGTCCGCTGGTGGTGAAATCCCCGGGACCAACTACGAGAATGACTGGAATATCTGCTTCCACGCATTTGCGGATACGGTTTTCGTCCAGAGGAAGCTCCGTTACCTGAAAACCCAGTTTTTTGCCACCTTCACTAATAAGTGTCCATGACGAGCCGCTGCCGGGAACGTAATAGTTGTTTTCACCTGCAAAGCGGATCACGGCGTCCGGTGAATAAGCTGTATCACCGGTCAGGTATATGGCAGCCATGGAAAGACACACCGGTCCGCAGGCGGTTAACCCGGCAACATCACTGCCGTATTTCATATATCCCCAGCGCTGATCCCATTGCATGAACAGCGGTATTGATGAGCTGTTTAAGTGTTCCGAAAGATCAATGGAAAAGGTCTCTTTGCTGGCGGTAGGGTATTCCAAAACAAATTTCTCGGTCTCCGGATTTCGCTCCAACAGATCGATTAGACTTTGGGGGTAATCCCGGTAGGAAAGTCCGTGTTCCTTTGCGTATTGATATACCTTTTGCTCTGCGTCCGTAGAGGGAACGGAAGGAAAAAACGCTTCCAGCACTACAGCGGCGGCACACAGACACAAAGCCACTGCAATCAAAAGCAGAAACGGATGGGAGCGCTTTTTTGATCGGCTTGGTTGTTTTGTCATGAGAGGTCTCCTTAGTTAAGTTTAAGGACAGTATAACATACCGGCATTAAGAAATCTTTTTCAAAAAGTTAAGGATTTCTTATTTTTAAGCAAAGCCATACGCATGAACGCGTATGGCTTGCGGCAACACTATGGACGCAGTAGGGCAACGGCTACATCGTTGACATTGGTGCCGGTAGGGCCGGTAAAGATCAATCCGCCTACAGCCTGCAATGCGTGGTATGCGTCATTATTCTGCAAAGTTTGATAAATGTCGATTCCCTGAGCCCGCAATGCCGCTGCGGTTTCATGATCCACATAACCTCCGGCTGTATCAGTCGGTCCATCGGTACCGTCGCTGCCCACACTGAATACGGCAGCACCAGCGACTTCATTGATGCCTGTTGCGGCGGAAAGGGCAAGCTCCTGATTCCGTCCGCCAAGACCCATACCAGTGAGTTGCACTACGGTTTCACCGCCGGCGAGGAAAGCAAGCTTCTTGCCGGAGCCCGCATGGGTCCTTAATATGGAAGCCAGAAAGCTGCCGGCTTCCTTGGCTTGACAATTCAGCATATCTGTCAGAATCACCGGCTCGTACCCAAGGGCTTTACAGCTTGCGGCGGCAGCGGCACACAATTCCCGCACAGAGCCGGTGATCCGTGTAATGACATTGGAAAGCTGCTTCGGTGTTTCTTCTGCCAAAAGGGAACGGGCAGTATCGCTGAGGACAAGATCATACTTTTTTGCGATGGCAAGAGCCTGTGCGACGGTAGAACTGTCCGGGCAGGCAGGACCGGAGGCAATCATATCCAGCGGGTCGCCCAAAATGTCGCTGAGAATGACGGCGTAAACCTGTGCAGGAGCGCAGACCTTTGCAAATTTACCGCCCTTGACTGCGGATAGACGCTTGCGGATGGTGTTGATTTCCACGATATCCGCACCGCAGGAAAGAAGCTGCCTTGTAATGTCCTGTAATTCCTCACCGGGGATCAGCGGCTTTTCAAACAGAGCACTGCCGCCGCCGGAGAGCAGGAACAGAACCGTATCCTTAGGTGTCAGCCCACTGACAAGGTCCAGAGCTTTTTGTGTGCTCCGGAAAGAATTTTCGTCGGGTACGGGATGCCCCGCTTCACAGCATTCAAAGTTAGCAATGGGGCCCATAACATGACCATATTTGGTGATTACAATGCCGCGGTCAATGCGGTCACCTAAGCAGGTATAGGCAGCTGAAGCCATCTGCCATGCTGCCTTACCGGTGGCTACGAGAATGACTCTTCCGGAAAAATTTTGGTTTTCCAGAGCTCTGCGGACAGCTTCGTCCGGCTTTACCGCACGGATGGCATCGGCAATGATCTGATCTGCGTCTTTTCTCAAAACAGTGTCCATGAGCTGCCCCCTTCAGTTTTCTGCATTATAGCAAAATTGCTTTCATTTTGCAACCGGGGAAAGGGAAACCCCACAGGCTTAAAACCTGTGGGGCATCATTAATTGTCCTCAACAAGCCGTGTTTTTTCCAAACGCACCTTGTGATAGTATAGGGCGGAAAGACTGCTGCATAGCAGCCATCCTGCGGGATAGCCCATAGCGATAGGCAGAATCTCGTTCCAGAACTGGGAGACGGTAAACAGATACACTTGACGGAACGCCACAAAGGACACCAGCATGATGATCATAGGGGCTTTGGTATTGCCGGCACCGCGCAACGCACCGGAGTAGATCTGGTTGAAACAGCAAAGAATGTAGAATGGGGAGATCCACCGCAGCAGCAGTGTACCGTATTCGATGACCTCCGGCTTATCATTAAAGAATGCTACGATCTGGGGTGCAAACAGCATCACCGGAATCAGCATGATGACCGTGGAAGAAACCGCCATGATCAGCGACATGGTAACGCCTTTTCGTGCCCGGACAACCTGATTTTTGCCGAGGTTTTGCCCCACAAAGGTGGTGGATGCCAGGGAGATGGACTGCATGGGCAGGAACAGAAGCTGGTCAACTTTGGCATAGGTAGTCCAGCCGGACATACAGTTGTCGCCAAAATAGTTAATGTAGGACTGTACAAAAATGTTGGAGAAGGAGGTGATTGCCATCTGCAGAGCAGCGGGGATACCCACGGAGAAGATCTTTCTAAGCATATCCCAGTGAATTTTCAACTCTTTTGGGATCAGCTTGATGCAGTTATCGGAACGCAGGAGGGTAATGATCACCAGAACCGCTGATGTGCCCTGAGAAAGGATTGTTGCCAGAGCCACACCTTGAACGCCCATGTGGAATACGAGAACAAACACCAAATCAAGAACGGTGTTCATTACTGCGCATACCATAAGAAAATAGAAGGGACGCTGAGAATCACCTACCGCACGCAGGATACCGGCACCGATGTTATAGATCATCAGGCCGAGGATGCCGGAGAAGTAAATGGTCAGGTAGGCGGTGGATTCCGGCAGCACATTTTCCGGCGTTTTCATCAGATCCAGCATAAACGATGTCATGGCAAGACCTACGCCAATGAATACCACACCCATGATCAGTGTCATCAAAATGGCAGTATGCACCGCATGGCTGACTTTATCGTGCTTTTGCGCACCGTAGTACTGGCTGATAACGACGCCTGCACCGGAAGAAAGACCCATAAAAAAGCCGATTAGCATATTGACGATGGGGCCGACGCTGCCAACGGCGGCGTATGCTTCGTTGCTGACATATTGACCGACCACCCATGTGTCTACCATGTTATAAAGTTGCTGGAAGAGATTGCCCACCAGTAGGGGAAAGGCAAAGGAGATCACATGACGAAAGATACTGCCTTCCGTCATGTCTACATCCCGCTTTCTGCGGGGAAGCAGGTGAAAATGGTGTTTCGATG
This sequence comes from Oscillospiraceae bacterium, assembly GCA_017408725.1. The sequence goes on from JAFQUA010000047.1 coordinate 47,358, forward strand.
GCATGTTCAAGGACCTGTCTTTCTGTGTATTAAAGAATCGATATCACAAAATGGATGTGCTCGCAACTAATTTGTGTATTTTTAAAGCCAACTTGTGATGAAAATTTCCAAACCAATGAGGATCAAAATCACGCCCCCCAGAATACCGGCCTTGCCGGCCATACGGCAGCCCACTTTTTTGCCGATGAACAGGCCGAACAGACAGATGAAGAAAGTGATTACGGCGATGATAGCAGCACACAGAAGTGCAGCGGTTAGATCGTACTCAGCAATAGTGAAACCTACAGAGAGAGCATCGATGGAAGTGGCCACACCCTGCACCAGAAGTGCAGAGAAGCCTACCGGAGGGGCGCTCTTGCAGCAGTTTTGATTTTGAATGCCTTCTACAAGCATTTTGCCGCCGATAAAGCCCAAAAGTGCTAGCGCAATCCATGGGATCAATGCTTCAAACGCGGTAAAGTACTGGACAACGGTATGGACACAAATCCAGCCGATCAAGGGCATCAGTGCCTGAAACAGGGCGAATACGCCGGCGACACCGCACATTTTGCCGGGCTTCATATTGTGCTCGTTCAGGCCGTTGGCAAGGGATACGGAAAACGCATCCATGGCCAGACCAATGCCTAGCAATGCGCTGTTAAAGAAAAACACAAAGCTCAATTCCATCAATAAGTACAACTCCCAGATATTATAGTTTCTTTTGAAACTAGATTTTACCATGCTGTTACTGCGAAGTCAAGCTGCATGAGAGGGGTAAAAGAAGAGTGCCGCTAAAAAAGCGGCACCCGGTATCTCAATCAATAGCTGAGCATGGATTCAGCTCTCAGACCCTGTTCTGTTTCAACAAAAAACACCTTCAGATTGCTGCTGGTTTGAATACTGCCGGTAAAGTTTTGTGTGTCTACCACATAAGTTAAATCGCACAGATACCGGCCCTCTCCAACGCTGACATAGTGGTGAATTGTAAGCTCTGCAAGCTTGGCACCCCGATCAGAGATCCAGTACAAACCGTCCAGTGCGGCGTACATCCGCTTGGAAAGCTCACCGTTGGGCACCATGTAGTTGGTCAGGTCACGGTAGTTTTTGCCGTTGTCGCCGCCGGTTCGGGAGGTAAATGCCACATAACTGCGAATAAAATCTTCTGCTATGGTGTCCAGAGCAGCAACTTCATGGTTGGAACAATTGCTGATATATTTGCTCATATCCTGCAATGCGTTCATGGAAATTTCATTACCCTCAGCATCTGTAATTTTCATTTCCGATGCCCCAAGGAAAGGCCCTGCCTGATAGGTGACCTTGTGGGGGAGGGAATAGGTGTCGTAATACTCTTCCAGCTGCTCGTAATGAATATTATCTTCTGTGATGTAGGTGCTGCTCAGCAGATTTCCATTGACATACACGGAAAAACTGCTGGGCACGGTGACACTGACGGGATCGGTGATCAAATAAGAAAGATCAAAGGAATCCTTGGTAACGACCCAGGGAACAAAATCCATGACCGGTTCGCCGCAGCGCTCCATTTCCATGGTGCCAATGGCCTTTTTGCCGCACATGACGGCATATATATGCTTATCCTCTGTGGATTCTCTGGTTTTTTTGGCGCAGGTGATTTTCTCGCTGAGTGCATCCAAAAGGACTTTCCGGCAGATGTCTTCGCTTTGCACATGGTGGTCGATCTGATTGATCAATTCCTGAGAGGCGTTTACCACATATTCCGCAGTGAGCTTTTCTTCGTAGGCATTCAGCGCAATGTGGGGACGGGACTTCTCATAGGCGTCCATGTAATCCCAAAACCAATCAAGGCCATATTTGGTGGCACCCAAAAATAAAATCGCATAAATTAGCAGCAGGAGCGGGAATATCCAGCGGCGCTTTTTCTTTTCCTGTTTAGCCATTGTTGCCCACCCCTTCCTTCAACACCAAAAATGTGGTGGGAACCGGACGGATGCCGACAACAGAGGCGCAGTTGTTGATATATCCGCCTTGATACCACATCATGGAGGAGGAGCCGCCATCCAGGTTGCAGGCATTCACGGCACCGTATGAGAAGAAAATTTCCGTCATATCCTGATAGGTTGCGCCCAAACTGGTGACCTGCCGGCCGTCGATGACCAGCATGAGGATGGCACCGTCAGACCGCTGCCCGATACCGGTGCGGGGGTTGACGCCGCTGGCTGCATTGGGAATCGCTTCTCCGTTGGCAATCAAAACGGGACCGAAGCCAACGCCGTACTGAATGTTCTTATCCTTGACCTGAGAAGCGGTGAATCTGCCCACATGCATGATGTGATTATTGTCGATACCCACAAAGCCGGCGGCGGAGCCAAATTCCGGATAGTAAATCTGTCCGTCATAAATGACCATGGTATCCGGGATGCTACCGTTGCCCTGACCGTTGGGGTCGTAGAAGCCTCCGGCGTTGATGCCTGCAACGGCATCAAACTCCTCGACCATCTGCGCAACCGTATAGCCCCGGTGACCAAAGGCTTCGGGTTTGCTGGCCATAATGACTCTGCTGGGATCCAGAACAACCATCATATAACCGGAAAAACCTTCGCCTTTTACTGGGTCAATGATAATCCCGTCGCCATCTTCGTCCACAAGTCCCCATTCATCGGGTTTGGGGCCTTGCTGAGAGTCATGCGGTTGGGTGGGTTTGGGCATGACGATGAGTGAGGTATCCATATCCTCAAATTCTATTGTGTTTCCGCCGGCTTCAATCTGTGCGATCTCTTCATCTGTAAAAAACAGATTTGCAAGAAATCCCACGGCGCTGGTCTCCCGTACAGATAAAACAAAGATATCCCGGGCGGTGGGGGAAGGGCCCTTTGCCAGAACAAACATGACGCCATACAGCGCCACGGCGGCCAAAAGGACAGTTTCCAACAAAACACACAGGAGCTTTCCAAAAACTCCTAGAATAATTCTTATGGCTGATTTTTTTGCGGTTTTTCCTTTTTTGTAGCTAGACTGATCTTCCGGTTTTGCAATCAATTCCCGCGCTTCGGCAAGAAGCAGATCAACATCGTTATCTGTGTGCTCCATGACGAAAGCCCTCCTTTTTGGTTATTTGCTTATTATAGCAAAGCATCGGGAAAAAGTAAAGGAATACGATAATTATGGAGGAAAAATCCTTGGCAATAAAAAAGAAATGACCCTTGACCGATGCTCTTTCGAAGCATTCAGCCAAGGGTCACTTCTGTTCGCTCTTATTATCTAACATCATTGGTTAACCTCTCTTTCTACGAAATCGACTTTTCATCTTGCCTTTACGAAATCCGCTCCTGCATTTCCTAACTTACCGTTTTACTTTTCTCATATTTGTAGAGACTTGTATTTGCCGGAACATTTCCTTGCAAGAATCCTAGTCGTCTGGCTCGATTAGTTTAGAGCCTTAGGTTTTTACCTGTACATTGGTATCACCCTTTCTGACTATAAGATAACATAATGTGTTGAGAAAATCAATATGGAAAGTTGTACAAAATGCACGAAGCGAATTCGTGCACATGGCAGAATTACGGCAAAACAAACAAAAAGATATTGACTTCTGGGAACGGCTTATGATATACTGAATTTGTTGGGCGGCAAAAAACCTGTGGAGAAATTTGCACAGGTTTCTTTTATCCCAATGCGACCAGCTGGGCTTCGTGTCCCGTTGCAGGAAGAATCTTTTCCATCAGATCTTTCGTGCGCAAACGCAAGGAAGATGTATTGATGCAAGGGTGACAGCCGAAGTATTCACCCTTCAGGACAGCCGTGTCAATCAAAAGCTGTACCCGGTGCTCCCGGTCGTTCATCAGCCCCAGTACGCTCAAGGATCCCGGGTTGATGTCCAGAAGCTGCTCCATGTATTCACCCGAAGCAAAGGAAAGGCGGGAAGAACCGATCTGTTTGGAAAGAACAGATGTTTTGAATACTTTATCACCGGGCAGCATCAGCAGATAAAAGTCGGTGCACTGCCGGTTGCACAGCAGCAGATTCTTGCAGATGGTGGCATCTAGTGCTTCGTCGATTGCGGCGCAGGCTTCCATTGTCATGGCGGCTTCGTGATCGATCCGATGGTAAAGAATGCCGAGCTTGTCCAAAAGATCGTAGACCCGGATTTCCTTATCCAGCCGTCCGCTGCAGTCTGCCGGCCGACCCAAAATCAGTTCCATAAAAATGCCTCTTTTCCTAAAATATGCTGAGATGTCAACTCCAGTCACTAAGCAGTTCTTGTTGGAATTAAAACCAATCGCGGGTAAGATCCGGAACCATATCCCATGCGCCGCTTTCCATAAACGGAAGGCTGGCACCCGGTATGATCATCCGCTTGGATGCTTTTTCATGAACCGCAGGAAATCTTACACTTCGGAAAACTGGTCTTTACCGACAGAGCACAGGGGACACTCAAATTCCTCGGGAAGATCCTCAAATGCGGTGCCGGGGGCAATGCCGCCTTCTGGATAACCGGCTTCCTCGTCATATTCCCAGCCGCACAGATCGCAAACATACTTTTTCATAGAAACAACTTCCTTTCTTGTTGATATCATGAGCATAACATAAAACGATTTGCATGGCAAGACAATAAAGAAATATTTTGACTTCTCAGAAAAAAGAGATTATACTTCAAGCAGGAGGGATGTCCCTATGAGCTTTTCGGAGTATTTTCCGATTTGGAATAAATTAAATGCGGATCAGCAAAATCGCATTTTGTCTGTTACGGACTTTCAAAAAGTAAAAAGCGGAACGGTTTTGCATGACGGCAGTCCCGATTGTCTGGGCATGTTGGTGGTGCGCAGCGGTCAGCTGCGGGCGTACATGCTTTCCGAAGAAGGCAGAGAGATCACTATTTGCCGCTTCTTTGAAATGGACATCTGTCTGTTCTCTGCTTCCTGCGTTATGCCGAATATGCAGTTCGATATTTTGATCGAGGCAGAAAAGGATACGGAATTCTGGGTCGTTCCGGCGTGCCTGTTCCAGAATTTGATGGACGAGTCCATTGTCATTGCTAACTATGCCCGCAATCTGATCACCAGCCATTTTTCGGAGCTGATGTGGCTGATGGAGCAGATCATGTGGAAAAGCTTTGATAAGCGTTTGGCAGCGTTCCTGCTGGAGGAAACCGCGCTGGAAGAAACAAACAGCTTGAAAATAACCCATGAAAAGATTGCCAATCATATGGGCACTGCCCGGGAAGTGGTAACCAGAATGCTGCGATATTTCCAGGGTGAGGGGATGGTCAAACTGACCAGAGGCTCTGTGGATATCGTGGACGCATCCAAGCTTAGGAAATTGCAGTAAAAAATGTCCGTCATTTGACGGACATTTTTTGTTTAACCAAGCGCGACATCCAGCACCATCATTAGCGTGAAGCCGGCGGCGAAGGAAAGCACACCCAGATGAGAATGCTCACCTTCTGACATTTCGGGGATCAATTCCTCAACAACAACATAAAGCATAGCGCCGGCGGAAAAGGCCAGAAGGTAGGGGAGAATGGGAACGACCAGACTTGCCATCAGAATCGTTAGTATAGCGCCGATCGGCTCAATAATACCGGAGGCAACGCCGTAACCAAAGGCCTTTCCCCGGCCCATTCCATTGGACTTCAGCGGCATGGAGATGATAGCGCCTTCCGGAAGATTCTGCAGAGCAATGCCGAGAGCCAGAGCCAACGCGGCAGCGGCAGATATGCTTTCATTTCCGGAAAGCCAGCTGGCCGCGACAACGCCCACAGCCATACCTTCCGGCAGATTGTGCAGCGCAACAGCCAGAACCATCATGGTGGATTTGCCTAAGTTGCAGGCTTTGCCCTCCGGGCACTCACTGTTTAAGTGCAGGTGAGGGATCAGCCAGTCCAGCAGCATCAAAAACAGGAAGCCTGCCCATACACCGACCAACGCGGGAAAGAATGCCAGCTTACCCATATGTTCCGACTGATCCATAGCCGGAATGATCAGGCTCCATATGGATGCGGCAACCATAACGCCGCCTGCAAAGCCGGTGAGGATCCGCTGCAGATTGCGGTTCATCTTTCCTTTGAGGAAAAAAACAAAGGCAGAACCAATAACAGTACCAAGAAACGGCAGAAAAATGGCACTAAGAACTTCTATATTCATAACGGATACTCCTTGATAAGTTTTATTCATATTTTATTGTGGAACGCACGTTGCTTCTGTGATAAAGTCACTGTACTTTTCCTCTTTATGTGTGTATAATACTATCAAATCTAAAAGAAAGCAAGGAGAATGCATATGACCATTACCAACGATATCAAATACATTGGTGTCAACGACCATAAGGTGGACCTGTTTGAAGGACAGTATGTTGTCCCCAACGGAATGTCCTACAATTCCTATGCCATTATGGACGAGAAGATCGCCATTATGGATACTGTGGATCAGAACTTTACCCACGAGTGGCTGGACAATATCCAGAATACACTGGGTGGCCGCAAGCCGGACTATCTGGTGATTCAGCATATGGAACCCGACCACGCGGCAAACATTGACAACTTCATGAAGATCTATCCCGATGTGACGGTGGTTTCTTCTGCCAAGGCTTTTACCATGATGAAGAATTTCTTCGGAACGGATTATGCGGATAACCGTATCGTTGTCGGCGAGGGCGACACCCTCTCTCTGGGCAAGCATACCCTGGCCTTCGTTACCGCTCCCATGGTCCACTGGCCCGAAGTTATTGTGACCTACGATGTATACGATAAGGTGTTGTTCTCCGCTGATGGCTTTGGTAAGTTCGGTGCGCTGGATGTCGAGGAAGACTGGGCCTGCGAAGCACGCCGGTATTATATCGGAATCGTTGGCAAGTATGGCGCGCAGGTGCAGGCGTTGCTGAAGAAGGCTGCCACTCTGGATATTGAAAAGATCTGCCCCCTCCATGGCCCCGTGCTGACGGAGAATCTGGGTTACTATATCAACCTGTATGACATCTGGTCTTCCTACCGGGTGGAGAGCGAGGGCATCGTTGTTGCCTATACTTCCGTCTACGGCAATACCAAGGCCGCGGTAGAACTGCTGGTGGAGAAGTTGCAGACCAAGGGCTGCCCCAAGGTCGTCGTATACGATCTTGCCCGCTGCGATATGGCAGAGGCGGTGGAGGATGCTTTCCGATACGGCAAGCTGGTGCTGGCTACTACCACCTATAATGCGGATATCTTCCCCTTTATGAAGGAGTATATCCATCATCTGACCGAACGGGCATTCCAGAACCGCACCATCGGTCTGATCGAAAACGGCTCCTGGGCACCTCTGGCCGCCAAGGTCATGCGGGGAATGTTTGAAGGCAGCAAGAATCTGACCTTTACCGACACTACTGTTAAGATCATGTCTGCGCTGAATGAGGACAGCAGAAAGCAGATCGAGGCTATGGCAGATGAACTGTGCAGAGATTACCTTGCCCAGCAGGACGCTACTGCCAACAAGAATGATTTGAGCGCTCTGTTTAACATCGGGTACGGCCTGTATGTCGTGACTTCTAATGACGGCAACAAGGACAACGGCCTGATCGTCAACACCGTCACCCAGGTGACCAATACCCCCAACCGGATCGCGGTGACCATTAACAAGCAGAATTACTCCCACCATGTGATCAAGCAGACGGGCGTTATGAATGTGAACTGCCTGGATGTGTCCGCGCCCTTCTCTGTGTTCCAGAATTTCGGCTTCCAGAGCGGTCGGACAGCAGATAAGTTTGCAGGAATCGATGAGCTGCGCAGCGACAATGGTCTGCGGTTCCTGCCTCGTTATATCAATTCCTTCATGAGCCTGAAGGTGGAGAGCTATGTGGACTTGGATACCCACGGCATGTTCATCTGCTCTGTCACTGAGGCCAGAGTCATGGAAAACAAGGAGACTATGACCTACACCTACTATCAGAACCATGTAAAGCCCCAGCCGGAAACGGCAGGCAAGAAGGGCTATGTATGCAAGGTCTGCGGTTGGGTCTATGAAGGTGAGAATCTGCCCGATGATATCGTTTGCCCCCTGTGCAAGCACGGTGCAGCGGATTTTGAACCCATTGCTTAATCATCAAAAAAAGGAGCAGCGATCGCTGCTCCGCTTTTCTTAGTATCACCAGGAACTAAATTGTTAGGCTAAAGTGGGTGAGATGATCTGATGCAAAATGGAGAGTAATTGAATGCGAAGTTTTACAGATGAAATAAATACTAGTTCTTGGTTAGGAAACAGTTTTTTGAAGCACGAATTTTTGGAAAAGAAAATACAAGCAAGCGAATGCGAGAAATATGACCATATAGATTAGCGAAGTGTAAAGAAAAGACTGTGGGACAAACCCATATAAGTCAATTCCAAACTGTAATACAAATTCAATTGCATCAACCGCTGCAAGGTAGAGCGTGATTATCCCCAGCATTTTCCAGAAGGAGGTGATGTTTGCTCCAACATAAATAATGACAAGAAGAATAATTCCAATCTCCAACAAGCTGACAGCACCTGCCGTATACATTAAAAAGGAGGTCCAGAAGTTTTGCAGGGTAAAAACTGCATAATATGCGTTTGTTGTCAAAATATAGAGAATGTTACATATAATTTGGATGGCAGATAAAGTCAATAACTGTTTTTTCATAGGACCGCTCCTTTTAGTCGCCGTAACCTATAAATGTAGCTGTATATGGTCCAGTTGTCTCATTGAGCACAGGAATAGATGACATGCCTACAGGAAAGTACAGTGTAGAGACTACATCAAATTCCCCCGAAAAGATTACCCCATATCCATCTGAAGTTTTTTCAGCACTTGTCGAAGCGTTCGTCATTTGCCCAGATACCAGATTGGATATTCCTACATGTGTAAGGCTTATTTTTGGATTTGAATAGGTTCCAACTTTGCCCGTGTTTACATTATATGTAAATTCCCCGGTTAATGTATATACAATGTCAAAACCAGACATTTTTTTATTGTCAACAAAAGCAAAAAATGTTTCTGTTTGCTTCGCTGATTGAATGGCTCCCCTTGTGTTGACATTACTAGTTATTTCTATTTTCCGATAACGCGAGACATTTTCTTTCATATACTCATAAATGGTTTCTATTTCGCCATTTGCATACCAATCATATGTTTCGGAATAATAGTATGTGCTAATATCTACACCGTTTTTGTCGTATACGGTGTATAATTCATGCGAAGAATAGTAATCACCGCAAAATTCAGTATAAGAAGAATGATTATCTTCACCAGGCTTATCTGCTTCGCTGGCACTTGCAACTAAGATTAGTTTAGGAGATAAACATACAGCTAAAAACACAGAAAGAATGGTTTTCCAGAATCTCATAGCAATCCTCCTCAATAATTACTTTGTTACTACATGATTATTATATGACAAAATATTATTATTGTCAATAAGAAATATTGCTCGAACTTACAATCTAAAAGTTTTGTATAATAATAACTAATACAAGACTTACCCGATATATAACGGCATGAGTGTGGAGTCGTCCTAAGAAAAATGGAGCAGCGATTGCTGCTCCGCTTCTCTTTAGGAAATGAACATCTGGGTCCAGTAGTTTCCGCTGGGTACATAACCAACACCGATCTTTGTGTAGTTTGCGTTCAGAATGTTGGCACGGTGGCCGGAGGAATTCATCCAGCCGTTGACCACGGCTTGCGGTGTTGCATAGCCTTTGGCAATGTTTTCACCAGCAGACCGGAAATCAATACCAAAATTACGGATCATTTGAAAGGGTGTACCGTAAATGGGGCTGTTGTGGGCGAAATAGCGGTTATCCTTCATATCCTGCGATTTGTATCGTGCCACGCGGCTCAGCTCCCAGTCATAAGTAAGAGCTCTCAAACCGTTCTGCACACGTATCTCATTGACAAGGCGAATAACCTCCTGTTCATAGGCAGTTATGGATGCATCCGTTGTAGGAATATTGATGATCTGCCCGGGATAGATCAGATCGTAGTTTTTGATTTGTGGATTGGCGCTTTTGATCTCACTCAAACCCACCTCGTACCGCACGGCAATTTTCCATAGACTGTCGCCGGATTTGACGGTGTGGGTTATGTTGCTTCCTGCAGCTTTCACTGTCAAAGCTGGGGTCAATAATAAGACACAAAGTGCCATAGCAAGTAATTTTCGCATTTTGGTTACCTCCTGATAAATAAAAAGTGATCCCGCAAAATGCGGGACCACAAAACGGCATTAGCAGCCGAAACCGCACAGCTGGCGCAGAAGCTGCCAGATGGAGCTGCAATCAGAATTGCAGTCGGTGTTACAAGTAAAGAAGAACATCTTGTACGACCTCCTGTATTAGATTTGTCTCGCGAGGACAGGAAGATTGTAACCGATTTGTAACTATTTATCAAGCTGTAAATGTTGGAAGGACTGGTTTTATGGTGTACCGCCTAAAAGACGGAATGTTCTCTTTTCGCATTCCAGTATTTTTTCTTTCCGCAGCTTGCTGATCTCAGCGGATAGCCCGCTGCGGTCCACTTCCAGATAATCCGCCAATGCCTGCCGGTCATAGGGGATGGTAAAGGTGTTGCTGCCGGAAAGCTTGGCTTGGGACAGAAGATATGCCATCAGTTTTTCCCGGGTGGTGCGCTTGGAAGTAATTTGTATCTTCTGGTGCAGCACCAGATTCTTATTGGCAACAAGCCGCAGAAGATTATAAATTACCTGATTGTGAAATTCGCAGGCGTTGCTGCAGCAGCTGTGAATCCTGCGGCTGTCCAGCAGGACAAGCTGGCTGTCCTCATCGGCAACGATGCTGACGGGCAGAGTGGGTGCACCGGAGAAAGCATAGGATTCACCGAACAGCTGCGTAGGGCCAATGTGGGCCATGATGCTGCGGTTGCCGTAAAAATCTTCACGAATCAATTGCACGGAGCCGGTCAGTAAAATGCCTACAAAAATGGCCTGATCACCTTCCCGGAATACGAACTGACCTTTTTTCACCTGAAGGGGTCTCGCACCCAGACAACCCAGCATTCCGGATAATTCCGTGCTCTGAATCCCGTCAAACAGGGGGCAGGTCTGTAAAATTGGAATAAATTCTTTCATAAATACTCCTTTTGTTGAAAATTCAACATACATTCTGCCGTAAGTATAGTATGATAATACCACAAAAGTCAAGGAGGGATGCATATGTTAATGGAAAGTTGTCAAGGGAAGCCCCGTACCCCCACCATTCATGAAAAGATCTGCCCCCAGTGCGGAAATATCATCGAGATATTTTCTATCGATACCGAAGTTGCCTGCGACCACTGCGGTTTTGTGGCGTATAACGATACACTAAGCTGCGTTCAGTGGTGCAAGTACGCCAGAAAATGCGTAGGCGATGAGATGTATGAACATATGATGGAGATCGCTGCACTACAGAAGCAGAAAAAGGAGGAGAGCGCATGATTAGAAGAATCATTACCATCGATGAAAAAAAGTGCAACGGCTGCGGTTTATGCGCCGATGCCTGCCATGAGGGTGCCATCGGTATTGTTGATAACAAAGCAAAGCTTCTGCGGGAGGACTACTGTGACGGGCTGGGTGACTGCCTGCCGGCCTGCCCTATGAATGCCATATCCTTTGAAGAGCGGGAAGCTCCTGCCTATAACGAAGCGGCGGTTCTTGCGGCGAAGAAGCAAAAACAAGGGGGATGCCAAAGCGGTGGCTGTCCCGGCAGCCGCGTGGCTGATATCCGGCGGGAATCGGGCAGTACTCCTGTAAAGGCAGAAAGCCAGCTGCGGCAGTGGCCGGTGCAGATCAAGCTGGCACCGATCAATGCCCCGTATTTTGACGGCGCGAACCTGCTGATCGCGGCAGACTGCACAGCCTATGCCTACGGCAATTTCCATAATGACTTTATCCGTAACCGGATCACCCTTATTGGCTGTCCCAAATTGGATGCTGTTGACTACTCTCAGAAACTCACAGCGATCCTTTCTGGCAACGATATCAAGAGCGTGATCGTTGTGCGGATGGAAGTGCCTTGCTGCGGCGGCATTGAATTTGCAGCAAAGCAAGCAATCGAGAAGTGTGGCAAAAATCTGCCGCTGCAGGTCGTTACGATCTCGACGGACGGAGAAATTCTGGAATAAAAGAATCCGGGTGCTGAATAGCACCCGGAAATTTTTGATTGTTATTGGTTTTCTGCCAGATATTCATCAGCGAAATGGGCTGCCATAGCGCCGTCTGCTGCCGCGGTAATGATCTGGCGAAGCGCCTTGGTGCGGACATCGCCTACGGCAAAGACGCCGGGAAGACTCGTTCTGGTGGTCTCATCGGCAACCACATAGCCCCCTTCATCCAACGCCAACTGACTCTTAACAAGGTCGGTAGCAGGGGAGCGGCCGATGCTGACGAAGATGCCGTCACATTCGAGATCCGTTTCCTCACCGGTGAGAACATTGCGAATGCGGACTCCGGTCAGTTTTTCTCCGCTGTGCAGCTCTGTGACCGTGCTGTTCCAAAGGAACTCCACATTTTCCGCCTCCATCAGCGGCTTGTGGTAGATCTTGGTTGCCCGAAGGGAATCCCGTCTGTGGACGAGGTATACCTTTTTACAGAGTCTGCTTAAGTGCAGCGCGTCTGCAGCGGCTGTATTTCCGCCACCCACGACCACAACGGTCTTGCCCCGGTAGAACATCCCGTCGCAGTGGGCGCAGTAGTTGATGCCCTTGCCAGTCAGTTCCTTTTCTTTAGGAACGCCCAAAAGTCTGGGATTTGCGCCGGTGGACAGCACAACGGTCTTGCTGTAGAAGATACCCTCTGTGGTGTGAATAGTTTTTACTGTTCCGTCCAGTTCCAGAGAAAGAACCTCTGCAAGCTCAGTTTTTGCGCCGAACCGATCGGCGCCTGCTTGCATCTGCTGGCCTAATTCGAAACCGTCTACGCCGTCGGCAAAGCCGGGGTAGTTATCGACTTGAGAGGTCAGCGCCATCTGCCCGCCGGCGGAAAGCTTTTCCAGTACCAGCGTGCTTAAGCCTGCCCTGGCGGCGTACAATGCAGCGGTATAACCGCCGGGGCCGCCGCCGATGACGATCATATCATAAATGTGCTGCATAGTACCCTCCTTACGCGTTCAGCGTTTCTGCAATGAATTCCTCGATGCGGGCTTTGGATTCCGGAGCGACGATGGAGCCCAGCGCTTCACCGTTTTTGTAGAGGATCAGCGTGGGGATCACTTCGATCTGCTCTTTGGCAGCCAGCAACGGCTGTTCGTCAATATTTACCTGACCAACTACCAGATCGGCGCGCTGGTCGGCGAGTTTATCCAGTGCCGGCGCGATCCTGCGGCAGTAGACACACCAGGGAGCCCAAAACTCCACAAGAACCGGCTTATCCTGAGCAGCGTGCTGCTCAAAAAGAGATGCATTCAGATTGATCATGGTGTTGCTCCTTTCCTTAAGCTTCAGAAAACTGATCCTTGCCTACAAAGCAGAGGGGACATTCGAAATCTTCGGGCAGGTCTTCAAATTTTGTTCCGGGAGCAATTCCACCTTCGGGGTAACCCTGCTCTTCGTCGTATTCCCAACCGCAAACATCACATACATATTTCATAATTTTTTCCTCCAATTGTTTTTTTATAGTGAAAGTGTATCATAGTATTTTGTATTTTACTGTGATTTAATCACAAACGATTTAGCTTCTTGCCAGACCGTCAACCTGCAGCACCACGCCGGTGATGTAGGATGCTTCGTCAGATGCCAGAAACACGAAAGCATTGGCAATGTCTTCCGGCTGACCGAGGCGGCGTAACGGGATTTGCTGGATCATGGGGTCGATGACCTCTTTTGGAACGGCCTTCATCATATCCGTTTCCGTGATTCCAGGAGCGACAGCATTGACACGAATACCTTTGGGACCCAATTCCCGTGCAAGGGAAAGGGTAAAGCCGTTGACGGCAAATTTGGAAGTGGGGTAGGCAATGCCTGCCGGCTGGCCATAGATACTTACCATGGAAGAAGTGTTTAAGATGACACCGCTTCCTTTGGTTACCATGTGCTCTGCAGCCGCCCGGGTGGCATTGAATACACCCTTGACATTCAGATCCATGACATTGTCAAAGAGCTCTTCGGTGTAATCGGTAAAAGCAGCCCGCTCGGATACACCGGCGTTGTTTACCAGAATGTCGATACGGCCAAATTCTTTTTCCACATCGTTAAAAGCACTGCGGACGGATTCCAGATTGGTAAGGGTGGGGCTGATGCCACGAAGAGTGGCATCGGGGTATTTCTCCTGCAGGTTTTGCACTGCTTTTTCCGCTGTGGCAGGGCTGCTGGCGGTGAGGATGACGGTGGCACCCTCTTTCAAAAATGCTTCTGCGGTGGCATAGCCGATTCCACGGCTGCCGCCGGTGATGATTGCAACTTTGTCTTTCAGTCTCATAAGTGAGTACCTCCTTTGGTCGTTTTGTGACCTTATCTTATCCTAAAAAATCGCTTTTATCTGTGATATAGTCACACAACACAAAGACGATGCTTTTCAATGGTATAAAGGTGTGGTATACTATAAAAAAGGAGGTTTTGGTATGTGGAAGATTGAAGAAGCGGTTGCGTATTATCATAGACAAGGGGCGCCCTCTGATCAAAGCGCATTGATTGCGTTGCTTCGGGAGGTACAGCAGGAAAACGGTGGAAAGATTCCGCTAAGTGTATTGCCCCAGATTGCAGAATGGATTGACTGCAAAGAAAGCTATCTTATAGCAGTGATCAAACGCATTCCCAGCCTGCGCCTTTCTGATACCCATGAGCTTGTGCTGTGCGCCGGCCCGAACTGTAGCAAGCGGGCAGCATTGGCTGCGTTTGTGGAGAAAACCTATGGCAGAAACCCAAAGAAATTTACTGTAAAATATGGAGCTTGCATGCGTATGTGCGGAAAAGGTCCCAACATCAAATGGGATGGAAAAACCTACAATGGTGTGGATGAAACGCTGATTCGCAGTCTCATCGACGGCATATAAATAAGAAAAATTTTCCACAGGCGTAGACGAATGAAAAATCCGGTGCTATAATACTGGCAGAAATCTTTTATGATAGGAGCATATTATGAAAAAGACAGTACAGGATATCATGGCTCTGATCAAAGAGCAGGGCATTCAGATGATCGATTTTAAGATGGTGGATATCAACGGCCAGTTCCGCCATGTGACAATCCCTGCTGGCCACTTCAATGAGGATACGATGAAGAATGGTATTGGCTTTGATGCTTCCAACTATGGCTATGCTGTGGTGGAAAAGAGCGATATGGTATTTATTCCTGATCCCGATACCGCTGCCATCGACCCCTTCTGCCAGATCCCCACACTGTCCATGACCGGCAACGCCATGATCATTGACAATCCGGAGAACAGGCCTCTTGCCCAGTATCCCCGAAATATCGTTCTGGCAGCAGAAAAGTATATGTGTGACAGCGGCATTGCTGATACCATGCTGATCCTGCCGGAGTTTGAGTTCTATCTGTTCGACCAGGTGGGCTGGGAAGTCCGCCCCGACAGCATTGGAATGTCTTTGGATGTGAACCAGGCTCACTGGAACAGCGCTGCCGAGGGTCAGGGTATCGTAGTCCCCAAGCAGAAGAATTACCATATCGCCAAACCCTTTGACCCCACCTACGAGTGCCGCAGCGAAATGTGCATGCTGATGGAGCAGGCAGGTATTCCCATCAAGTACCACCATCCCGAGGTAGGTGCAGCCGGTCAGTTTGAGATCGAGCCCCAGCTAGGCAAGATGAGCGAGATGGCCGATGCCTCCATGATGATCAAGTACATCATCCGCAATACCGCGCTAAAGCACGGAAAGACCGCAACTCTGATGCCCAAGCCTGTATACGGTGAGGCAGGCAGCGGTATGCATGTACATATGCTGCTTTTGAAGGACGGCGAGCCGGTATTCTCCGATGATAACGGTTACTCCAACCTCAGTGAAACTGCCCACTATTTCATGGGCGGCCTGCTGAAGCACATCGCGTCTCTGTGCGCCATCACCAATCCCAGCACTAACTCCTTCAAGCGTCTGGTGCCCGGCTTTGAAGCACCGGTAACAGTTGGCTATGCCACTTCCAACCGCAGTGCGGTTATCCGGATTCCTGCCTATGCAAAGAGTCCCAAGCTCCGCCGCTTTGAGCTGCGCAACCCCGATGCTACCTGCAATCCCTATTTCTGCTATGCCGCCCTGCTGATGGCAGGTCTGGACGGCGTGAAGAATAAGATCGATCCCCATGCCAACGGCTGGGGCCCCTATGATGTGAACCTGTACAACCTGCCGGAAGAGGAGAAGGCCAAGCTGAAGGGGCTGCCCACTTCTCTGGGCGAGGCGCTGGATGCGCTGGAAGCCGACCACGATTATCTGACCGCCGGCGGAGTCTTCCCCGAGGAGCTAATCAAGAACTTTATCAGGACCAAGCGGGCGGAAGTCCGGGAAATGGCAGCCATTCCCCATCCTGCGGAGTTCGACAGATACTATAATATGTAAAAGAACCGCCCGACAGAAGTCGGGCGATTCTCTTATGAAAGTGCTTATATAAATACAGTATAATTGGTTTTGCCATGTTACAAAGAGTTTCGTCGCCGTCAGTTTTTCATATTTGAAGCGAGAAAGCAAAATGCGGTCAAACTTGACAGTTATATACATCCATCGTATAATACGGCAGATAAGAATAAACAGATGGAGGCTCCCTTGTGAAGATCCAACTTTCAGAGCATTTTTCATATGGTAAGTTGATGCGGTTTACACTGCCATCCATTGCCATGATGATTTTTACAGCCATTTACGGCGTTGTTGATGGTATTTTTGTGTCTAATTTTGCGGGCAAAACGCCCTTTGCTGCCATCAATCTGATCATGCCCTACATTATGATCTTTGGCACTGCGGGATTCATGCTGGGTACCGGTGGTACAGCATTGATCTCCAAAACCTTGGGCTTGGGCGACCGGAAAAAGGCCAACGAGATATTCTCTATGCTCACTGCTGTTTGCATTATTGGCGGTGTCTTACTGACGGTTGTTTCGATTCTGTTCCTGCGGCCCGCTGCTATCCTTTTAGGTGCCGAGGGAGAAATGCTGGAAAATTGTGTGACCTATGGGATGATCGTGTTAAGCTCCTCCGTTGCTTACATTCTTCAGTTTGCGTTCCAGAGCTTCTGCGTAACGGCAGAGAAAGCGAATCTGTCGCTAATCATGACGGTGGCATCCGGTGTGTGCAATATCCTTCTGGATGCTCTTTTTGTGGCGGTGTTCCGCTGGGGCCTGGTGGGAGCAGCTACTGCAACAGCAATTGCCCAGCTTGCCGGCGCAGTGATCCCTCTGGTGTATTTTGGAAGAGAGAATCAAAGCCTTCTGCGGTTGGGAAAGTTCCGGTTTGATGGAAAAGCATTGCTGAGGGCTTGCACCAATGGTTCTTCGGAGCTGATGAGTAATCTTTCTATGAGTCTTGTGAGTATGCTGTATAATCTGCAGCTGATGCGTTATGCGGGAGAGGACGGAATCGCAGCCTACGGTGTGATCATGTATGTCAATTTGTTCTTCCTGTCTGTTTTCATTGGCTTTTCTGTCGGTTCTGCACCGCTGTTCGGTTATAATCATGGAGCGGATAATTGTCAGGAGCTGAAAAGTCTGTTCCGTAAGAGTCTTGTGATCTTAGGTGCAGCGTCGCTGGCAATGTGTGTTTTGGCAATCCTTTTGTCAAAGCCGCTGTCATCGATTTTTGTCAGCTATGATCCAGTGCTGTGGGGAATGACGATCCAGGGCTTTCGAATCTATGCGCTGTCCTTTTTGTTGTGTGGTTTTAATATCTTTGGCAGCTCCATGTTTACCGCCTTTAATAACGGACTGATTTCTGCAATTATCTCTTTCCTTCGCACGCTGGTGTGCCAGATTGCGGCGGTTATGATCTTGCCGGTATTCTTTGAATTGGATGGTATTTGGTTTTCTGTTGTAGTCGCGGAACTGGCTGCGGCGCTGCTTACGGCGATCTGCTTTATCCGATACCGAAGAAGATACCATTATGCATAATAAGATCGCCGCTGCGGCGAAGCCTTGATTAGAATATGAAAACTCCCGGAACCAACGGCTCCGGGAGTAGTTTTTATAGAACAAAGGGGCACACATCTGCCACCGCATCTGCTGCTGTAATGACTCTATCTGCATGATCAATATCGATTAGTGTATATCTGTCGTTGCCCATTCCCAGTTCCTTCATGTAGCTCAGCTGGCGGAGTCCGTGACGGGTTTCAATTCGCTGAACCAATGCGTGCCGATCATGGGGAGTCATGGCATAAAGCATATCCACGCAAGCCTGATCCACAGATAGAATATCTGTGGATGCGCAGATACCAACATTGGGCGTAACTACCGGTTCTGCATCTATTCCCTCACAATCGCAGGAAACAGACATGTTTCGCATCACATTGATATAGACGATCCGGTTGCCAAAATGATCAGCAACAGCCTTGGTAGACTCAGTCATGCGCTCCATAAACTCCTCGGCAACAATGCTCCACATTATTTCGGGTGTGGAGTGGATCATGCCTTTGCCAATCCGTCCGTCAGCGCAGCCAATGCCGATGTTCTTGTTAGAACCGCCAAAGCCGCCAAGGGTGTGTCCTTTGAAGTGGGTCAATGTCAGGATAGAGTCGTAATTGATAAGATGCTTGCCGACGGACATTTCTTTGATCCATTTTCCACCCTTTACGGGAAAAAGGATCGCACCGTTTTCATCCAGAATATCCACGGGAGCAAAAGTCCAGCCATTGATCTTCAGGGTTTTTCTGTGCTGTTCGGTGGTGTACCGGTCCCATTGGTAGTAGGAGTTGGTTTCAATGATAGAAGCATCGGGGAGCTCCTGCCGAATCAACTGCTCCACCCAGGGGCGGGGAATGATGTTGGGACCGTTTCGCTCACCAGTGTGAAGCTTTATGCCGATTTTTCCATGCAAATGACCCGAAAGATGCTGGAAAATTTTTTGCAATCCATCTGCAGAAAGATCCCGGGTAAAATAGACTGCGGATTCTGCTCCGGTACGCTGACCGTAAGGGATGTACTGGTCTCCGCTGGCACCAGCAACGGGCTTGTCATGCATAGGAATACCTCCGTAGTTGAATAGATAAAGTTTGTTTCCTCTATTATATTGGAATTTTATGCCAAAAGCAATAGAAACAGTATGACGCGTGTGGGTTATTATAAAATGCGTGATGACGGGGAGAATTTCCCTGCTGTAGATCCATGATTAAGTAATTTTGTGAATAAGCCTGTGGGATAAATTTGCATAATTATACTAACTTCTATAAAAAACGCTTCGATTTCTAAGTGACTTTTAGCAAATTTTTGATAGGAAAATTATGGACAAATGAAACAAACCGTTGTATACTATTGTAGGTACAACAACTCAATAGTTATTTGGAGCGTGATTTGTTATGAAGCTGATTATTAAAAACGATTATCAAGAAATGTGCCTTTGGGCTGCCAATCATATTGCTGATGCCATCAATAACCATAAGGAAGTGCGTCCCTTTGTCCTTGGACTTCCTACCGGTTCCTCTCCGCTGGGTGTCTATAAAAAGCTGATTGAAATGAATAAAGCGGGTGCGGTAAGCTTTCAAAATGTTGTAACCTTCAATATGGATGAGTATGTAGGCCTCCCCAGAGAACATGACCAGAGCTACTGGTATTTCATGCACGATAACTTCTTTAACCATATTGATATCCCTGCGGAAAATATCAATATCCTCAATGGTATGGCAGAGGATCTGGAAGCGGAGTGCCAGCGCTATGAGGAGAAGATTGCTTCCTACGGCGGAATCGATCTGTTCCTTGGCGGCAGTGGTGTGGACGGACATATTGCGTTTAATGAACCGTTTACTTCTCTGGTGTCCCGGACCGGTGTTCGCGCGCTGACTGAAGATACACTGATCGTAAACTCCCGTTTCTTTGATAATGATCCCAATAAGGTTCCCAAGACTGCGCTGTCTGTGGGCGTTGGAACGGTTTGTGATTCGAAGCAGGTTCTGCTGCTGATCAGCGGACACAATAAAGCCCGCGCTTTGCGTCATTGTGTGGAAGGTGGCGTGGACCATGCATGGACCATCAGTGCTTTGCAGATGCATCCCGATGGGATTGTTGCTTGCGATGAGGCTGCTTGTGGTGAATTGAAGGTCGATACCTACAAGTATTTCAAGGAGATCTACAAGAACGAAAAGTAAGATTTCAGAATGAAACTACTTGCAATTAGCCAATCGGTTAGTTTGTTGTGAATGTACATAATATATTGGAAGCGCTCCGCAGGATGGTTGTTCCTGCGGAGCGCTTTTGTTGTATAAGAATACCACCGGCTCTGCCGGTGGCAAAAAAATAGCTTCTAGCGAGGAGTAAAGTAGACAGGAAAAAAGCTCCCCATTATAGTAGAAGTGGTTTGCCGACCACACAACTACCATAATGAGGAGGTCTTAATCGTGAAAGAAAAAGACATTAATAGTTTAGACCATACCACATGGCAATGTCAATACCATGTAGTGTTTGCACCCAAATATCGCAGGTTAGAAATATACGGAGCCATTAAAGCAGATATAGGAAAGATATTGCGGCAGTTATGCCAGCAAAAGGGCGTAGAAATAATAGAGGCAGAAGCGTGCCCAGATCATATCCATATGCTCCTCAGTATACCACCTAAGTGTAGTGTGTCGCAGGTAATGAGTTTTCTTAAAGGGAAAAGCAGTCTAATGATATTCGATAGACATGCTAACCTCAAGTACAAGTATGGCAACAGACATTTCTGGGCCAGAGGATATTTCGTCGACACAGTGGGGAAGAATAAAAAGCAAATACAAGAGTATATCCGAACTCAATAACAAGAAGATCAAATAGCCGACCAGATAGGCCTAAAGGAATTTGTTGACCCGTTTACGCGTCAGCCGGTACAAGGGGGCAAATGTCTGTAAAATGCCCTTCTAGGGCTTAATCAAGCCTCCAGCTTAGCCGGAGGCTTTGACTGGTACAACCAGTAAAAAAGCTGTAATTTGCAAAATTATCGCAAATCACAGCGATTTTATAACCCATTTAATGAGCCAAGCCAATCGGTATTATTCCCACTCGATGGCGGGATTTTGGCTTTGTAGATATGTGGTGGTTACTGGTATATTAGCATTCGAGATGTAGTGCTATTATACCAGTTATTTTGTTTTACCGGACTTTTGTTGGTCAAAAGTTGGTCACGGCTTCTAATGCAATAATGGATATATTGACGACCTTTTATAAAAATAGTATAGCATATTATGGACGGTTTTTCAAGAGATGACATTGCGTGACTGAGGAAAGAATTAATTTGTATGAATCAAGGACACATTAAGATCATTATAACTGCCTAAGAACTAATGTTAGACGAAAGGGCTTGCCGCCTGCATTACGCAGATAGCAAGCCCTCTTTGCGATTTAATAGTTAGGAATATTCGTATAATTCCTAGGGCAACACGTTAGAATCTTGTGTCCAAAAGCTTCTGCAGTGTATGGTTTACACCATAGTGGCCCACATATAACGGGTATCACCGCTGCCGTTTTTACCAGCCCAAATGCAGACATAGGCTTTGTAGGTCTTAGAACTGGAGCCTTGGTAGGACACATAAGAACAGTGATACCAATCATCCTCTATAAGCATAGATGAGTTACTCTCATGGCGAAAAGTTTTTAGCCAAGTTTCGGTTCCGTCACTACTTACTTCATACAACTCAATAGAAAGAACACCTATCTCATCCATCGTTCCTGTACCCATAACATCAAACCAAACTTGAATTTGACCGCCAGTGCCAACACGACAGATATATGTGTTGTATGTATCAAGATAGTAGCTTGCGTACGGTGAAATGGAAGTATCCTCTGCGGCATAGACAGTAGCAGGGGTAAATGATGCAAACACAAGGCATAGGGCTACAACTTTTAGAATAATTGATTTTAAAAATTTCATAATATTATCACTCTCCAATAGAATCAATCATCTCCT
This sequence comes from Oscillospiraceae bacterium, assembly GCA_017408725.1. Next base: position 69,297 of record JAFQUA010000047.1, read on the forward strand.
TGATCTCTGAAATGGATATGGGGCCAGCTATAGAACATTCATAATTACCATTAATCCAAACAGCCTTAAGCTGATTATAGTTATCGAATATATAGTAGTCAATTCCGTTGCTACGATATACCTCAACAAGAGCATTACTTTGCTCAACTTGGGCCGGGTGAGAATTCAGATAGTCAGTAATTCTAATTCGAATAGAATTATCACCGCCCTTGTAATTGGCAACAAATTGTAGCTGAACTGGGGTTTCAACGGTTTTAACATCGAATTCCTCAAAACCATCAGGCATCCAAGTTGGCACAAGTGTTGTTGATATATTCTGCTTTGCGAGTGCTTCTTGTAGAGAACTGCACGGATTATTGTGATTTGGGCTAGGAGCATTTGTTTCGTCTGTTTGTCCAACTTGGCCAAAATGGAAAGTCTCCTGCGTCCATTTGGCGATGATTGCAAAGAGATCAAAGTCTAAAGCACTTGCGGTGATAGAATTACCGATCACAAGAATAAAGATCGCTGCTACTGCTGCCACAAGGCCCCGTTTCCAACGTCCACTGTTGCTCCGCTTGCGGGCAACAAGAACGCTCTCAGAAATATAAGGAGTTTCATTTTTCGTGTGGTAGTTTTGCTTGAAGGATTCCAGTGCTTCCACTGGGGGCTTTCCTCCATTTTGTTCTTTTCTTCGTTTGGCAAGCACCTCCATCACATAGAAAATTTCTTCTGTGTCGGATTCTTCGCCCATTGGTTTTGAAGCATCCTCCCGCAAGAATGCCTGAAGCTCTTCTGTGCTCATGGCATCAAACCGGCCGAACCTTTCGGTCTTTCGGTCTTGCATATTGGGCATTTTTGTTCCTCCTTTCGAGGGTGTATGTAATAAAGTAGCCTTTTTACGACATTATAATTGAATCTTTTTCTGTAAAGCTTTCTTGGCTCGTTCTACTCGCTTCCTGCAAGTACCAACCGTAATTCCCCGAAGCTGGGCCATTTCCAAATAAGACAGACCATCCAAAGCAACCTCTTTTAAGAGCTTAAACTCTTCTGAATCAGCAATATCGTCATACAGGACCTCCACACCGATCCGATCATCGGATACGGAGATGTCATTGATATTGGCGGCAAAGTATTCCAGCAGGATTCGTCGCGCAATGTTTTGACTTCGCTTTGTATTGGAAAGAACATTCTTGAGCGTGTTGACCAGCCAGCCCTCTGGATTAGGACTTTCGCATAATGCCTCCGGTTTCTGACAGGCGATGATGAACGTGTCCTGCACTGCCTCTTCTGCCAGAGCGTCACTGGACAGAGAGCTTCGGGCATATTCAAATAGCATGGAATACATTTGTAGGTACAGACGATCTATTTCTTTGCTATACCGTGCGTTCATTTTGGGAATCTCCCTTAAAAATATTTGTAATTTACGAAAATCTGTGTCGCATTTTGGGGTGTTCATTACATACCCACATAAATCAGCCCTAGTAATTAAAAAGGGGGACAGCAGATGGATCTTACAATGATTGGAAAACGAATAAGAACAGCAAGAGAAGCTGCACAAATCACACAGGAAGAGCTGGCTGAGGCTGTTGGATGTACGGCTAAACATATTGGTGCGATTGAAAGAGGTATCAAGACTCCTCGCCTAGACACCTTTATCATCATAGCAAATACGACCGGTGTATCGGCAGACTATTTGTTGCAGGATCTTCTGAATAAGCCAATAGATACCCTTGCCGGTGAGTTTTCTGCAGCGGCAGCACCCTTATCACCTGAAATACAGAGGCGCATATTAAGAGCACTTCGGGCGTTTTCCCAGAGCGATACATAATATGGTTATTATGCAGCGGTTTTTCTGGCCGCTGCATTTTTTCTTAAAGCCGAAGTTTTTGTATTTTCCAACAAAATTCGTGGGATTATGACAAAGCCAACATGCTATTATCGTCTCGCAGATAACCTTTACACCATCTTTCCGATTGCGTCCGGGGCAAAAAGAGAGATAGGCCCATCTGCAGAAAGGACGATACATAATGAAAACTGTTCAAACCATATTGGGGCAGTTAACGGATCCCAAGAAAGTCATGGCAGAAATCCGTGAGACTCTCAGAACGATTGATCCGGAGTTCTTTGACACCGAAGTTAAGTACCTGGCAGCAGTTTCTAATTTGGAGAAAGAGCTGGGAAACAGCATTACGCCGTCTGTTGGCGAATTCCTGGCAGCGAAGGAAGAGGAATTTGTTTCCGAGATCATCTACATTGGCTGGCAGGGATTCCAGCTTAACATGGATATCTTCCATGCACCCATCAACGCAATAATGCTGCGAGGTGATTATGAGGAGTTGCACCGAGAAAGGCGTCTTGGAACGCTGCCAATGGCAGAGAAAGCCCGAGACACAATTAATGCTTTCTATGAGATGATGCGGGAGAACTATAGAGACAAGCTGGATTTGACAGAGGATATAAGCGGCTTCTACAGTTATCTTCAGACCTCCGGGTACAAAATCGCGCATTACTTTGGTTTTCGGCTTGCGGATCAGTTCCTTCCCTATGTTATTCCGGGCTACGTCGACGACAGTGTAAATACCGGGTACTACAAAAGGACACTGCAGGAGTATCTTGATATTGCTATAGACCGCTTAGAGAAATAGAACCAGTCAAACAGATACGTCTTATTTATCAGCCAGTCGTTCTGCCATATTGAGCAATGCAGCAAGATCCTCCGAAGAAAGCTGCTTTGCAAGATCTCTTAGCTTGCAGATAGATTGGGGATCTTCTATGCCTGCGTCAAAAAATTCAACTGGTGTTACGCCAAGATATTCGCAGATGTATAAGAATTCAGAAAAAGAAGGGAGTGATTTACCGGAAGAAATACTTTGAATATAACTCTTGCTATGTCCCAAATCCGTACTCATTCTATACTCAGAAACACCTTTCTTGATACGAAGTTGGGATATACGACTTCTAACAAATGCTTCATCCATAGCCATACCACCTTTCCTTTTTATTGTACACAAATTTAATCGGTAATATTAACGAATAAACTACCGATTTTGCTTGATTATTACCGATATAGGCGGTATAATAAAAGGAAGACAGAGAAACCAAACGGCAGTCAGATACAAAAAAGCATCTCTTCCCGTTTATTGGGAAGAGATGCTTTTTTTGCGTAGAACTACTCCTTCTAAGATGTTGGTAGCTCCCACTTACACACCGCTATCATACCACTTTTCATGCCGGGATGTCAATGAAAAACAAAGTCATATCAAGGGTTTTGTGAAAAATTAATAATCATGGGTGTTTATCGAATGGAATAATTTAACATCCGGATATGAATTTTGTAAATCTCCAGCCTGTTTGTGGTCTTAAGCAGGGTCAGTTACCCTAATTGAAGAAAGGAGTATATTTCGATGCCAAAACGAGGAGAACACATTCATAAGAGAAAGGATGGCAGATGGGAGGCCCGGTATAAGAAAGGAACTGATGTTAATGGTAAAACTATCTATGGATCCCTCTATGCAAACACCTACCGTGAGGTAAAAGAAAAGCTGCAGGTTAAGTTGCAAGATATTGCTTCCGGTTTTGTTCCCATCAAGAAACACTACACTTTCAGCGACGCTGCATGTTTATGGTTAAAGGATTCGCAGCTGAGTTTAAAAGGTGCTTCTGTATATCGCTATGAGAATTTGCTCAACACACATATCCTTCCTGATTTCGGCAATCGATGTATAGGTCAGATCACCGGAACCGATATCAATTCCTTTCTGGCAACGAAGCTCGTATCCGGCCGGGTAGACAGAACGGGAGGATTATCCCCGTCCTATGTGCGCAGCATCATGCTCGTTATAAAAGCGGTATTGTCTTATGCGTCTGAGAATCAGATGTGCCTTCCGCTGCAAAGTAAGATCAGCAAACCGCAGACGATTGCAAAGGAGCTGCCTGTTTTGACGCAAAATGCGCAGGAATCGCTTGTAAATACATGCTTGACGCAGATTGATGAGACGAAAGTATGCATTCTTTTATCTCTTTATGCCGGTCTGCGTATAGGAGAAGTTTGTGCTTTGGAGTGGGAGGATATTGATTTGGATAATCGTCTGATCCATGTGCGTAAAACGGTATCCAGAGTTTCCGGGACGACGAAAAATTCGACAGGATCCACATTGGTTATTACACAACCTAAAACGATTGCGTCGTTCAGAGATATTCCTATATGCACCTGGCTTATCCCGGTGCTTAAACAGTTGCACGACACCCGTCGTTCTTCCTTTGTTGCGTCCTCACATGCCGAGTTTGTAAGTCCCCGGACATTTGATTACCGGTATCATAAACTGTTAAAAACTGCAGGGATTCAGTCAATAAACTACCATGCATTAAGGCACACCTTTGCAACACGATGCATTGAAGTTGGTGTAGATGTCAAAACACTAAGCGAACTCCTGGGTCATACAGATGCATCTATCACATTAAATACCTATGTCCATTCGTCAATGGAAAGAAAAAGAACCCAGCTTGAACTGCTCCATCAGTAGCATAGTAAATGATTGTGGTCAAAAATATTGTCAAAAAATCGCCAAAGCCTATTGTTTTGCAATAGGTTTTGGCGATTTTGGTTTAGAAGGAGTAGTTCTACGCAACTCCCTGAATTTGACCTTCCTACTTTATTATTTCCATATCCGTACCATTCTTATTCCCAACGAAAAAGCTGTGCAGGTGTTTGCCAAAACGGCATGTAATTGTCGGTTGAATACGGTAACAATAATGCTTTTATACAGTTACGGAATGAACATATTGAATTTAAAGAGATGAAACTATGAACCCTGAAAACAATACAAACGCTGATTTCTGTGTATGCTGCGGCGAACCTGTTCCGGAAGGCAGAATGGTCTGCCGTTCCTGTGAAGCAGGAAACACCAATAGTGCCCTGCAGAAGTCTACAAAACCCGCATGGGGCTTTGAGAATCTATTTAAACGCATAAAGGAATTTTGGAATGAACCCTGAACTTGATGCTTTCACTAATGTACTTCTGGCTATCGTAATCGCGTTCTTCGCAGTTTTGATTCTGGTCGGCCTGTCAATTAAGATAAATGATTTCCGCCATGAGCTTCATTATCTCAACTGCGAAATTGGCCGGACTGAGGGCGCAGAACGCGAACATTGGAAGTGTGAGAAGCGACGCCTTTGGTTATCTCTTCTGCCGTTTTACCGCAGATAAAGGAGTTTCACATGAAAAGCAGATCAAAAAAGATATTGAACTCTTTAACAACGATCATTGTCGTAATGGTCGTAATACTCGCCATCATGCTCGTTGGTGTCAGGCTGTTCGGCCTGCAAGTTTACTCCGTACTCTCCGGGTCTATGGAACCTGAGTATCCAGTCGGTTCCTTGATCTATGTCAAGAAAGTTGATTACAAGGAACTCAAGGTTGGAGATCCCATTACTTTTCTCCTCGACAAGGACACCGTCGTAACACACCGTATTATCGAGGTTTTGGTTGACGAGGAAGATCCTAACACAATCAGATACTTCACACAGGGCGATGCGAATGGGATCCCGGATGCAAAGTCCGTACATTATAAAAATATCATCGGCACTCCGGTATTCACGATTCCCTATATGGGTTATGTATCGAATTACATTCAAAACCCACCGGGTATGTATATTGCCATTTCTGCAGGTGCAATTTTGCTAATGCTTGTATTCCTTCCGGATCTGTTTTCGGACGACAAGAAAAACCAACCTGCATATGAGAAGGATGAACCTTCTCACCATTCCTAAGGGCAATGCCGCAAGGCTCCCTATAAATTTTAAGGAGGTTTTCTTATGAAAACGAAAAGCAAAGCTTTGCTCCTGGCACTCTGTGCGGTATTGCTTGTTGCCGCATCCGTGCTTGGAACACTGGCCTACCTGACATCTCAGGATCAGGTCACAAACACATTCGCCGTCGGCTCTGTAGCCATTACGTTGGATGAGAAAGATGTGGACAACGACAGCAACACTGAAGATAACGTTACTGTAGAAGGCGTTATTCGTGACAAAGCAAACGGCTATAAGCTGCTGCCTGGATACCAGTATGACAAGGATCCTATCATCCATGTTGATTCCAAGAGTGAGGATTGCTACCTGTTCGTTATCGTGAAGAACGAAATTGCTGCCATTGAATCCGACGCTGAAGGTGATAAGACCGTAGCTGTCCAGATGGCTGAAAAGGGCTGGAATAAGGTTGGCACGACCGAAAACGGTATCCTTTATGTTTATGGTGCTGTTACAGATCCCACTGCAGTTTCTGCCGACGCAGATATCACTGTATTTGAAACTTTCAAGATCGATGGCGATGTTGACAACACTACACTTCTCGGTTATGAAGGCAAAACTATCGTTGTGACTGCCTATGCTGTTCAGAAAGATGGTTTTGAAGATAAGACTGCAACCTATATCTGGACCACCGCACTTAACGATCCTGCTCTGGCTCAGGGCTAATACTCCATTTTGTTTTCATCAGATTGAGTTTAAACTCCGACAATCTGTTGAAATAACCATAAATCTCGAAGAAAGGAGGATACTCAAATGAAAAGAGGAAAGTATGAGGCACCTCGTGCCCCCAAGCGTCATAGTTCGAAGAAGGGACTGGCCATGTTGCTCTCCCTCGTGCTTGTGATCGGTTGCGTTGTTGGCGGCACGCTGGCTTGGCTAGTTGATAGTTCTGAGACGGTAACCAATACATTCTCCGTAGGGGATATTAACATTACCCTTTCAGAGACGACAGGAACTTCCTATAAAATTCTCCCTGGTGGTACTAGCGCAAAGGATCCTACGCTGAAGATACAGCAAGGAAGTGAAAAATGTTGGGTCTATGTTTTGGTTGACAACACTGTAGTGCTGAACGGTGAGGTAGTAGCTACTCCGAACATCGACAAAAGTGACTGGAGTATTGTCGAGACAAACGGCACCAAAACACTATACCGTTACAAGGCTGTTGTCGACGCATCGTTTGTTGAGCAGCCGCTTCCAGTTTTCACAACTGTTGCCTATGCGGACACGATTACCAAAGATAACATCGATACTTTGAAAGATACGAAAATTGTAATCACGGGTTACGCACACCAGTCTGAGAACACAACGCAAGCCGTTGCCGATGAAGCAGCAAAGGCTTGGGCAGAATTCTGATTTTCACCCAAACCAATTGAATGAAAGGATAATGCTATTATGAAGAAGAAAATTCTTGCACTGTGCCTGGTCGTTGCTCTGGCTGCTACCGCAGTCATCGGCGGCACTTTGGCATACTTCACCGACACCGACGCAGAAACCAATGTTTTCGTTGTCGGTAATATTGATATTGATTTGATCGAATCCCGGCTACACCGTGTAAATGCCGGTGTTGCCAATGGCCAAACCAGCGACTCTCCTCTGTGGAGCAATGTTGAAATGAATGGCACAGCTGCTGGTTATAAGTACGATGAAAACGGTTTCTGGACCGGTGCATGCTATACCGATGATCAGATCAAGGCAGATGCAGAGACCTATCAGACTGACTATCTGGCAAATGCCAATATTGCTCCCGGTACCGGTTATCACAAGATGCCCTATGTCGTCAACTCCGGTAAGAATGATGCATACATTCGTATCCGTGTCATTATCAACAAGACTTTGGACACCCTGCTGGATGATTCCATGTATATCGGTTCTGCCATGGATTCCGAGTTTACCTTTGAAAAGGTAGAGAATGGCGACAACTACGAATACACCTTTACCCGCGTAAATCCCCTGGCTTCTGGCGAAATGACCTTCTGGAATGTCTGGGGCAGCATCACCATGGACAAGGATGTTACCAACGCAGACATTACTGCCGCTGTCAACGCAGGCCTAATTAACGGTGAAACAGGCGAGTTTAACATCGTTGTTGAAGCCGATGGCATTCAGGCTGACAGCTTTGCTAATGCAGCTGCTGCATGGACTGCTTTTGACGCCCAGTAATCTACCTCTTTTCGGCCTGCTCCCCTTTTTTGTTCGGTCTTGTGGGGGGCAGGCTATATGAGAGTACCCGAAGGTGTCCCCTTCGGATATTCTCATATGGCTCAATCCGATTCAAAGGCCATAAAAGCTATTAAAGCAAGACAACGCGCGGAAGAGCAATACTTTGCTCCCCTGCTTGAAAAGTATGTGTAGTGAATTATTTTCGTAGAGGTGGATCGTATGAAGAAAAAACTATGTGTGATATCCCTATTGGTTATCTGCCTGGCCATAGCTGCCTATGGCACTTCTGCGTATTTTACGCATGAAGAAACCGCAACCAATGTGATCACATCCGGCAGTATTAAAGTAGAACTGCAAGAATGGTCTGATACCGGCAACGGACTGGTGCCATTTGAAGATATTGACGGTGTGCTGCCGGGGATGGAAATCTCAAAAATCGTCCAAGTAAAGAACAATGGCGGACAGTCTGCATGGGTTCGCGTATCTGCTGACAAGGGTATTCAACTGGCCGAAGGCGTCACTGGTGATGTGGATCTTTCCTTAATTTCCTACGATCTAAACACCGAGTTTTGGACTGAAAAGGATGGTTTTTACTATTATAACACCATTCTTCAGCCAAATGAAGTAACTGAGCCATTGTTTACGAAAGTTATTTTTTCCGCAACGATGAGCAACATGTATCAAAACAGCAAGGCGGTTATTGATGTAACTGTACAGGCCGCACAGGTGGCCAATAATGGCACCAGCGCACTAGATGCTGCCGGCTGGCCTAACGCAGAGTAAGGAGGTGTAAGATCATGTCTAAAAAAATGCGGTTCCTTTCATTTTTTCTCGCACTGGTGATGGTTATTTCCTCTGCTCCCGTAGTTCCAGTGTATGCGCAAGATGAGGCGTCTGTTTCTGGGCTGACCGTTCCGTTTAGAGGAGATGTGCCTTTCACTGTGAACGGCACTACCGTCACCAGCAACAGCTATCGTATTCCTGCAATGGTCACTTTGTCGGATGGCACAATTGTGGCTGCAGCCGATATCCGTTGGAATACCACCTACGACGGAGGCGGTCTGGATACCCTGGTTGCTCGTTCCACCGATGGTGGCAAAACATGGAGATATAACGCTGCCAACTATCTCGGCGACAATGGTAATCAATATAATGGATCTTCTTCTACCGCCTTCCTTGATCCCGGTCTGGTAGTCGGAGCAGATGGTCAAACCGTATATATGCTGGTTGACCTTTATCCCTATGGTGTGGCACTAAATGGCAAAGGACATACTCAGCCCAGTGAAAAGGTTGGATTTAACAATGATGGTTATCTGCTTCTAAGCGGAGATAATCACACATCCTACTCCTACTATCTAAAGGACGGTAAGATTTACAATTCTTCCGGTTCTGCCGTTGAAGGATATAAGGTTGATGCTTACTTCAACATTAGCGGTCCTAACGGCATTAATACCAATCTATTCTGCGAGGATTCACCTTACAAGGTAGTTCGCACCGGTTATCTGTACCTCACCTCCTCCAAAGATGGCGGTGCAACTTGGTCTGAACCCACACTGCTGAATGTAAAAACCTCCTCCGAGTGCGTATGCCTCATAGCTCCTGGCAGTAGCATCACTACTAGCTCCGGCACTATGATCTTCCCGGTTTACTCCTATCATGGTGATAATGATCCTTCTGGCAATACTCAGCGCTTGAGCTTCATTTATTCCAAAGATGGTGTCAACTGGAGCAGATCTTCGGAATTTGATTACAACTGGGCTTCCGAAGCAGCAGTTGTTGAACTGAACAACGGCACTCTGCGATTCTTCTTCCGTAATGGTTCAAAGAAACTGTGCTACGTGGATTACAATATGGAAAACGGTTGGGGCAGCGTTGTTACATTAACTGATGTCAATACAAACTCTAACACGCAGATCTCGGCAATTACCTATTCCAAGACATCTAACGGAAAACAAATCGTTTTGGTCTCCTGCCCTACCGGTCCCAGTAGAAACGGTTCCAACTCTTCCAGTGCTTCCAACCGTTTGAACGGCAGTATTTTCGTCTTTACGGTAGCGTCTAACGGCGATATGAATCTGGAAAACACCATCTATGTCAACGAAAAGGATAATCAATTCATATATTCCTGTATGGCCGAACGCGCTGACGGCTCTGTACTTATCCTATTTGAGGACAATGAAAACGGCTGGGGTACCGGAGATAACTGTTTCTATACAATGGACATCAAGGGCTATCTTCCCTCTGCTCTGGGTATTCCGCTGGATGAGCCTCAGAACATTATCGTGGACGAAAATGGCAATGTCATTGATTCTATCTTCATGGGTCAGTATGAGAAACCCGAGCTGACTGCAAATGCTCCTTTCTCCGCTTCTGACGTGAATTATCAGTGGCAAATTGAGTACGAACCCGGCAAGTGGGTCGATATCTACGGCGAAGACTCTAAGACCGTTAAGATCTCCTATGGCATGGTCGCAACATTGCTCGGCGGCGATGGGCAAGTAGACATCCGCTGCAAGTCAACTGCCAGCTCACAGGTTGTATACAGCAAACCTATCACTGTTACTATCGAAATGTATCAGCCTAAAGATCCCGATGTTGTTGTTTCTGAAAGCTTTGTTAGCTCCAACGGTCAGACTGTAACAGTAACTGTTTCGGGATCTATCCCAGAAAACGCCTCCGTTCAACTTGAGGAGACTGATTCCGCTGGCGTGGAAGTGAAACCTAATGAAACTGTAGCAGCTGCACTCGATATCTCCATTACGAATGCAAATGGTACTGAGTGGCAGCCTGAGTCTGGTGAAACCGTTACCGTTACTTTGGAAGCATCCAAGATTGGTCTGACAGATGGTGATCAATTTGTAATCTATCACCTCCACAAGGGTGACGTTCGTGTATTGGGAAGCTATACTGTCGAGAATGGCGTTGTCTGTTTTGATGTAGATGGTTTCTCTAAGTTCGTCTTTGCGCGAATTGAGCAAACCATATCAACGGACGATCTAACAAGCGACATTGGAAAGCTCGCCAAGATCAACGAGGATTTATACGACTATATTTGGACTGTAAGCGATCCTTCCTCCATCACGAGCTATACAGGAAGCTGGTACACAACATGTACTGAAAGTACAGACTATTCAGCCAATGTAGAATTTACTGTAACCGATGTATTTGTTTCTGATATTGCCCCCTATGGCGTGTTTTATAAGGTAAAGGTCAATAACGACAGTCTCTTGACAGAAGCTCTGATTAACAACCCTTGGATCTACCAACGGTATCTTGATGAGCCTGAAGAGTATAACACATTGATCCTGACAGACGCTCCGGATGAAGCCGAGCCTTCTGTCGATATAACTGTTGATGGTCAGAAAGTTACCGAAATCACAGTATCTCAAAACAACAAAGTTTCTTTAACCGCAACGTCAACAGCAAACGAATCTGCAAGTTACAGATGGCAGCTTCTCATTCCCAATGCTGATATGTGGGTAGATATCTCCGGTCAGACCGAAGCCATTTGCACCGTCAATTACGGAATGGTAGCAAACCGTTTGGATGCTAATGGTCAGGCACATATTCGTTGTGTGACCACTGTAGACGGCACAGATATCTTCAGCGAGTCCATCGCTGTCAACATTGGTGAGATTCCAACATATTACTTCCCTATGTTCCGATCCGCCACCAGCAGTAGTGCGGATATCACATCTGTCGCTTCCGCCAACACTGGCGTTATGCCCATTGCAGATGGGGACGAGGGTGAAGGTGTAAAGTATACCCTTACCGTAAAATTTCATCTAGGTGATAGTGATACTGGCCTATATCAACCCTATATTGCCGAGTTCAAGCAAGGCGAAGTTCGTACAATTAACATCCCTGTTCCCAGAAAAGCTGGCTACCGCGCTGAATATAACGGCGTTGAGGTTGTTGATGACAATATCGTGATGGAAGGCAAATCTCTGACTGAAAACGAGGAGATCTTTGTCCGCTACTATCCGGAAAATACGAAATATACGGTCATCCACAAAGTTCAAAACATTCACAATGACGAATACTCTGTGTATCTGGAAGAGACAACCCTGTACGGTCTGACTGACTCTCAGGTTCCAGATAATCTTCATTTTACAGAAGAAGATCTTCCCGGTTTCTATAAGATCCCTTATGTTCGTCCTACCATTGCGGCTGATGGCAGTACGGTCGTTGAAATTTACTATGACCGTTACTACTATCTGATGAACTTTGATCTGGGTCAGGGCGGTTTCGGCGTTGAGCCAGCATATGCACGGTATGAAACTGAAATCAGTTTTGGCACTCCTACTCGAAAGGGCTATATATTCAAGGGATGGACATTGAATCACACATCGGTTACTTCCCCCGTAAGGATGCCTGCATACGATTGCACCGTGGTTGCCAATTGGAAAGCAAGCACCGCAGAATATACCATCGTTTACTGGAAGGAAAATGCTGAGCCTGATGCTAACGGCACCTACGGATATTCCTACTGGGCTTCTCGTGTAGTAGATGCCACTGCCGGTGATGTTGTCAGCGGAAGAGATGATGTGGCAGCATATGTAACGGACGAAGTATACTTTACCTATAACGATGTGCGTACCGACAAGGACGTACTCGTTAAAGGAGACGGCTCTACGGTTGTTAATGTCTATTATCTGAGAAATTACTATGACATTTACTTCTATGTTTCCGATAACGGTGATAATACTGTCAATTCCTGTCAGGCACCTACCCACGGCCACACTGATGGAACTTGCACCAAGTATTTGATTTGCGGACTCAGTGATGACCACACGCATGATGCTTCCTGCCAACGGTTGCTGACTTGTGGCACTGCGGCACATACCCATAGCAGTGCGTGCTGTTCCATGCCTGTTCACGCAGAACATACATCTGAGTGCTGTACGTTGGAAGAAAATGCTCATACACATACCAGGAGTTGCTATGCCAGTGGCAATATTACAGTAAGCTCTACAAACTCTGATACCGACTATAGACTAGATGACGCTCCAAACAATCCCGCTGAAGGATATGTATTCAGGTACAGCAACAATAGAAGATATGTTTATGTTGGCGGTCATTGGTATCGGATCCAAGGCAGTAGTTATCAAACTGGAGATATCGCAGCCACCTACTGTGCTGGTTCTCACACCCACGGTGACGGAAACTGTACTTGTGCCCTAGCAATCCATACCCACACAGACGGTACCTGTACCTGCGATACAACGGCCCATACCCACATCAGCAGCTGCTACCAGTATTCCTGTGGTAAGGTGCAACACACACATACAGATGCATGCTACAGTGCCTGTACGAAAGCCGCACATACACATAATGATGGCAATTGTACGAATGGTAATGGCAGATATCTTCTGAAAATCATTCATGCCAAGTACGATTCCGATATTTCGGCTGAATGGCCTGTGGCGAGTGAAAGTATTGATGGCCTCAAGGGTTTTGCGTACTGGTCAGGCAATAGTAGTGCCGGTACGCAGAGTTCCCGCGTTGTGACGATGAACTCTGACTGGGCAAAGGGTGGTGGAGTTAAGGTAAATGCAAACTATAACAGCACCAAATACCAGCTCAATTATTGGTTTGAGGATCTTGATCAAACCGATAAAACTACCAGCAGCACGCGAGTCCTGCGCGACGGTAAATATTATGTCCTAAGCGATAAGTATGCACAGGTTGCATACTACGGAAGTACCAGTTCTTGGAATTATAAGCAGATTACCGGTATGACGGCGACGGCAAGCAGCGCTTCTATTTCAAACGGTACGGCTAATTTGTACTATAACCGTTCCACCCACGCCTTGACCTTTGAGAGTTACAACGAGGAGGTTGAGAAAGAAACCGGAGTCATGTTCGAAAAGCCGTTGAACTATTACCTGGATGATAATGGCAATTGTACTGTAGTTCCCGATTACCCTACCGGAACATTGGAAGAAGGCGGCTACTACTTTGCTGGCTGGTACTCCACCAAAGAATGTTTTGACGGCACAGAGTTTGATTTTGCGACGGAAACCATGCCTAACGGAGACCTTACACTGTATGCAAAATGGGCTCCTGTGGAGCACACCATCGAATTCTACTTTGATCATACTCTGACTCAAAAGCTTTCCGAAGAAGACGGCTTTTTGAAACAGGTCGTACCGCATAACAACTATGGTGCCAATCCCGGTTTGCCTGGTCACCCCTTGGATTTCGAGGCCATTGTATGGTTCTATAAGGATGAAGATGGTGTTGAGCACACCTTTGATTTCTCTATGCAGGTCAAGCGCGATATGAAGTTATACCCCAAGTGGAGAAGCAATGTTTTTATCGACTACGAGATTCATTACCTTATCGAGGGTACAAATACTCCAATCGCTGAACCCATAGTCGGTCAGGACCTGTATGGTGAATCGGTAACGTTTGGGCCTAAAGGTCAGGATGATTTCTACCCAGCATATAGAGACGGGGGCTATTTTGCAGTCACTCCAACCCATAACATTGTAATGGGTGAAACTACTTGCGCAACAAGCAGCCCTGACTGTGACTGGGACGAAAACGCGAAGAAGCATGTATTTACCTTCTACTACACAGAAGGTCCTACTGTTCCTTATACAGTTCGCTATCTGGATAAAGAGACCGGCAATCCGATCTTCCCCAACAAGATTGTGTCTGACAACCGTAAGGCAATCGTTGTGGAAAATGCGCTCATCAAAGTCGGCTACAGACCGGACGAGGCACAAAAATCCTTGGTCGTTGTGAAGGGCGGCAGTAACAATATCATTACCTTCTACTACGAACAAGATGAAAATGCAACATACTACACAGTTTCCCACTACATCAAGAAATATGGCACAAACGAATACGTGTTGTATCAGAATGCAACTCCGTATAACGCTACTGTGGGTGACATCGTTCCCAACCAAACCCACATTATGATCGACGGTTTTACCTATGTTGTTACTGATAATACCATTTTAGGTGGTAAGGTTGGCGAAATTGGATCCAATGGCGAACCTGGTCTTGAGATCAAGATGTACTACGACGAAAAGCCTGTCACCATCAATTACGAGGTAATCGGTAACTTCGGGGGCACCGTATCGCCCGGTAGCAATACGCTTGGTATGGTGTATGGTACTACAGCTGGATCAACAGCAACTCCTGAAAATGAAACGTATCGTTTTGTTGGTTGGTATGCTGATTGGGAAGGCAAGGAGCTACTCTCTACGGATGCCAAGTTCGTTCCCACCAAGGAAGCAAATGAAAAGTGGATTGACGGCACCACCTACTATGCCAAATTCGAGTACAATCTTACCTCTCTAACCATACGCAAAGAGGGTTGGAACTCCGTTGATCCGAATCAGACATTCCTCTTTAGGCTTACGGATGAAGACGGCTTGTCTCTTATCGTAACAGTTCACGGAAACAGTTCCGTTACTGTTAACGGACTGACTGTTGGAAAGACTTACCAAATTGAGGAACTTACAGACTGGTCATGGAGATACACCAATAGTGGCGTTACTACCACTGACAACAAGACCACTGTGAATGTTACGGACACGTCCATTGCCAATGGTGCGGAATTCATCCTTAATCCTACCAACAACTTCATCACTTTCACAAACACAAGATCTGAAGGTAAATGGTTAGATGGTGATGACTGGCAGGATAATGTCTTTGGTGTAAACTAGGAAAGGAGGCAAGTAGATTATGAAACGAAAGCAAAACAAAAAAGCTCAGACACTGCTTGTCTGCTTGGCTGCTCTCGCTATAGTAACCGTTGGCATAACATTGGCCATTTTGATGGATTCTTCCTCCACAGTCAAAAACGAATTTACACCGGCTCAAGTTTCTTGCCAGGTTGAAGAAGTTTTTGATGGAGAAGTTAAATCGAATGTGCAGATTCGAAATACCGGAAATACGGAAGCATATATCCGTGCTGCAGTAATCCTCACATGGAAGAACGGCAATAACGAGGTTTATGCCGCCACACCATCTGACGGGGGAGATTGCGTCATACTTTGGAATCTCTCCGACGATGGTTGGGTCAAAGGAGCCGATGGATTCTATTACTATACCAAAGAAGTTTCTCCCTGCAACCATTTCGGAGGACAGGCCCATAACGAATGTCTGACCAGCAAATTGATCAACTCCTGCTCCCCTATTGACGGAAAAGCTCCTGAAGGATACTCACTTTCTGTTGAGATCGTTGCATCCGCAATCCAGTCTGCACCGGATCACGTTGTGGAAGGTGAATGGACAAATGCAATGGTGACGGTAAAGAGCAACGATGGCACTCTGACCATAACCAGTAACGGAGGCTAACAAATGAGAAAAGTACTGATTCTTATTATAACTCTGGCTGTGCTCCTGAGTGTTACCTCCAGCGTTTCTGCTGCCGGAACCGTTACATATGACGGCACTGCTCAAAAATTCATCTTTGAACCCGGCAGCAACCAGTCTCCCACAGATCTGTTTTCTGACTTTAAGAATGTAATGCCCGGAGATAGTCTTACACAGAAGATTTTGGTCCGCAACGACAAATCCAATGAAGTGAAGATTAAGCTTTACATACGCTCTCAGGGCGCTCAGCAAGGCACAGACGTCTTCCTCTCCCAGATAAATCTGACTGTAAAGCAAGATGGAGATTCCATTATGTTTGCCGCGCCGGCAAATGAGACTGCACAGCTCACCGACTGGGTTTATCTGGGTACGATCTACTCCGGTGGTGAGATTACACTGGATGTCACTTTGGATGTCCCCATCACCATGGGAAATGAATTTCAGGAACAGATAGGCTTTGTAGATTGGCAATTCAAAGTAGAAGAGTTGCCTGTAGAGCCGACTGATCCCACACCTCCCCAAACCGGCGATAACTTTTCTTTACCCCTCTACATTGGTTTGATGGCCTTTAGCCTTACGGGTCTGATCGTCCTATTGTTGACGAAGAAACGTAAAGCGAATGTAGCAGAATAACAATTATAAGTAGCCCGTCCGTGTACGCAATTGCGGCATGGGTGGGCTACGATTACTTAATAGGAGAAGAGAAATGCACAAAAGAAATATACCTCCGTATCATGGATGTTGTAATTCCAAATTGAATGAAATGCGAGCGGATCGGCAACCCCCGCACATTATGAAGTATTGCGACGGAGATCGGTCTATAGCTCTCTATCTATGCTGTTTTTGCAATAACTTACCAGATCTTTCGTTAAAGACTGCATGTAAACATTTTCATCTGGTAAGCGGCACAGAATGCCCTTATTTTTCCAAGGTATCTGATACTGTTCAGCGAATCAATCAGCTGATAGATGCAAAAGAGGAAAACCAATGCGACAGTGGCCAGATTTAACAGGGCAGCGCTTTGGGATGCTCGTTGTAACAGCTCAAGCTGAGTCCACTGCAACCGGGCAACGCAGATGGGTATGCCGGTGCGATTGCGGAAACGAACATATTGTTATGAGTTCTAACCTTAAGCGTGGAACGACCGTGAGTTGCGGATGTAAACGGTACAAGAATTTCGAAGGACAAAAAATCGGGAAGCTAACTGTCATTGGCCGTTCTGATAAGTACGGTTCCAGAGGCAAGCGAAAGACACAGCTCTGGGAATGCAAATGCGAGTGCGGTGCCATTACATACAAAGCAACAGATACTCTTACCA
>JAFQUA010000048.1 GCA_017408725.1 Oscillospiraceae bacterium
CACCCTCTGCACTTTTCCCTGCATAGATGAGCACATGATTGACAGGAACCGTACCCGGGGCTGCCATGAATCCCAGGTCACCGGGAAGCAATTCCGCTTCAGTAATGGCATAGGTGTTATCCCATTGGTTCCACGTTCCGGCATATAAACTGGTTCCCAGTGCTGTCTTGTACACCCAGTCTGTAAAGCCGCTGCAATCCAAACCATACGGACGAATCGTTCCGGTACTGCTGGATCCTTCCGAAGTTACCAGTCTTGGAGTATTCCATGCATCGTTCCAACCGGGTGCGCTTTTTCCGCCCCAGAAGTACGGGACCTTTCCCACAAGGGAAAGCGCGGTGGTGAGGATGTGCTTTCTTGTGGCACTGCAGTCCTGCAGGGCAACGAAAGCGATCAGCTCGGCATCAGTCAACGGAACCATCTGGCCGTTGCCCAAGGTGCCGTACAGCGTCATCTTCAGCGCATTGGCCATGTTCTGAATGGCTTCTCCGTAGGTCACATCAAACTGGTTGTACTGTGCCGAAGTGTCGATTCCAAAGGCGCTGGTAATGACGGTGTTGTCAAAGGGATGAATGGTGCATTCTGCATATTTTATAATCTCCGTAGTGGGAGACAAGGTTTCCTCGCCACTGTCTGCGTAATAGGTAGCTGACCGTGTTCCGGTGATTTTGCCGCCGCTGTAAACGGGCAGCGAGACCGTCACCTCTCTGTAAGCCGTAACGGTTATATCCGTATCGCTGGTTTTCTGCTCATCCGGCAGGTAATAGGTTCTCTTTGCTGTTTCATAGCGATATTGAGGAATCCCGTTGATGGTGCCGGTCTGCACCTGATTGGTGACCACGGTAAGCTCCACCGCCTTATAGGTCGAATAGGTGACAGGAACCAGCCGCTCCATTTCTTTTTCTTCATAGGTCACCGGGAACATACTCCCGGCAACGCCGTTCAGTTTGCTGATCATATCGTCCTTGCTGGTCCCCTGCTGTTCCATGGATGCCGAATAGGCCGCAAGAATATAGCAGGTATCATACCCGGCCGAGGACTGTGCATAGTTGATCAGAGCATCCATTGACAGGTCGTAGTCATACCCGCCGCCCTCGATGATTTGTTCCACCTTCGCAAGAGACATATCGTATCCGCTGTCAACCACACCGGATACGGCATCCGCCATATCAGCATAGGCTCCGGTGAGCGTCGCGCCTTCCACCGGCTGTGTTCCGCTGATACCGAAGATACTGTCAGAAACAATAGATGGCAGTGATACAATCAACACAATGAAAAACAGCAAACCAAGACAGATGCAGATCAGAATCTTGAAAAGCGTATGCCGCATTGCCCAGGCAGCTGCGAGGATCGCACCCCATGGGCCGCCGGCCGCAGTTCCCGATGCGATCTCGGCAACTGCCTTACCACCTTCCACGCCTGCTTTCACCGTTGCGGCAGCCGCATTCGCGGTGGCTTCTGCGCCTTTGGCAGCAGCTTGCTTGGCAACGTTTTGGCCAGCCTGCTTTGCAGCTTTTGCTATTTGCTGCGCTGCTTGACCGTAATTATCCGCGCCATCGCCCATCTGCTGCTTTTGCGGCTCAGCCATAATTTACACCTCCTTAAACAAAAACAGCCGAACTGGCTTTTTACACCAATCCGGCTGTGTATCGTTACTTATCTTTTTCTTTTGGGCGGCTTGATCTCCATCTCGCCGCGGGGAGTCGGGTCACCGTATCTGGACGGTGTTGTGCGGTATCGGACCGTTTCCACGGATACCGTTTTTACGTTTTCGCCGTCATAGACAGGTTTTCCGTTCTCATATACAGGACGGCGTTCCACAGCAGGATCGCCATGGATTGCATACCACTGGCTGCCTCTGGCATCCTCGTAGACCTGATAATCTCCGCGGGGCGGCGAATACCTTGCGGTATCGTAGAACATGGTGCCACTGCCATCGCCGTGGCGAACTTCGAAATGTCCGTCCGCTCTCTGCGATCCATCCACAGAGGCAACCGCCGTTTCATAACCGGGCATAAAGCTTTGGAACTGTGCCTGATTATACTGCAGTGCGGATTCTCCGGGTTCAAAGGCAGGTGCTTCGGCGTTCTGCTGCATTGCGTACCAGTCAACACCGTTTGCAGACTGGATGACACTGTGCGGTGCATCCGGCTCGTCATAGTAAGCACTGTTGTACCACATGGTATTGCCCGCAGGCGAAGATGCTTCCATGACGCCCTCGCCCACACTGCGAAGGACGGTTCCTTCCTGTGCGTCCGGGAATGCAGCTGCCACCTGGGCAGCCTCTCCGGGACTTCCGGTGAAGTTCGGTGCATCGTAAAATGCGCCTGCACCGGCGCCGCTGGCCATCTGATACCACTGGCTGCCATCCGATGCCGTAACAACGGAATGGGGTGCATTTGGCTTTTCAAACTGCGCAGCGTTGTACATCTCCAGTGCGGTTTCCTTTCCGTCTGCTCCAATGGAGGTGGTACTGATCTGCCCGCCGGTTATCTGTGTGCCGGACAGCGTCTGGCCGTTCAAATGCGGCATATAATTGCCGAGACTGCGGTCTGCGATCTCTCCACCAATGCTGCCGGATACATTCGGTGTTCTGGAAGCTACGGAAGAAATGGATTCTCCTGTAAGGGTCGCGCCGTTTCTGGCAGCAATTCCGCCAAAGGCTCGTCCCACAAAACCAACCGTTCCTCCTGCGCCCATGCGTACACCTCCATCCACGACTGCATCCCGTACATAGGAATTACCCTTAAACCTGCTTGCAAAGCCCGGCGCAAATCCTGCGGCAGAGCTTCCTGCTGCTCCGGTAGTGCCTGCGCCTCTGAACACACTTCCTGCGCTCCTGGCTCCACTGCTGACGCCGGTGATCACTCGTGCGGCCATCAGAAGCTCCATACCCATGCTGGAACCGGTCTGCGCCACGTTGAGGCCCATTGCGGCAAGATAGCTGTCAAATTTCTGTGCAGTCTTCAGAAAAGCCAATGCACAGAACAGCCACAGGAACACGCTGCCCTGTCCTGTGGAAAGGGCGCCTCCATTGCCGATGTACTGTCCCACAGAGGAGTTAAAGCCACGAAGGAACCATACATTCATCACCAAGAGCAATAGCTGTGAGCCAACCATACGGCACCAGCTTTTGAATACCGGGTTGGTTGCCTTGGATCCGCCCATACAAAACGCAAGGGGCGAAGTATAGCAAAGGACGCCAACAACGATGTAGCGCTCCACGGTTTCAAGAAGCAGCTTGAAATAGTTCCACCCCAGTGCGATTTCAAGGATGATGAGAAGCAATAGTCCCACACCGGATATGACTGAGATGATTGTAACAAGTCCGTTTGTCAGTGCTGCTTCAATCCCTGCAAAGGTAAAATCTTCTGCGGACATCGTGATGTCCATAAGGGCAGTGTACGGTGCTCTTGCAATATCCAGCGTCAGCATGAATATGGGTTTTGCATATCCGATGAGCAGCGCAAACAAAGCACTTCTGGCAATTAGCGACCACGGGTTTTCCGCCTCTGTGATAGGTCCGCCGTATACACGAAACAACTGCCAAACAGTGATGAGGAACAGCAATGCCCACGCTGTGTACTGCATAACATCAAAGGCCTTTCCAACAAACGGAAAGTATTCCTCCATGGCGGTCATATCTGTTCCGAGCGCATTGAGGAACAAGCCTGAGACGGCATCCATCAGCGTAGTTACGGTACTGCTGATCCATGTAATAATGCCTTCAAAGATCCAGTCAAGCAAGTTTCATCACCTCCAGTCTCGCTTGACCGGGAAAGTTAACCGGTGTACTGTCCGCCGGCAATGAGGGGCTGCAAGTATGCAACAATAAAGCCCAGCGAGTTGAGAACGATCCAGGTAACAACGATTCGCTTCAGCCAGCTGGTAGCTTCATCCACGGCACGCTGATTACGGGAGATCATTCTGACCACGAGTGCAACAGCCGCAACGGTTACTGCCACGATGGTGGAAATGCCGACCAGCTGACCGTACACGTCTTTCATGATGGCAGAGAAGCGATCCCAGATTGTATCTGCCATTATGGGCTGCAGGGAGATGATCGCCGAAGATACCATACCGACCACAGACCAGTACGCCGTCTTGAGCTTATTGCTCTTGCACAATTGTTTGACCATGCCAATACCTCCTTACTTCAAAATTTGGGCAACAAAAAAAGCCGCTTTCAAAGCTTTTTGCAAACTCTGAAAACGGCGTTCCGTTGACCAATCCCAACTTGGGATACTACAAGTTTATCATTTGTTTGTGCCACTGTCATTGCCATGGGTGTGCCAATTTCGTGCCAATTTTGTGCCGTCACTTACGCATCCTTTCCGAACAGGGTAAGCAGATCGAGCCAGATATCCAGCTCTGCGGTAGGTGCTCCCCACAGCCGGATGGAAAGGAAGCTCAGCGCCTGTTCACGAAGTCTGTAAAAATGCCTGCGCGATATGTCCAGACGATAGAGGATATCGTTTTGGTTCAGCTTCTCCGGGATGATGTAGGTCAGGTAAATGATCTCATAGAGACGCTCGCCGTTCTCCGGCTTCTTTTTCAGCAGGCTGAGCGCTTCGTTCACTCGGTCGATCAAGATGCGTGAACGTCTTACACTCTCCAGCCGCGCCTCCAAACGGCGATTGCCCATCCCAAGCTCGGCATCCACACGGCTTAGGATGGCGTCCAGATTTTGAAGCGGCAGATCCAGTTCTCTTGCCACATGGACGGCTTCATTCTCGGCCTGCCAAATGATATGCCGATAGTTTCGAAGCAGCATTTGGGTGTTGTGATAAGCGATCTTTTTGCGCTCCTGTTCTGTAAAGCGTCGTTTTTCGTCCTCAACCTGAATATCTCCGATGACACCGCGTTTGGTCAGCATGTCGATAAACTGCTCCGCTCTCTCCAAAATCTGCGCTTCCTGTTGCTCATATAGCGATTTTTGATTCTTCATATGTGAATTTCTCCTTTGCGATAATTGTGAGATCCACGGTCAAACACGGTCCGCGGATGTGAAAACCATCCTGCGTCACAGTTCGGTATATACTCTTACTGCTGCAGTCATAATTACAACTCTTACAATTCCTGCACTGAGAAAGATACGCGCGATATATAGGGCGCAAAAGTGCAACGCGGTTTTTCTGAGGATCGATCGAATCGATCCGTGCATGGTCCTCAAGAATTCTCTTGCTGAACCAGGCAACCATTCTGCTCATATGCTCATGCTCAGAGCCGCACTTGGTCACATTCGCCGCACAAATGCGTATTTCATCCAAAATACGCACGACTTCCTCGCAGGAAGGCAATGAAACCTCTGCTCCCGTCGGATACAGACGATTAAAAACAAGGCAGCCATAAGAACCGGGCAGACGGTACAGAGAGAAAACACCCCCATGCTTTTTCATAAATCTCCATACCTTTGTCTTTTCCCAATTCCATCGCTGTCCCAAAGTTTCCAATGTCAATATGGCTCCGAACTTTCCGAATTGGCAGACCGGCGCCAAAAACGAAAACGCATTTCTGGGATCCTCCGATACCGTGTGGCACCAAAGATCCAGCCATGCGTCCGCTTCCTCAAATATGTAGTTGTGTTCAACGAGGCGGTCTGTGATGTTTCGGGGCATACACAAAAAGCCATACCCATCGGTTGCATACACCGCTCCGTCCATACACTCCTCACCGGAGCATTCCATAACCCAATCTGCTATCTGATAGGTCAGTTTCCTTGTCTCTTCATTCAGCTCATATTGAACGTAGCCCAGCTCAGATAGCTTTTCAAGGGTTTCTAAGGCTTTTACGCGGCTTTTAAGGCCAAGGATACTCTTGAGCCCTACAACGCCTCCAGCCCACATTCCGGGGCTTACAGCGTTCCTGTGGCCGCAATAGGAGGCTTCTCCTTTGCGGAATGCAGCGCGTGCTGCAAGGCGAGCCCATGCGCCCATAATGCCTTTGCCTTCCGGCAGATGGGAGCGCATCAACTTCACCCATTTATATTTCAGCAAGCACTGCATTCTTTACACCTCCAAACTTTCATTGTTTATAAATCTTTATCCTCTGCCTGCAGCGAACAGGTCCATAGATATCTCATCTCCCCGTCTTCATTGTGACCGGGCCGCGAATTACGGAAGTCTCATTATCTCCGAACGGATCATCGCGTTATGCGGTTGCAACCCGCATATTAGTGCTCATGGTTTTGCTCGCCACGCAATCGGATAGCCGCTCCCCGTTTCGGAACCGTAGAGGATAAAGACTATTCGGTTGTCAAGGTACAGAAGCATCCAAGTGCTTACACTTGGAAAAAGCCTCTGTATCCCGGCAATCTCGAATGAGCAGTAAAAAAATAAGGGCGGCAATTTTGCCGCCCTTGGTAATCAGCATTTGAGTTTTACGATAAGCCCGGGTAACTGATCAGTTGGGATCCCGGTAAGCCTCCAGCCATCCTTCATCTCTATTTTTGTTTGGACCCACTCTCCGTCTACGAACACTTCCAAACGAGTTCCATGGCGCAGTCCACCGAAGTAATCATCCAGTCCAAATCGAACATCGATCCTCCCTGTTTCTTCTTCCTCGACCAACACGCCTTCTCTGAACAAATTCTTTGGAGCCTCAGATGCTTCCCTTTCTTCTTCTTTCTTTCGCCATACGATCCTAAGGTATTCCTCAAAGATCTCACGGCGAACAAGAACCTTTTTTCCGATTTTGTAGACGGCTCCTGCTTCATGGGCCATTCTTGTAAACACTTTCAAGCCCAATCCGTAATAATCAGCGCCCTGGTAATAGGTAATATAATCTCGTTTCAACATCTCAATGTCTTCATCGTCCAGCATGTCTGAAAACATCCAAAGATTTCCGCTCATTCCTCGCCCTCCTCCGTGATAAGGGTGCTGGGCTCATGGAACTGTTCCAGATACTCATCGAAAATATCCCGGTTGATCAGAACTGTGCCGTCCATCCGATAAATCGCCCCGGCTTTTCCCGCAAGCTCCAAAAGCTTCTTGTGCTGTATGCTGTAGACGATCTCAGCATCTTTATATCGCAGAAATTGTCTGCGCAGTCTTTTGGCACTTTCTCGCACATCGTTCCTCTGTTTCAATTCGTAATAAGCTTTTGTCCGTTCGTTAATCATGACAACAAATCCTTTCTTCTTGATTCTGACAGAGGTTGCCGCGGCAAATAAAAAAAGAGGACACTTTTCTAAGATTTCTCTCAAAAAGTGTCCTCTCAGCAGTAGTGCTGTATTGCGTACGAAACTTGACAACAATTCATTTTGCTTCACAACGCTTCACATTCATCTGCGAATTTGTTGTCAATTTGTTGTCAACTTGGATTTGAGGGGCCGAAAACCCTTGTTATGACTGGGTTTTTCCCTCTTGAGGCTTCATTGTGGGGAACAG
>JAFQUA010000049.1 GCA_017408725.1 Oscillospiraceae bacterium
CGCGCCAATGTCCGCTGCTATGGTGCTGACGATGTCCGTGAGGGCGTTGCCATCATGCACGCAGAGGGTGTGGATGTTTCCATCACCGGTAACTCCACCAACCCCACCCGCTTCCAGCATCCCGTTGCCGGCACCTACAAGAAGGAGTGCATGGAGACCGGGCGTAAGTACTTCTCCGTCGCTTCCGGTGGCGGCACCGGCCGTACTCTGCATCCCGACAACATGGCTGCAGGTCCTGCTTCCTACGGCATGACCGATACCATGGGCCGTATGCACGGTGACGCACAGTTCGCCGGTTCTTCCTCCGTCCCTGCTCACGTTGAGATGATGGGCTTCCTGGGCGCAGGTAACAACCCCATGGTCGGCATGACCGTTTCCGTGGCGGTTGCGGTTGAGGAAAGCCTGAAGTAATTTTTCTAATATTGCACCGGGGATCACATTTGTGGTCCCCAGTATTTTTTAATGGAGAAGCGCTGTCCGGTGCTGGAGTGCCGGTGTAATACTACAGGGTGGTTTTGTGTTTTGCCTTGCAATGTGGGGAATTCTATGGTAAACTAATAAAGATGGATAGTATATGCTGGGCAAATGTGTCGGCAAGACCGGCATCAATGAACTGCAAGAGCTATGGAATATTTTCAAAGGGGACACGAGCATTGTTTGATTTCGCCTATGCCTGGGGGCGAAAAATGGTCCGGAAGTTATGGGGCACAGCAGAATCAAAATGTTGACTATCCTTGGAATAAGTGATAAAATATTAATTATAAATCAGTAAAAGTGTGTTGCCTTATATGGCAGTTATGGGGGCTCGTATGGACGAAAGAATAATCAATAAGCAAAACGAGGAAAACGAGATAGATCTATCCCGAATGCTCGGTGCTCTGGTAAGCAAGGCCTGGCTGCTGGGTATTGTGGCGGTTGTGTGTGCGATTGCAACATTTCTGGGCACATTGTTCTTGGTAACACCCAAGTACCAGTCTGCAGCGAAGTTTTATGCCAATGACAAATCCTGGTCCTCTTTGAGTGTTGTGATCCTCAATACCAGAGAGACGCTGAATGATGTCATAGACTATGCCGGGATAGATCTGACTTACAGCCAGCTAAAGGACATGATCACAGCACAAGCTGTGAATGATACGGAGGTGTTTGAGGTAGTGGTCACCAGCCCGGATCCTGTGGAGGCTGAAAAGGTGGCCTCCGCCATTAGTTATATTTTGCCGAACCGGATTAAGGATATTACTGATGGAAATTCTGCCAAGGTGGTGGAAGCTGCTGTGGTGGCCTCCAGCCCCAGTTCACCCAACTATACTAAAAACACCCTGATTGGCTGCCTGCTGGGCCTTGCGCTGACGGCTGGACTGATCATCTTGCGGGAGCTTCTGGATGTCACGATCCGCACGGAAGAGGATGTATCCCTGAGCTGCAGCTATCCAGTACTTGCTGCGGTGCCCAATATGGAGGCAAATTCCAAGAGCCGCCGTTATTACAGCCATAACAAATACGGCAAAACAAAAAGTGCAAATGACAAGATCAAAGCGAAGGATAACGACCGGGTGGAGCTGGTGGGCGGTGGTATCAACTTTGCTGCGGCAGAGGCTTATAAGCTGCTGAGAACCAAGCTTCAGTTTTCTTTTGTGGACGAAGGCGGATGCCGGATCGTGGGCGTTTGCAGCGCGGTGCCCGGTGAAGGTAAGTCTCTGTCTGCGATCAACCTTGCATATACCACATCCCAGACGGGCAAGCGTGTGCTGCTGATCGAGTGCGATATGCGCCGCCCCTCTCTGGCAAAAAAGCTTCCGGTGCAAAAAATGCCCGGTTTATCGGATTTTCTTACCGGCCAAATCAATGGTGAAAAACTAATCCAGCGCTGCGGCATTAAGGGCGATGAGTACGCATTCCATGTCATTTCTTCTGGCCGTATGCCTCCCAATCCCATGGAGCTGCTGGGTTCGGCGAAGATGGAAAAGATGTTGGCGCAGCTGCGTGAAAGCTACGACTACATAATCCTTGACCTTCCGCCCGTGGGCGAAGTCGGCGATGCGTTGGTGGCTGCGAAGCTGACCGACGGTATGCTGATTGTAGTCCGGCAGAATTGCTGCGACCGCATCGCGCTGAATAAGGCTGTCCGTCAGCTTGAGTTTGTGGATACCAAAATCCTGGGTGTGGTGTTTAACTGCACCGTCGACAGCAAAGGCGGATACGGTTATAGAAACCACTATTACAAAAAATATCACCGCGGATATTACGACAGAAGCTATAAAAAGGCCTATGCTGATGCCAACGATGCCCACAAGGAAGGCATGGCCAAGTAAGGAATTCTATGGTAAGTGATCTGCACTGTCATATTTTGCCGGAAATGGATGATGGAAGCGTATCTCTGGAGGAATCCATTGCTATGCTGCGGATGGAAGCGGAGCAGGGCGTTGCCTGCGTGGTTGCGACACCTCATTTTTATCCGCGGTACGACGATCCAGCGCATTTTCTTGAAAAACGTGCACAGGCTGAGCTGCGGCTGCGGCAGGAAATGAAGAAGCATTGCGGACTGCCGACCCTTTTGGTTGGTGCTGAAGTGTACTTTTACCGCGGTATGAGCGAATCCGATTTTCTCCCCCAATTGACAATTGGGGGAAAAGGGTGCATGCTAATTGAAATGCCATCTGCGCCTTGGCCCGAGGATTTTTACCGAGAATTGGAAGCGATCTGGGTTAAGCGGAGGATACTCCCCATTGTTGCACATATTGATCGTTATATTGCACCGCTGAAAACCCACAGGATTCCGGAAAAACTGGCACAGCTACCGGTATTTGTGCAAGCAAATGCGGAGTTTTTCCTCAACCGGTCTACTGCCGCCATGGCGCGTAGAATGCTCAAAGCGGGACAAATCCAATTGCTTGGCTCTGATTGTCATAATCAGGATACAAGAAGGCCGAATTTGGGCACGGCGGTGAAATACATTGAGAGAAAGATGGGCAGCAGCGTACTGTCTGCAATCTGTGAGTGTGAGCGTAGAGTTTTGGATGTTTAATTGTTGGCTTTATGAATGAAGTGCTCGACTATGAAAAAAATGGATATCATGCGTGGTTGCGGTGGTGGTGTGCATGGTACTTGCCTGCCCTGTTTTTGCAACAAATGATACCTTTGTTCCCAGCATTAGCTATAAGGATGGGCCGGATGTTGACAAAGCAGTGCTTGATGGTGGGTCTGTGGCTGACTGTCTGGTGATTACATCCGTTCGTCAGGCAACAGAAAAAACGACAGACATTTACCAGGAGGAGAGACCTTTTGCTGGATGTCTATAAAAAACTGTCTGACGGAACCATGACGCTGCCACTTGAGGAAGATTATGTGATCCGGGAATTGGCAGATCTCAGTTTCAAGGCATCTGCGTGCCGGGGAGAGAAGCGCGGTCGCAAGGAAAAACTGGCTGAGCCGGGCTTACCCTGACCGTTAACTTTGACCTGAAAGTAAATCAGGATGCTGTAATTGACGTTATGACCTATTCGAAGGATGGGTCCTCCAACGGCAGTTGGAAGAAGATTGAAAGCGTTACCAACAATGGTGACGGAACACTGACCTGCGTTTTTGAGGATGATTGCCCGGTTGCCTTCTGTGTCATAGAAGAGGGCGAGATACCGCCGAAAACCGTTGACAGATACGGTGAGCATATGGATCTGTGGATTGCTCTGATGGCAGCGTCCACAGTTGGAATCGTGGGATTGTCCTATAGCTGGCGTAAATTCCAAAGATAAATTTATTGTGTGGCGGGTAGGGTGAGAAAATGAAAAGAAGCAAACATATAAGAAACATTGCGTATTTCATCTCCATCCTAATCCTGCTGCTGGTATTGGTATTCAGTGGGCTCCAGATTCTGGAGTCCACTGTTTTGCATCAGGGGGACGAACAGGGCGATGGATTTGTAACCAAAACCATCATTAAGAGATGGCGTAGAGTATTTCCCCCGTCAGGACATTACCACAGTTCTGGTGATGGGTATTGATAAATACGGCCCCGTGGAGGAAAGTGACTACTACACCAATACCGGCTTGTCGGATATGAACATGCTGCTTTATCTGGCTGTTTTACTATGCGTTGTTGGGGTCATTGGCTTTTGCGAACGGAATGCGCAATCCCAACATATTGTTCTGTTGCGAAAAAACAGGGTAGGATATCTTGTTCAGTATGCACAAGGCATCCGGATGTGTGAGTATTGGTCTCCGTCGGATTACATAATTCTGCCGCGGGGCAGGGGGAACAGAAAGAATAGCAAGATTCACAATGTTTAATACAAAATTCATACTTTGCTTTTGGAATGAACAGTGATACAATAAGTTTTGGATATACTCCAAATTATGAAAAGGAAGTGTTAGCATGAGTAAACCAACCATTAAACAAATGGTAGGCATGGGTGCACGCCGGGTAATTGCGGTGATTTTGGCCATCTCTATGGTTCTGATCCCTGTCAATTTCTCCACTACTGCCAGCGCTGCGGAGCGCGACCTGCTTACTGACGACTTTACCGCAGCCCATACCGAGACCCGTACCACCAGCCTCTGGGACTGCGGTTATGTATGGAATACCGTCGTCGGAAAGAACAAAGAGGGCGATGTGACCGTAGCGGACGGCAAACTGACCGTTACTCGCGGCACCGGCTCCTCGGATCCTACCTTTGCTTACATAAGTGCGATGGATTCTGCCGGCGCGTTGGACTATGCAACCCAAATTACCAACTTTACGCTTGAGACCAAATTCGCAAGATTTGCTCCGGAGGGAGTAACCAGCGGCAGTGCCATCACTCC
>JAFQUA010000050.1 GCA_017408725.1 Oscillospiraceae bacterium
CAGATGGACCTGAAGAACAAGGGTCTGACCATGGAGATCATTGCCGACGCTCTGGAGCGCTGCCGCAAGGCTCGTCTGGTCATTCTGGACGAAGTTATGCTGAAGGCCATTCCCGAGCCCCGTGCCGAGGTCAGCGAGTTCGCTCCCAAGATGATCAGCATGACCATCCCCGTGGATAAGATCCGCGAAGTTATCGGTTCCGGCGGCAAGACCATCCAGAAGATCTGCGCCGACACCGGTGCTAAGGTGGACATCGAGGATGATGGCTCCGTATTCATCTCCGCTGTGGACTCCGCCGCCGCTTACGCCGCCAAGAAGATGGTGGACGACATCTGCTTCGTTCCCGAGGTCGGCAAGCTGTACTACGGCAAGGTCGTTCGCATCCTGCCCATCGGCGCTTTCGTTGAGATCGCTCCCGGTCACGACGGCATGGTGCACATCTCCAAGCTGGAGAACCGCCGTGTGGAAAAGGTCGAAGATGTTCTGAATCTGGGCGACATGACCTGGGTCAAGTTCATGGGCTTCGACGAGAAGGGCCGCGCCAACTTCAGCCGCAAGGACGCACTGAAGGAAATGGAAGAAAACGGTTAATTAAGTCAAAACTACCGGCTAAGTGCATCGATCAAGATAAAGTAGACGCTGAAAAACACCATATTTTTAGAAGCCCAGTTCAGTCTTGTACTGAACTGGGCTTCTAAATTTTTTGACAAATACACAGTGGCGATGGTTATGATTTGTCATTATGAAATTGGTGCTGTTATCAGCAATAAAAATCTTTGATCTTCTTAGCTCTGCTGGGGTGGCGGAGCTTGCGGATGGCTTTGTTTTCGATCTGGCGAATTCTCTCGCGGGTAACGCCGAAGATCTGACCCACTTCCTCAAGGGTGTGGGTGCGGCCGTCATACATACCAAAGCGCATCCGAAGTACATCGGCCTCGCGCTCGGTCAGCGTGTCCAGAATTTCCTTCAGTGCCTCGGCAAGCAATGCGTTGGAAGTGGCGTCGGCGGGGCCGGGAGTACGCTCGTCCTCCACGAAGGAGCCGATGGAGGTATCTTCTTCATCGCCTACGGGGGTATCCAGAGACAGGGTATCGGCGGCGGTACGGTTTGCCTCGATAATCTTCTCAACGGGTAGATTCAGTTCCTTGGCGATCTCTTCCACGGTAGGCTCACGGCCCAGCTCCTGTACCAGCTTGCGGTTGCAGCGGGTAGCCTTGTTGATGACCTCTACCATATGCACCGGAACACGGATGGTCCGGGCCTGGTCGGCAATGGCGCGGGTAATGGCCTGCCGAATCCACCAGGTGGCATATGTAGAGAATTTGTTTCCCTTTGTCCAGTCAAATTTGTCGACTGCGCGAATGAGGCCGGTGTTGCCTTCCTGAATCAGATCCAGAATGTGCAGTCCACGGCCGGAGTATTTCTTGGCAATGGAGACCACCAGTCGCAGGTTCGCTTCTGTCAACTTGTTTTTGGCAAACTGATCTCCCTCGCTGACTCTTTGTGCCAGTTCAATTTCTTCCTCGGCAGACAGCAACTGCACCTGACCGATCTCCTTCAGATACATACGGACAGGATCATCCAAATTGTATTCAGCAGCCAGATCCACAGGGTCTACCAGATCGTCATCGTCTACACCGGAAAGAGCAATATCATCCTCCAGACTGTCCATCAGATCCAGATCATCGCCCAGATCCAGTTCTGCGCCGACTATCTGAATGTTCATGGCCTCGAAACGGTCATAGATCTCCTCAATCTTTTCGGGGGAAAGATCCATTTTTTCCAGATGGGAATTCAGCTCTTCCGCACGGATCATGCCGTCCTTGTGGCCCTGTGCGATCAGGCTCTGCAGTGCGGCCTGCAGATCCTCTGCGGAATTGGTGGCTCCCTTTTTTAGGTTGCTCAATGTATATGCACCTCTTTTTCTTATATCGCTTAATTTTGTGCTGTAAGACTATATAATGATTTTCTGCCTTTGACAAGGGGTTTTTTAAGAATTTTTTTCAAAATTTGCAGCTTTCGGCGGTTTTTGTCGCAGTCTAAACACAGTTTCCCCGGAAAATGACGAAAACATACAGTTTACTTTTTGGAAATCTTTCGCTATAATTAAGAAAATGACATAGTATGCCTATGCAGCCTATTTATGAGGTGTAAACAACATGACAGAACTTTCTCACATTCGTAATTTTTCCATTATCGCACATATTGACCACGGCAAATCCACCCTTGCCGACCGCCTGTTGGAAGAATGCAACGCGGTAGACAACCGGGGTCAGGAGACCCAGATCCTCGACTCTATGGATCTGGAGAAGGAGCGGGGCATTACCATCAAGGCTTCTGCCGCAACGCTGACCTATAAAGCAAATAACGGCGAGGTTTACGACCTAAATCTCATCGACACCCCCGGCCATGTGGACTTCAACTACGAGGTTTCCCGCAGCCTTGCCGCCTGCGAAGGCGCGGTGTTGGTGGTGGACGCATCCCAAGGCGTAGAAGCCCAGACCCTTGCCAATACATTCCTTGCCACCGATGCCGGTCTGGAAGTCCTGCCGGTCATCAATAAGATCGACCTGCCCTCTGCAAGACCTGCCGAAGTCAAGGCGGAAATCGAGGATATTATCTGTATTCCCGCCGAGGACGCACCGGAGATCTCCGCCAAAAACGGAATCAATATTCATGCTGTTCTGGAGATGATCGTCAAGGGCATCCCTGCCCCCGAGGGCGACCGCAATGCCCCCCTGCAGGCGCTGATCTTCGACAGCCAGTATGATTCCTACCGGGGCGTTATCGTCTATACCCGTATCAAGCAGGGCACCGTCAGACCCGGTATGGATATTAAAATGATGGCAACCGGGGCAAGCTACAAGGTAGTGGAAGTGGGTTACATGAGTCCCGGGGGACTAAAGCCCAAGGACGCGCTGGGTGCCGGCGAAGTCGGCTACATCACCGCCTCCATTAAGACCGTTTCCGATACTCAAGTGGGTGACACCATTACTACTGTGGACAACCCTGCCGCTGCGCCGCTGCCCGGCTACCGTCCGGTGCAGCCCATGGTCTATTCCGGCGTGTATCCCGCCGACGGCGCCAAGTATCAGGACCTGCGGGACGCGCTGGAAAAGCTTAAGCTGAACGATGCTTCCTTTGTCTACGAGCCGGAAAGCTCCATTGCCTTGGGCTTCGGCTTCCGCTGCGGCTTCTTAGGCCTTTTGCACATGGAGATCATTCAGGAGCGATTGGAGCGGGAATATAATCTGGACCTCATTACCACCGCCCCCAACGTCGTCTACCGGATCACCAAGCTCACCGGCGAGACCATAATGGTGGACAATCCTCTGGATTATCCCGATCCCATGGAGATCCAACTGGCGGAAGAGCCTTTCGTAAAGGTCAATCTGATGTCCCCCCAGGAATATGTGGGCAATATCATGGATCTGGCCACTTCCCGCCGTGGCGATTTCAAGGACATGGTGTATCTGGATGCCAACCGTGTGGAATTGCATTACGAAATGCCGCTGAATGAGATTATCTACGATTTCTTTGACGCACTGAAATCCCGCACCCGTGGCTACGGCAGCTTGGACTATGAGCTCATCGGCTACCGCCCTTCAAAGCTCGTAAAGCTGGATATTCTTCTCAATGGCGATATTGTGGACGCCCTGAGCTTTATTCTCTTTGCGGAGAATGCCTATCCCCGGGCCAGAAAGATCTGCGAGCGGCTGAAGGAGAATATTCCCCGCGCCCAGTTCGAAATTCCGGTGCAGGCGGCCATCGGCGGCAAGATCATCGCCCGTGAAACTATCAAGGCCCTGCGCAAGGATGTTTTGGCCAAGTGCTACGGCGGCGATATCACCCGAAAGAAAAAACTGCTGGAGAAGCAGAAGGAAGGCAAGAAGCGGATGCGTACCTTCGGTACGGTGGCAGTTCCTTCCGAAGCCTTTATGGCTGTCCTCAAGCTGGACGAAGACTGA
Source organism: Oscillospiraceae bacterium (assembly GCA_017408725.1). Next base: position 3,969 of record JAFQUA010000050.1, read on the forward strand.
TTATTAGTAAATGATCGTTTATGTTACGAGAGAAACGCACCAAAGCCTCCCTCTGACGAGGGAGGTGGGCCGCCGAACGGCGCTCGGAGGGAGAGAAACTACCCCTCAGTCACGGCTAGCACCGTGCCAGCTCCCCTGACAAGGGGAGCCTTGGTGCGCCGCTAAACGATCATTTATCTTACTACTTTTATGACTTTGGAGGTGCCTTATGGCCTTACTCGGACGCAAAAAAAAGACGCCTCTGGGCATCTATATTCATGTACCCTTCTGCCGCAGCAAGTGTCAGTACTGCGATTTTTACTCCCTGACGGAGAAAAATGACCGCTTGCTGGATAGCTACCTGGATGCCATTTGCGATCACATCCGGGAAACCGGACCCCAGACTCCCGGTTACCGTGTGGATACCGTCTATTTTGGCGGCGGTACGCCCAGCTTCTTCGGCGCGGACGGCCTTGCCACGATTCTATCGACCATCCGCAAGAATTTTGATGTAACTTCCGACGCGGAGATCACTTTTGAAGCCAACCCGGATTCCATTTCCCCAAGACTTCTGCGGAAACTGCGCAGCGAGGGCTTCAACCGGGTCAGCCTTGGCGTCCAGTGTGATGACGATATCATTTTGGAAAAGATCGGCAGACCCCATAACTATGAGCAGGCGGTCAGTGCCGTACAGAAGATCCGCAAAGCAGGCTTCAAAAATCTTTCTCTGGATCTCATTTACGGTTTGCCCGGACAGACTTTGGAAAGCTGGCAGGAGACCTTGCGCCATGTGTTGGAGCTGAAGCCGGAGCATATCAGCTGCTATGGACTTAAGGTAGAGGAGGGAACGCCCCTTTATACCTGCCGGGAGTTTATGAACCTGCCGGATGATGATGCTCAAGCGGATATGTACCTTGCCACGGTGGAGATCCTGCGTAGTAAGGGTTACCGGCAGTATGAGATCTCCAATTTCTGCCGCAGGAACAACGAATCCAAGCATAATCTTAAGTATTGGTCTGGCGGCGAATATCTGGGCTTCGGCCCCGATGCTAGCTCTGATTTTGCGGGAAAACGCTTTAAGATCATTCGGGATCTTCGCGGCTATGTGGAGGGAATCCATGGCGGCGGACAGGTGCTGGAGGATATTCAGGATGTTCCCAAGCGGGAGCGGGCCGGCGAGTATCTGATGATGCGGCTCCGGACTACCATGGGCATCAATAAAGAGGAATATGAAAAGAAATACCTGCTGCCCTTTGCCCCGCTGGAAGAAAAATTGGAAGAATGCCGCGGCCGGGGACATGCTCTCAAGACTGATGGCGGCTGGCGGCTCAGTGCGGAAGGCTTTTTACTTTCCAATTCCATCATCTCAGACCTTTTGCTGATTCAGGAAAAATCCGAACCTCTCGCAAAAAGAAGATAATAGAAACCCGCAGGTCGGCTGACCTGCGGGTTTTTTCTTCCCCAAAATCAAAATATTGTGGTATTTCTGCAAATTATTATCCTACATCTTGTGATTCGACAGCATTCGTGCTTTCGTCGTGGTATTATGTTGACACAGGTGACGAAACAAGACGAACCACCGCGACAGTGGCATCGTCGCTGCCATCCGCCTGACTGGTTTCCAGAATTCTGGCTGCCAATTCCCCAACGGGCTCCCCGGCCCGTTCCCAGCGCAGGCGCAGGTCCTCCTCTCTGCCGGCGCCGTCGCTCAGCAAAACCAGCGTCTCTCCCCGGCGCAGGGACAGCCGCTCCACCGTTTCCCGGGCATCGGTTACCGACAGCCCCGGCGGTGGCGCAGCTGTCCCGACTTTTATTGGTTCACCCCGGGAGATGAGGTAAGAGGGTGCTGCGCCCCATTTGTAGAGCACCGCTTTTCCGGTATCCAGCCGCAGCTCCGCAAGGTCTATGGTCACGATGCCGGCCTTGCCTTGCAGGACGCATAGGCTGTTTACCGTGCGAAGGGCATATTCCGCTGGATAACCGGCAGCCAGCAGCTTGCGCAGAAGATTGCCTGCCTGCTTGCCTTCCCGGGCAGCCTCCTCTCCGGTGCCCATGCCGTCACACAAAAGAATATAATACCGGCATTCCACCCCCGCAAACCAGTAGCAGCGGTCACCGTTGACACTTTCTCTGCTGGCGGTGCATACCGCCACCTCCGGCTGGTACCACTGCTGGGGTGGATTCTTCCGCTGGGCGAGGGAGTCGGATACATCCTGCAGATAGTCAGAAAGAAAGCGGTATTGCTGCACCACTGCCCAGCGGTATTCCTGCCGCCTGTCCCGGTCAGCGCGGATGGAACGCAACTGTTCTTGGCTGCGGCGAAGCTCCTGAAGAAGCCTGCCGGTCTTGCGGCAGCCGGTAGGAAGATCCGCGCCGTTGCCCAGAGGTTTATGAAGAAGTGTCGAGGGCATCTGTGTGGGATCTTCCTTGCAGTTTTTCCGGCAAGGGCAACTACTGCAGGCCCGTTCTGCCGCTCGTGTGATCAGTGCTCCTTCATCTATAGGCACTTCGTCCACGCCCATCATCAGTTCTTCCGCCTGCCGCAGCACGGTAGATGCCATCTCCAGCCGCACCTGCGCCACGCCGGTCTCGCCGCGGCGGTGAGAGAGATCCGGCTTGACGGGCAGGGGCAAAGCGGCGAGCCCCCCCAGCACCAATCCCGCCAGCGGTGTCAGATCCCAGATGCCGCACAGACCCATCACCAGAAAATATACCGCCGCAGGAGCGCCGTAGTAAAGCTTTTTTGAGCCCCATGGCAGCAGGCGCAACAGATAGGCAAGGCTCATAACTGCGGTCATGGGTACCCGGGTAATCTGGCTCAGATCCAGAGCAAGCCCCGCCAGTGCCGCTGCGGGAAAGGCCCCCACGCAGGTCAGCAGGCCTGCGGCGATGTAACCCAGCCCTACATAGGGCGTGATGCTGATCTGCGCCAGCGCCAGAACCGCCAACGCGCAGACCACCCAATCCACCACCGGATCCCGTCGCTCTACCGCAACGGAAAACAGCCCCGTTGCCACTGCCGCTACGGCGATCCGCAGCAGATACAGAGCGATAGGGGTGGTATCCTGATTCAAAACCTGAAAAATCAACCCCACAGCGGCTATGATCAAGCCGGAAAGTGCTGGCAGCAGCAGCGGAGTATCCCGTATAAAGGAGCGTCCGCCCAGCAGTGTCGCCGCCAGCACCCCGGCCATGATCCACACGACCCCTTGCGCACCGGCGCTGCCCCAGAAAAATAAATAACCCACCATGCTTCCGGAGGCGATCAGCAGCGCCGGCCAGCCGGTCACAGCGCACAGCAGCCCCAGAGCCAAGGGCTGACAGCGGTTGCCGAGACTGGCGGCACTCATACCGAAGCCAGCCAGAAGATAGGCGGCGCTTTGGGCAAGTGTATGTATTCTGGGGTCCAGGAGCCACCGCTTCATGACCCGTTGTCCCCGCCGGACATAGACCCCCAGTGAAACCATCATTTGTACCACATTCCTTTCCCTGTTTTCACAATCAATCCTACCATGAAGGGTGGGGCTTTTTTTGTCGTAATCGGTTTTGTGAGAAAGTTTCTTGCATAGTAAGAGCACTGGGTGTATAATATGGTAAATTACCCCCAAGGAGAGCAGTATGGGTGCAGAATTTGAACTGAAATACGCCGCCACGGTGGCGCAGCAGGATGGTATTTTGAAAGATCTTGGCGACTTTGCGCTCATCACCATGGAAACCACCTATTATGACACGGCTGACGGAGCACTGTCCGAGCGTCGCATCACATTGCGCCGCCGGTTGGAAAACGGTGTTTCCGTCTGTACGGTAAAAACACCGGAAACAGACAATCTTCGGGGTGAATGGGAAACGGAATGTGATGATATTATAGCCGCCATTCCGGTTTTATGTAAACTCGGTTGTTCTGTTAACCTGCCCATGCTGACAAAGAACGGGCTGAAGGCCATCTGCGGCGCACGGTTTACCCGTCTGGCAAAAACCGTCGAACTGGAAAACTGCGTGGTGGAGATTGCGGTGGATCGGGGAGTGCTGTTTGGCGGTCACCGGGAAGAGGAGCTGTGCGAGGTGGAAGTGGAGCTGAAATCCGGAAGCCGGAAGGAAGCGGAGGCTTACGCCGCAGCCTTTGCACAAAAATACGGCCTTAAGCCGGAAGAAAAAAGCAAATTCCGTCGCGCGTTGGCGCTGACAAGAGGTGAATGACATGGCATTTGAGCTGCTTTTTGAAAAATATGACCGGTTGGTACTTTTTGATACGGAAACCACCGGCTTGCAGTTTGCCCGGGATGAGATCATCGAGTTCGCCGCGGTGGTGGTGGAGCAGCAGGAAGGAAAAGCGGTAGTGGTGCAGGAGTACGATCAGCTCGTTTCCTTGACCCCCGGCAATTCCGTGCCGCCGAAGATCGAGCAGCTCACCGGCATTTCCACCATGGATATTCTGGAAAAAGGCATTTCCAAGGAGCGGATCTGCCGTGATATTGCGGAGATGTTTGCCGGAAACACGCTGTTACTTGCCTACAATGCCCATTTTGACCTGAGTTTTCTGTTTTATCTGCTGCTGCGAAGCGGCGATCCCGCGATCCTCAAAGGCAAGGACAAGTTGGATCTTTTGACTGTCTATAAAGACCGCCGCAGCTATCCCCATAAGCTGTGCAACGCCATCGATGCCTACGGGCTGACCGGAACGGTGAAAAATTCCCACCGGGCGGTGGATGATGTGCTGGCAACGGTGGCGGTCATGGAAAAAATGGAAGCGGAAAAGAGCGATCTTCTGAATTATGTAAACTTATTCGGCTACCATCCCAAATTTGGCATTGACGGCAAGCCCATCGGCTCCGTTACATATAAACCCCAGGGCTACGATCCAAGACAGCCCCTTTACTTATAAGGAGGAAATACAATGTACAACCAAAATGCCTATCTTCTCGGCTCAAACCGTTCCTGCATCCGGGAGCTGTTTGAATACGGACGCAGCCGCGCTGCCATCGTGGGCAACGAAAATGTTTACGATTACAGCCTGGGCAACCCCTCTATCCCCGCACCTGCGGAAGTGAATCAAGCCATTCGGGATATCCTTTCCGATACCGATTCGCTGGCCATCCACGGCTATACCTCCGCCATTGGCGATCTTGCCACCCGTCAAGCCATCGCCGATGATCTCAATGCCCGCTATGATGCCGGTGTGAAGCCCCAGAATCTGTTTATCGGCTGTGGCGCAGCGCCGGAACTGGTGGCGGTTTTCCGGGCGCTGGCGGTGGAAAATGCGGAAGTTCTGGCCATCGCCCCCTATTTCCCGGAGTATAAACCCTTTACGGAAGAAGCGGACTGCACATTTAAGGTTGTTCCGCCGGATGTGCCCGGATTTCAGATCAATTTTGCCGCTGTGGAAGAAATGCTGACGGAAAACACCGTGGCCATCATCGTCAACTCCCCCAACAATCCCTCCGGCGTGGTCTACACCAAGGAAACGCTGGAAAAACTGGCCGCTCTGTTGAAGCGCAAGAGCGCTGAGTTCGGTCACCCCATTTACATCGTGTCCGATGAGCCTTACAGGGAACTGGTCTACGGCGATGCCTACGCTCCCTTTATCCCCAAGATCTACCCGGATACCATCATCTGCTACTCCTACTCCAAATCCTTGTCCCTGCCCGGTGAGCGTATCGGCTATGTGTATGTTCCCGAAGCTGCTACGGACAGCGCCGCCATCTACGCTGCCGTTGCCGGCGCGGCAAGAGCGGCAGGCCATGTCTGCGCTCCCTCTCTGCTGCAGAAGGTCATCGCCCGCTGCACGCATTTGCGCCCCGATCTTGCTGCCTATGACCGTAATAGAAAAGCCCTTTACGAGGGTTTGACAGAAATGGGCTATGAAATGGCCAAGCCTGACGGCGCATTCTATCTGTTTATCAAGGCCCCCGGCGGCGATGCAAATGCCTTCTCCGAAAAAGCAAAGCAGAAGGATTTGTTGGTTGTTCCCGGTGATGGCTTCGGCTGCCCCGGCTATTTCCGGATCTGCTACTGTGTCAGCTATGACATGATCCAAAAGAGTCTGCCCGTTTTCAAGGCACTAATCGAAGTTGAAAAAGAACACCACCTCTGAAATTCAGCGTCGTTGAACTTGTTATATAAAAACCTGCACAGCACCCATTTGGTCTGTGCAGGTCTTTCTTATGATTTTTGTGTTTCTTTGACCACATCCAGAACAATTTGCTGCATTTGCTCCCACTTGCGTTTCATATCAGCAGCAAGGGCAAACTGGGTTCGGGCGCGGATCAGATTGTGCTCCGGGTAGGCTGTCTTAAAGTAGATGTCGCCGTCCAGATAATCCTTCAGGAACCGGACACCTGTCTCCATTGTAATGGTCAGCGCACCAAGCGCCAGATTTTCGATCTCCACATCCGACAGCGTGGTTGCCGCCTCCAGGTATCCTTTGGTATACACCCGAAACCTGTTCAGATCCAGCTTCATCCTGGAAGCATCCGGCTCATCCTCTGCCGCGGTTCCAGCCCCAAAACGAATCGAGTCGCCAAAATCATGGACACTAAGTCCAGGCATAACGGTATCCATATCCAGAACACAAAGACTCTTTCTGGTCTGCTTATCCAGCAGGACGTTATTGAGCTTGGTATCGTTATGGGTGATACGGAGGGGGATTGTGCCATTTTCCCGCATTTTCTGCAAAATACTGCACTGTGCCTCCTGCTCCAGTGCGAAGTTAATCTCCTCCTGCACACTGGCAACCCGACCAACATTATCCGCCTTGATAGATTCCTTCAGCTGCCGGTAGCGATCCACCGTGTTATGAAATTCCGGGATTGTTTCATACAATGTTTCTGCGGGAAAGTTCGCCAGCTGACTCTGAAATCTGCCGAATGCCAACGCGCTTTGGTAGAAGTCTTCGTCACTCTCCGGTGCATCCAAACAGAATCCACCCACAAAATTGTACATTCTCCAGAATTCTCCCTCCGGATCCCGGTGGCAGTAGTTGCCCTGCAGAGTGGGAATGAAGTGTAACACCATTCTGGGATCCGCCACCCGTTGACGGATATAGTTCGTGACAGCACTGGCGTTGCTCATAACCTTCATAGGATCCTTAAAAACATATTTATTGATCTTTTGCAGAATATACTCTTTTCCCGTATCTGTTGTCACCTTAAAGGTGCTATTGATATGTCCGTGACCAAAGTTTATGCAAGAAACCGGCTGTCCGCTGATGCGAAACGCATAGGCTACCTTCTCTATATGCATCATGTGCACTCCTTTTCTTTTGCCAAACACAAATATGTGCTTTCTTTGCAGTATATCATACTTTTCAGTATTTTTCCAGCTTTTTTATAATCTTTGCGTTTATTAAAAACAACCGCGGGGTTTGAACTGCCCCGCGGGTTTCGTTTTAAGATTTTCTGACAAACCGCTCCCGGCACTTGGGGCAGGTGATGGCAATTTTGCCTTTTCCTTTGGGCACCCGCACCGGCTGACGGCACTTCGGACAGCTAAAATACTTATACTCCCGGTCCTTGATCCGGTCCAGAAACAGCAAAAACCGCCGGTTTTCCTGATACCGCTTATAGGTATTTCGGGAAAAGGTACGCCCCAGAGCCCAGAACAGCAGCACATAGGAAAGCAGACTCAGTACCAGATCCACAACCACCCACGGGATCAGCATGGTCAGCAGGCAGACAATGACACCTGCGCCCAGAATATACGTATTCAGTTTGTCCGTTCCGTAGCGGCCCATCATAAACCGCCGGAATCCGGAGGACATTTTCGTGCCCAGCTGCCGGAACCAACCGCCAATACCGTTCATCGTACAATCACCTTTTGGTTAAGATAGTATCATTATATTGCAAAAAAACAGGATTTCAACCGCAAGAGGCCAATGTTTACGGATTGTTTAATTTTCTCTTACTGCTGTAGAAAATAAACTTTTGAAAACAGTTGCACACGGGAAAAGGTTATAGTATAATTAAGCTGTAAAAATACGGGCATAGACCCGAAATTTGGAGGAATGATTATCATGTTTCAGGCAATGATCGAAACTTTGAAGGCTAATCCCCGCAAGATCGTCTTCACCGAGGGCCACGATGCCCGTATTCTGGAAGCAACCGCCCGTCTGGTCGAAGGTGGCTTCCTGACCCCCATTCTGGTTGGCAACGTTGAGACCGTTAAGGCTAACGCTGCCGCCGGCGGCTTCAACATTGAGGGGGTTGAGATTCTGGATCCTCTTACTTACGAAGGCATGGACGCCATGGTCGAGAAGATGGTGGAACTGCGCAAGGGCAAGATGAGCGCTGACGAGTGCCGCGCTGCTCTGTCTAAGGGCAACTACTTCGGCACCATGCTGGTGAAGATGGGTTATGCTGACGCTCTGCTGGGCGGCGCTACCTACTCCACCGCTGATACCGTCCGTCCCGCTCTGCAGCTGGTCAAGACCAAGAAGGGCGCCAATCTGGTTTCTTCCTGCTTCATCATGGTTCGCGGCGAAGAGAAGCTGGCGATGGGTGACTGCGCCATCAACCTGAGCTATGAGGACAGCGTGGACAAGGAAGGCAATGTGACCGTTTCCGCAGCCCGCAAGCTGGCCGAGGTTGCTGTCGAGACCGCCAATACCGCCAAGGTATTCGGCATCGAGCCCAAAGTCGCTATGCTGAGCTTCTCCACCAACGGTTCCGGCAAGGGCGGCACTGTAAAGCTTTCCAACGAGGCTACCAAGGTTGCCAAGGAGATGGCTCCCGATCTGATGATCGACGGTGAGATGCAGTTCGACGCAGCTGTCGCTCCCGAGGTCGGCCAGCTGAAGTTCCCCGGCTCTCCCGTTGCCGGCTACGCCAACACCTTCATCTTCCCCACCATCGAAGCCGGCAACATCGGCTACAAGATCGCCCAGCGTCTGGGCGGCTTTGAAGCTTACGGCCCCATCCTGCAGGGTCTGGCTGCTCCCATCAACGACCTGTCCCGTGGCTGCAACGCCGATGAGGTCTACAAAATGGCCATCATCACCTGCGCAATGGTGTAATTCAAACTCCATAACAAAGCTGCCGCCCGATGGGCGGCAGCTTTGTTATGGAGTTCTGTAAATGATCGTTTATGAAATTATAGCACACCCGGTTTTTAAACTCAAGGTAGCTATCCCAAGTTAAAGAACAATTCAGCACAAAATACATACAAAAAGGCACTTTTGGGGTTGACATTCCACTCTTTTGCGCATAAACTGTATCGATATAAAAGACTTAATTGGAGGGTATGCATATGGAATTGCGGGAAGTGACATATCTTGCTGTTGTTTTGCGAATTGTAATGGCTGTGATTTTCGGCGGTGTCATCGGTCTGGAGCGGGGATTGAAAAACCGCCCTGCCGGTATGCGTACCTATATGCTGGTCTGCGTTGGCGCCTGCCTTATTATGTTAACCAACCAATATCTGTTTCAGGTCACACAAGCCGGTGACCCCATGCGTCTGGGTGCGCAGGTGGTCAGCGGCATTGGTTTTTTGGGTGCCGGCACCATCATCGTAACTAAGCATAATCAGATCAAAGGTCTGACTACAGCAGCAGGCCTGTGGGCATCGGCCGGTGTGGGTCTTGCTTTGGGCGTGGGTTTTTACGAAGCTGCCGTAGTTGCCGGTTTTGCAGTATTCTCCGTCTTGACGCTGCTTCAGCGTATGGATAACCGACTGCACCGCAATACCAGATTTTTGGAAGTGTACATAGAATTTACCGATAAGACCAGCATTGGTGAGCTGATGCGCAGCATTCGGGAGCTAAACTTTGAGATCACCTCCATGCAGATGGAAAACACCATTCCCGAGGATGGCAGCCGGGCACTCATTGCTGCTCTGAAAGCACAAAAGCGGAGCGATCACGCCAAGCTTCTGGAAAAGATACGCAAAATTGAGGGTATTGTTTATTTGGAAGAACTGTAAAAACGAGGGCGAAATAGCCCTCGTTTCATTTTTGTAAAACGAGAAAACCTTCGCCTTTTAGCACAATCCTGCCATTTCCTTTTTTTAATATGTATTGGCAGTGTTATCTGAATTTACCACTTGCCATTCACGGCATGTTGTGATATTATATATTAAAGTTGGATAGTTATGCCTATTTTTAGCCAACAGCTATTCTTTCGCAATTTCTTATTAGGATGTGACCCCGTTGTCCCGTTTTCAACCCCCGCGCACGGTCAGCGATATGGCGCGTCGTGTCATCTTGCTGAACATTTTGGATACTTTTTGCATTTTTTGCGCCTTCTTTTCCGGTCTTTGGTTAAGTTTTGAATTCCGCTTTGCCGCAATACCGATTTCCTATCTGCAGGATTACCTGCGTTTTTCAGTTGTTTGGTGTTTTCTCACCGTCTTTATTTTCTCGCTGTTTGGTCTGTACCGCAGTATCTGGCGCTTTGCCAGTGTGGACGAGCTTCTGCGGACCATAGGCGCATTTCTGGTTCTTACGCTGTGCCTTTCCGGCTATCTGCTGCTGGGCTATCGTGTAATGCCCTATTCTTTCTATATTCTGGGCTGCGTTTTTCAGTTTTTGTGCGCTGTTGCGATCCGCTTCGGTTACCGGTTGGCCCGGGGCTTGCGGATCTATTTGGAGCAGTTTATCCCCAGCAAAGATACCGAACGCATCATGATCATCGGCGCAGGCGATGCCGGCCGTATGCTGGTAAACGAAGCAGAAACCAGCCGGCATATTAAAGGCAGAGTCGTCTGTGTGATAGACGACAACCCCTGTAAGCTTCACAAGCGGCTGTGCGGTGTTCCCATCGTAGGCAACCGCCACAGAATTCCAAAGGCCGTTAAGGAATACGGCATCGACCGCATTCTTTTTGCCATTCCCACCGCTGCGCCCTCCGTCCGCAAGGAGATTCTTGATATCTGTGCCACTACCGGCTGTAAGGTTCAGGTACTCCCCGGAATTTTCCAGCTGGTAAACGAGGATGTCAGCATCAGCAAGCTGCGGGATGTGGACCCCCAGGATCTGCTGGGCCGTGATCCCATCAAGGTCAACATGGACGAAATCTTTGCCTATATTTCCGGCAAGGTGGTCCTGGTCACCGGTGGCGGCGGCAGTATCGGCAGCGAGCTGTGCCGGCAGATCGCCAAAGCCAAACCCAAGCAGCTGATTATCTTTGAGATCTATGAGAACAACGCCTACGATATTCAGATGGAGCTGCAGCGCGCTTGCCCTGAGCTGAATTTGGAAGTGCTCATCGGCTCTGTCCGCAATACCGGGCGGCTGGATGATGTGATGGGCAAATACCGGCCGGATCTGGTGTTCCATGCCGCTGCCCACAAGCATGTCCCCCTGATGGAGGACAGCCCCAACGAAGCCATCAAGAACAATGTTTTTGGCACCTATAAAACCGCACTGGCCGCTGCCAAATACGGTGTCAAGCGTTTTGTGCTGATCTCCACAGACAAGGCCGTCAACCCCACCAACATCATGGGTGCCAGCAAGCGGCTGTGCGAAATGGTGGTTCAGATGATGAACCGCAAAGCCGAAACCGAGTTCGTGGCAGTACGCTTTGGCAATGTACTGGGCTCTAACGGTTCGGTAATCCCCTTGTTCAAAAAGCAAATTGCCGAAGGCGGCCCTGTTACGGTTACCCACCCCGACATTATCCGCTATTTTATGACCATTCCGGAAGCCGTCTCACTAGTGCTGCAGGCAGGCTACTACGCCAAGGGCGGCGAGATCTTCGTGCTGGATATGGGCGAGCCCGTTAAGATCGATACCATGGCACGGAATCTGATCCGGCTTTCCGGTTATGAGCCGGATGTGGATATTAAGGTGGAATATTCCGGTCTGCGCCCCGGCGAAAAGCTTTACGAAGAACTTCTCATGAAAGAAGAGGGAATGCAGAGCACGGACAATAAACTGATCCACATCGGTAAGCCTATTGAAATGGATGATAACCTGTTCCGGCAGCAGCTGACCCAACTGGATACAGCCAGCCGTTCAGAACTCACCGACATCAAAAAACTCGTGGCAGAAATCGTGCCAACCTATCAGCTAAAACCCCAAATACAAGAGTGTGCATTATGAGAATCAAGCCTTTTGAAAATAAAATCTGGCTGTCATCCCCGACAATGCACGGGGACGAACTGGAATATATCAAAGAAGCCTACGAAACCAACTGGATGTCTACCGTAGGCCAAAACATCAACGAAGCGGAACGAATCACTGCGGAGAAGATCGGCTGTAAATACGCTGTCGGTCTTGCCAGCGGCACCGCCGCACTGCATCTTTGCATGAAGCTGGCCGGAATCCAACCCGGCATGAAGGTATTTTGTTCCGATGTGACCTTTGCCGCCACGGTCAACCCCGTGGTCTATGAGGGTGGCATCCCCGTCTTTATCGACACCGAGTGGGATACCTGGAATATGGACCCTGTGGCGCTGGAGAAAGCCTTTGAACTCTATCCGGAAGTGCGTCATGTGGTCATGGCAAACCTCTACGGCGTTCCCGGCAAAATGGACGAGATCCGCGCCATCTGCGATAAACACAGAGCAACCCTCATCGAGGATGCCGCTGAATCCATGGGCGCCACCTACAAAGGAAAGCAGACCGGCACATTTGGCGATTACGGCATCGTCTCCTTTAACGGCAACAAGATCATCACCGGTTCTTCCGGCGGTATGCTGCTGACCAATGATTTGGAAGCAGCCAATAAAGCACGGAAATGGTCTACCCAAAGCCGGGAAAACGCACCATGGTATCAGCACGAGGAGCTGGGCTACAACTACCGCATGAGCAATGTGATCGCCGGCGTGGTTCGGGGTCAGCTGCCTTATCTGGAGGAGCATATCGCACAGAAAAAGGCAATCTATATGCGCTACAAGGAAGCCTTCGCAGACCTGCCTATAACCATGAACCCCTATGACGCAGAAAATACAGAGCCAAATTTCTGGCTTTCCTGCCTGCTGATCCACAAAGAAGCCATGTGCAAGCAGGTTCGCAGCGAAACAGAGACGCTGTATCGCAAAGAACCGGGCAAGACCTGTCCCACAGAGATCCTGGAAAAGCTTTCTGCCATTAACGCGGAGGGCCGGCCCATCTGGAAGCCTATGCATATGCAGCCCATTTTCCGGATGCACGGTTTTGTGACCCGGGAGGGTGACGGAAGAGCAAGAACCAATGCCTATATCGCCGGCGAAGCCGCGGATGTGGGAATGGATCTATATGATCGGGGTTTGTGCCTGCCCAGCGATAACAAAATGACTCCCCAGCAGCAGGATGTGATCATCCAAGCCATCCGCGGTTGCTTTGACTGAAACATAAGGAGAGAAGACAATGTACGCAAAATGCTTTAAGCGTGTCCTTGATTTCATACTGTCCCTGTGTGCGCTGATGGTGCTTTCGCCGGTGCTGCTGATCCTTACCGTACTTGGCGCCATCAAGATGAAAGGAAACCCTTTCTTCACCCAGCTGCGCCCGGGCAAGGACGAGAAGATCTTCAAGCTGATCAAATTCCGTACCATGACCTGCGAAACCGACGAAAACGGCGATCCTCTGCCGGATGAAGTCCGCCTGACCAAATATGGAAAAATTTTGCGCTCTACCTCTCTGGATGAACTGCCGGAACTGATCAACATTCTGGTTGGCGACATGTCCATCGTCGGCCCCCGGCCCTTGCTGGTGCAGTATTTACCCCTGTATAGCCAGGAACAGCGGCGGCGCCACAGTGTCAGACCCGGTCTCACGGGCCTGGCGCAGGTGAGTGGGCGCAACAGCATCTCCTGGACGGAGCGTTTTCGCTACGATGTCACATATGTAGACAACATCACATTCTGGGGTGATGTAAAGATCCTTTTTATGACAGTCAAGAAAGTCCTTGTACGTGACGGGATCAGTTCCGCCACATCCGAAACCATGGAAGATTTCAGCGGAGTGAATTGAGGAAACGAAAGATGGCGATGAAGACACCGTATTATGTTATCGATCAAAAAGAGTTAGATGATAACTTCCATAAGCTGAAGCATGCGCTGGACACCCATTGGGGAAACAGCATCATCGGCTATTCCTACAAAACCAACGCTCTGCCCTGGGTGATCTCTCACTTTGATGCCCTAGGCTGCTACGCCGAGGTTGTATCCGAGGATGAGTACAATCTGGCCAAGTACATTGGTGTAGCAAAGGACCGAATCATCTATAACGGACCCATCAAGACAAAAGAGACATTTTTGGAAGCCCTAGCCAATGGCTGTATTGTTAACATCGATTCCCAGCGGGAGCTGGACTGGCTGAGCGACGCCGAAACAAAAGTCGGCAAAATCGGCCTGCGTGTTAACTTCGATATTGAAAAAAGCTGTCCCGGGCAATCTCAGTGCGCCGAAGAAGGCGGCAGATTCGGTTTCTGCTACGAAAACGGAGAATTTGAAAAAGCCCTCCGGAAATTGGAGACACAGGGCTTTAAGATTTCCGGTCTTCATCTGCACACCAGTTCCAAAAGCAGAGGGCTGGACATCTACCGGGCAATTGCGGAGACGGCCTGCTGCATCGCAGATAAATACGATCTTCAATTGGACTATGTAGATGTGGGCGGCGGCTTTTTCGGTGGCCTGCCCACCAAACCGCAATTTGCCGATTACATTGCTTTGATGGCAGATATTTTGAAGGGCAAATTCGACCCTCAAAGCACAATGCTGATCGTGGAACCGGGAATGGCTGTAATTGGCGCGCCTGTAAAGTATGTCACGACAGTTATTGATATAAAAGACACAGAATATAACCGTTTTGTGATCACAGACGGCTCGCGAACCAATATTGATCCCCTCATGACCAAGAGCGGCTATTTCCATCATTATGTACGCCAAAAAGAAACTCAAAACCTGCCCAAACAGGTTGTTTGCGGCTACACCTGCATGGAGCATGACCGCCTTTTCACAGCCAAAGACGAGCCTGCGCTGTGTGTGGGCGATCAGATCATTTACGAAAAGGTTGGAGCCTACACCATGTGCCTGACCCCTTTGTTTATCAAGTATTTTCCTGATGTATATGTAAACGACGGACAGACCTTGCAGAAGATAAGAAACGCCTGGTCCCCGGAGGAATATGTACAGAAATCTATCTATAGAGGAATGGAATTATGAACATTTTGATTTTAAGTGCCGGAACCCGGAACAAAGTAGTTCAGTATTTCAAGCGTGCAATGAACGGCAAAGGCAATGTGATCGCAACGGATATGAGCGAGCTTGCGCCTGCTGTATATGAGGCCGATAAGTTTTACAAAGTTCCCCGTATGACCGACGAAGTATACATAGATGCTGTTTTCGATATTTGCAAAAAAGAAAACATTACCGGTGTCCTTTCCTTGATCGATCCGGAGCTTTCTCTGCTCGCAAAACACAAAGATGCGTTTGCCGCTTTGGGCGTTACGGTGATTGGTTCTTCCTATGAACTGTGTGAGCGGGCGCTGGATAAGATGGAAATGTATGAGTGGCTGTGCGCCATGGGTTACCGCTGTGCAAAAAGCTATGTGGACAAGGAAGCGTTTTACGCGGATGTGGAAGCCGGAAAGATCCAGTATCCCGTATTTGTAAAGCCTGTCCGGGGCAGCGCCAGCGCTGCCATTTCCAAGGTATACGACAAAGAAACCGTTGATCTGCTGTTTGCCCATAACGACAACCTGATGATCCAGGAGTTCCTGAACGGTCAGGAGATCGGCGCCGATGTGTATATTGACATGATCAGCGGCGAGGTGGTTTCCATCTTCACAAAAAAGAAGATCGTCATGCGCGCCGGCGAAACGGACAAGGCCGTTTCCTTTCAGGATGAAAAGCTGTTCGCGCTGATCGAGAAGTTTGCAAAAGAAAGCGGCTGGTCCGGCCAGATCGACATCGATATTTTTGATGTGAACGGCAAGTACTACATCTCCGAGGTCAACCCCCGCTTTGGCGGCGGCTATCCCCATGCATACGAATGCGGCTGTGACCATATGACCTTGATTCTAAACAATCTGAGCGGTCAGGCAAACGAAAAGCGTATCGGAATGTATGACGAGAACATCTACATGATGAAATATAACGAGATTATGGTTTCCCGTGGACAGTAATAACAAAACGCCTGGGCGGGCAACGAATAGGAGTCGATTATGAAGGTTTTAATCTTGGCAAACGATGCCGATGGCCTATACGGTTTCCGCAGAGAGCTTTTGCAGGCGCTGATTGCGCAAAAACATGAAGTGTATGTCTCTGTACCCGATGACCCCGGTGTGGAGTTAATACGGCAGATGGGCTGTCACTTTTGTCCCACGGATATGGACCGGCGCGGCACAAATCCTGCAAAGGATCTTAAGCTGATCCTGCATTATTTCAAAATATTGAAACAGATCAAACCGCATATGGTATTTACCTATACCATCAAGCCAAATGTATATGGAGGCCTCGCCTGCGCATTGTCCGGCGTTCCCTATGCCCCCAATATCACCGGTCTGGGTACCGCAGTGGAAAACGGCGGCATGCTGCAGAAGATAACGCTGATGCTCTACCGTTTTGGTCTGCGCAAGGCACAACGGGTCTTTTTCCAAAATCAGGCAAACCAGAAGTTTATGCTGGACAAAAAAATCGTCAGAGGTTCCCACACACTACTCCCCGGTTCCGGTGTAAATTTGGAAAGATTTACATTGCTTCCCTATCCCGCTGAAGAAGAGAACATTCGCTTTTTGTTCATTGGGCGAGTCATGAGAGATAAGGGCGTCGGCGAACTGCTTTCCGCCGCAAGAACCATCAAAGCGAAATATCCTGATGTATGCTTTGACATCGTCGGCGGATATGACGAAGACTTCACCGGGGAAATCGAACAGGCGGTGGCGGAGAATATCGTTATTTATCACGGAAGCCAGTCCGACGTGCGTCCTTTTATAGAAAATGCCCTGTGCCTCGTTTTGCCTTCTTATCATGAAGGCATGGCAAATGTTCTGTTGGAAGGCGCTGCATCCGGCAGACCGGTCATTGCAACAAGAGTTCCCGGTTGTATCGAAACCTTTGACGAAAATGTATCGGGATTGGGCTGTGATATAAAAAGCGCCGAGTCCCTTGCGGCCGCTATGGAAACGTTCATAAACATGCCCTACGAACGAAGAAAAAGCATGGGTTTGGCAGGCCGTTCGAAAGTTGAACGGGAGTTTGACCGTGCGATTGTGGTAAATGCTTATTTAACCGAACTGGAAAGAACTTAGTCGGTATATTTATTAAAGAAAGCGAGTAATTAAAATGTCTCTTTACGAAAAGATTCTACGCGGAGAAGAAAAGTTATCCCTCGTTGGTCTGGGCTATGTCGGTATGCCTATCGCAGTTGCTTTTGCAAAAAAGGTTAAGGTTATCGGCTACGACTTGAACGCTAAAAAAATCGAACTGTACAAATCCGGTATCGATCCGACGAACGAGGTCGGAAATGAGGCAATCAAAAACACTACTGTGGAATTTACTTCCGATGAAACCAAACTGCGGGAAGCAAAGTTCCATATTGTTGCCGTTCCAACGCCGGTACATGATGACCATACACCCGATTTGACCCCTGTTGAAGGCGCAAGCCGCATTTTGGGCAGAAATCTTACCAAGGGAAGCATTGTAGTATTTGAATCTACGGTTTATCCCGGCGTAACAGAGGAAGTTTGCCTGCCGATCCTGGAAAAAGAGTCGGGCCTGAAGTGCGGCGTAGACTTTAAGATCGGTTATTCTCCCGAGCGTATCAACCCCGGCGACCGGGTCCACAGACTGGAAACAATCACAAAAATTGTTTCCGGCATGGACAACGAATCCCTGGAGGAAATCGCAAAGGTATACGAACTGGTTGTCGATGCCGGTGTGCACAGAGCCTCCAGCATCAAAGTGGCTGAGGCAGCAAAGGTCATTGAAAACAGCCAGAGAGATATTAACATCGCATTCATGAACGAGCTTTCCATCATTTTTAACAAGCTCGGTATCGATACCAAATCCGTTCTGGAGGCAGCCGGAACCAAATGGAACTTCCTGAAGTTCTATCCCGGCTTGGTGGGTGGACACTGCATTGGCGTAGACCCCTATTATCTCACCTACAAAGCGGAGCAGACTGGTTACCACAGCCAGGTTATTCTGGCCGGACGCCGCATCAATGACGATATGGGCAAATATGTGGCGGAGAATGTGGTAAAAAATCTGATAAAAGCCGGAAAGCCGGTCAGAAATGCCAAGGTTGCAATTTTGGGATTTACCTTCAAGGAGAATTGCCCGGATACCCGCAACACAAAGATTTTTGACATCGTGAAGGAACTGCGGGAATACGAAATTGAGCCTGTTATCGCAGATCCTGCAGCGGATGCAGCGGAGGCCAAGCATCTTTACGGTGTGGAATTCGTAGAAATGAGCACCATTACCGGCATGGACGCCGTTGTGCTGGCTGTTGCCCATGCCGAATTCGCGCACTTTAGCATGAGTGATATAAGCAAGTTCTTTGGCGAGGGTCAAAAGGTTTTGCTGGACATCAAGGGCTTGCTGAACAGAAACGAATACGAAACTGCCGGATATTTGTATTGGAGGCTATGATTATGGGCTATAAGCATCTGCGTTTTCCTGACAATTCATTGTTTCTCGTTACCGGTGGTGCCGGATTTATCGGATCCAACCTTTGTGAAGCAATTTTGAAGCTTGGATATAAGGTTCGTTGTTTGGACGACTTATCCACAGGCAAGCAAGAAAATGTGGATATGTTTCAGAATAATCCCAACTATGAATTTGTCAAAGGTGACATCAAAGACTTTGACACTTGCATGAAAGCCTGCGAAGGTGTGGATTTCGTTCTGAACCAAGCCGCTTGGGGCAGCGTTCCCCGGTCTATCGAGATGCCCCTTTTCTATTGCGTCAATAATATTCAAGGCACCCTCAATATGATGGAAGCCGCAAGACAAAATGGCGTGAAGAAATTTGTGTACGCATCTTCTTCCTCTGTTTACGGCGATGAGCCTAACTTGCCCAAAACAGAAGGCCGGGAGGGCAATCTGCTTTCCCCCTATGCGCTGACCAAACGGTGCGACGAAGAATGGGCAAAACAGTACACCAGACACTACGGTCTTGACACTTACGGCCTGCGTTATTTCAATGTATTCGGCCGCAGACAGGATCCCTATGGCGCTTATGCCGCCGTCATTCCGAAGTTTATTAAGCAGCTGCTTGACGGTGAACAGCCGACCATCAATGGTGACGGCAAGCAAAGCCGCGATTTTACCTACATTGAAAATGTCATTGAAGCAAATCTGAAGGCTTGTCTTGCGCCAAGCGAGGTTGCAGGTGAGGCATTTAACATCGCTTATGGCGGCAGAGAATATCTGATCGATATTTACTACAACCTTACAAAAGCCTTGAAAGTTGATATTGAGCCTAACTTTGGCCCTGACCGCAAAGGCGATATAAAGCACAGCAACGCAGACATTTCAAAGGCACAAAAGCTTTTGGGATATGATCCGGAATATGATTTTGCCAAGGGCCTTACTGAAGCAATTGAATGGTATAAGGAAAATCTGTGATGGAGATAAAAATGGAACCAGTAAGAGTTTTGCATATGATTGGAAATTTGGGAATCGGCGGATCTCAAGTTTTGGTCATCAATTTGCTGCGGGCCATAGACCGGAGCAAAGTCCAATTTGACTTTATCGTCGACCGTCCGGAATCAGATGAGCTGGCTGCTGCCGTTCGTGAACTTGGCTCCCGGATTTATTCGGTGCCGACTTTTGTCGGGCATAACATCAGGGAAGTGCAAAAAGCTTGGAATCAGTTCTTCCTGGAGCACCCGGAGTATAAAATTTTGCATTCTCATGTGCGCAGTTATGCCAGCATCTATTTGCCCATAGCAAAAAAACACGGACTGAAAACCATCATTCACAGCCACAGCACCTCCAACGGCAAAGGCCTTGTTTCCGCTGTGAAAAAAGTCCTGCAATATCCCCTCCGTTATCAGGCAGATTACTTTTTCAGCTGCTCTGAAGAAGCAGGAAAGTGGCTGTTTGGCAATAAAATCGTAAAATGCGACCGGCACTATCTTTTGAGAAATGCTGTCGATGCGAAGGCATACCTTTTTAACGAGGAAACACGGCAGTCTTACAGACAAGCTCTTGCCATTGGTGAAAATGACACTGTTTATTCACATGTAGGCCGGTTGCACCCCTCTAAGAACCACACATTCCTGCTCAACGTATTCAAAAAGATTCATACGCGCAACCCTGACACGAAGCTGTTGCTGATCGGTGACGGCGAATTACGGCAGCAAATCGAACAGCAGATCGCGGAACTGAGTATTCATGATGCGATTTTGCTTTTGGGCAGCAGGCAGGATATTCCTCAGCTTTTGCAGGCGGCAGATTTCTTCTTGTTCCCGTCTTTGTGGGAAGGCTTAGGTCTTGCCGCAATCGAAGCGCAGGCAGCCGGTTTGGGGTGTATTTGTTCCGATCAGGTGCCGCCATTGGTAAAGGTGACAGAAAATTGCCATTTTCTCCCGTTAGACGAGGAGCAGTGGGTTACCGCTGCGCTAAACGCGCCCAAGGACCGTGTTGTTGCCTACGAGCAAATTCAGCAGGCGGGATACGATATTTATGCTGCAGCCCAATGGTTGGCGGCTTTCTATGAGGATCTGTGGCAGAAGGCTTAATATAATTGCTGCAAAGCGGTATTGAAACGGAGATGCTTTATGGACAAGACAATTGCCTGCGTCATTGTAAATTATAATGACTGGAAAAGGACACTGTCTCTTACAGATGCGATCAAAGGATACAGCAGCATCGCTCACATCATTGTCGTGGATAACTGTTCTACCGATGATTCAAGAGCGCGTTTGCAAGAATACCACAATGATAAATTTGTATACATTGAATCCGACAAAAACGGTGGATACGGATACGGAAACAATGTGGGTATTCGTGCCGCGGAGAAGTTGGGCGCTGATTATGTGCTGATCGCAAACCCCGATGTGGTTTTCAGTGATGCCTGTGTCGAGAAAATGTTGGACACCATGATGAACACCCCGGATTGCGCGGTGGTGGGCGCACGGGAAACCTATTTGGGTGTAAACGGCTGGCGCTATACATCTGATTTGCACGACATTTTAAGTACCAGTCTAATCTTTAATAAGCTTTTGAAAAAGCGCTACTATCCGGCTTCCTATTTTGAGGGCAAGGATCAGGTTCCGGTGGATGTGATCCCCGGATGCTTTTTGCTGATCGATCTGAAAATTATGCTCCGGCACGGTATGTATGACGAAGAATTTTTCCTGTATGAAGAAGAAAAGGTTCTTTACTGCAAAATGCAAAAGGCAGGATACGGTTCGTATGTTTCGTTAACAGTTCCGTTTGAGCATCGTCATGTGGATTCAGCAGTTACTGTTTCAAAAACGCTGACCGGCAAGAAACGGCTTTTGAAGAGCAAGCTGCTGTTTTTGAAAAAATACAGAAATCTCTCATGGGCAATGATGGCATTTGCAAAAGTTTTTTTTGTGCTTACCATGGTTGAAATGGCCCTATACGCCAGTGTGCTTGTGTTAAAGGAGCGTTTGCATGATAAATAGATTGGTGAAGCTGTTCTTTTTTCGTCTGAAATGGAGAAAGCAAAACAAGCATAACCGTACATCTGCTAAAAAAGTGTTTGATGCGAACAAGGTGAGCGTGGGTAATGAAACCTACGGAAGCTTGATCGTCTATAACTATTCTTCCGATCAGGAATTCCTGAAAATCGGTAGCTATGTGTCAATATCAGCAGATGTTAAGTTTATATTGGGCGGAAACCATATTATGGATCGGTTGTCCACCTTCCCGTTCGATACATTTTTCTATGAGTTGGGCGATGTCTCAACAACCAAGGGTCCCATCACAATTAGTGATGATGTCTGGATCGGCATGAATTCTATTATCCTGTCCGGTGTAACCGTTGGACAAGGCGCGGTGATTGCCGCAGGTTCTGTTGTAACAAAGGACGTTCCTCCCTATGCGATTGTGGCAGGCGCACCGGCTAAGGTGATACGTTACCGGTTCAACGAAGATACCATCCGGCACTTATGTAAAATCGATTTCAGCAAAATCGACAGCAAGTTTTTAGCTGAGAATAAGGATTTGCTGATCACCCCGTTGACCCCGGATACATTAAATAAGCTTAAGGAGAGACTGCATAATGAGGAAATGGAAGGTTAACTTTTCAGAAAATCTGGAAATTGCTTTTTCTGAAAAAATCTCGATGAGCATCTCAAAGCAGGCTCTATTATGGCTGTTTCTGTTGATTGGAACCACTGCAACGCTGTGGATGAAGTATGGCTTCGTGCTCCTGATTGCCGCGCTGATTGCAAAGGTGGTCCATCTTGGAACCAAAACAAAAACATTCAACGGTAAGGCACTGGTTTTCTTACTGCTCTTCCTACCCTTCTATTCATTACTGCGCGTGGCGATCATTAACATCGGAATTGATTTAAAGATTTTCAATTATATTCGCGATCTCGTGATTGCTGCCATGGCGGTTCTTTCCCTTGTGGATGTGCTTAAGCGCAAACCGGAAATCCGCAAATTAGACTGGCTTTGGATCATTTTCATTGTAAACTGGGCCGTTGGCGCTGTGATCTCCGTTCTCAACGGCTACTTGGCAGTAGGCCTCACGGGATTGCATTATGTGGCGATTCCTGCCGTGCTGTACTTGATCATTCGGTATGGCGAGTGTGATCTGTCCAGCAAGCAAATCATGGATACCTATATTCGCACAGCCGCAGTTGTGGGCATTGTGGGCCTTACGGTCTATGTTTTCCGGCCTGCGCAGTATTGTGAACTGTTCCGACTTTCCGGCAACACCGTAAATCCTTGGACCTACATCAGAATGGTCAGCGTATTTTTAACACCGAATGTTTGCGGCAATTACTTTGCCATTGCGGTTGCCTGCGCCCTTGCGCAATGGATGAGTGGCAACCGTCATCGCTTAGCCCCACTTGCACTGTTCCTGGTGTGTGTGGTTTTGAGCATGTCCAGAGGCGCATGGCTGTTTTTGGGTGTCATCGTCATTGCGTTCTGTTTTGTTAGACCCAAGACCGGCTATAAGCTGCTGATCGTTGGTGTGATCGCTTTCCTGCTGGTTATGCTGAACATCGGAAACGTGTCGATTATCGGCGATTTGAGAAACCGCATTCTCTCTATTTTCGACTTTAGTAATCTTTCTTCTTACGACCGTATTACAACATGGATCAATGCACTTTCCATTGCGATCCAACATCCGCTGGGTTTAGGAATCGGCGTTGGAACAACGGCGCAGATTACACACGGAACCGTGGCCGAAGTTGCCGTCGTGGATAGTTTCTATGTGAAAACCATAATCGAAACCGGTTTGCTGGGTGTTGTTTTCTGTGTCGCTTTTATCACTTGGGGCATTATTACAAGCGTATCCAACCTGACCAAAAAGAAGACGGATATTTCCGCGTGCGCATGTTTTGTGTGCTTGGGCTGCCTGATACAAGCCATTCCCAGTAATGTTTTTGACTTTGTTTGTACCGCTCCCTGGTTTTGGCTGTTTTTAGGTCTGGCTGCGAAAGAAGATCCTACAGAGCAAAATACGATTGATAGATATATGAAAAAGAATAAACTTAGAGTTTTATATTTGAATAACACTCCCTGGGACTGGATCCTCCAGCGTTCCCAGATGCTGGCTTTAGGCTTAGACAAAAAATTTGACTGCGTTGTTTTGGACCGGTACTTCTTGTTGGCCAAGAGCGAGGACCTGCATAATCCTCAACCCCAGAAATTAGTAAAGATCCCCCAGCTCCGGGGCGGTGGAAAAATCGATGCAATCACCAAACTCAATGATTTCGTGTTCGCTGCCACCATCCGGTACTATATCAAAGATTGCGATGTTGTTTGGTGTTCTTACGCAAGCTTTGGTAAATTCATTCCTAAAAAGTATGCCGGCTGCGTAGTTTATGACTGCATGGATAACCATGTCGCACTGGCCCCGGAAAAGAACAAGGAGAAATTGCGCCGGGACGAACAAATTTTGGTTTCCCGGTCAGATATTCGCATTTGCAGCAGCCAAAAGCTGACAGAAGCGGTGCCCGGAATGAAGGATGCCCATGTCGTGCGAAACGGATTTGTTCCGGAAGCGCCTCTGCCTGCCAAGGCCTCTTGCATCAAGGACCGTTATACCGTCGGATATTTTGGCGCAATCGAGCATTGGTTTGATTTCGAGAAGCTGACCCAGAGCACAAAACAGTTTTCGCAATTGGAATACCGATTGATTGGACCGTTCTCCGCCGCAAAATTTTCCAGTGACGAGAAAGGCTTCAAGCAAATGCTGGATGAAAACCGCATCTATTTTGAAGGTATCATCAAGCATGACGATTTGAAGGACTATGTAAAGGACTATGACGCACTGATTATGCCCTTCAAAGTCAATGATGTGATCCTGTCGGTAGACCCCGTAAAGCTGTATGAATATATCTGCTACGGAAAGTGTGTAATCTCGGTTTGGTATCCGGAGATTGATCGTTTTTCTCCCTATGTTTACTTCTACCGCAACGAGGAAGAGTTCCTCGCGCTGATGGAAGAACTGGTACAAAACGGTTTTGCACCAAAATATGACACCGTGGCACAAACCCAATTCCTGAATGACAACACCTGGGAAAAACGGTGTGCTTCCGCAATCCAGTTAATTGAAAATCATTTCGATAAAAAGAACACATAACGAAAAGGTGGGAACAACAATGAAAGGTATTATTTTAGCTGGCGGCTCCGGTACAAGACTTTATCCGCTAACCAAGGTCACATCCAAACAGCTTTTGCCAATCTACGACAAGCCCATGATCTACTACCCCATGTCCGTTTTGATGAGTGCAGGCATTCGGGATATTCTGATCATCTCCACGCCTCAGGATCTGCCCCGTTTTGAGCAACTTCTGGGCGACGGACATCAGTTCGGCGTGAAGCTAAGCTATGTAGAGCAGCCCTCCCCCGACGGCCTGGCCCAGGCATTCATTCTGGGTGCCGACTTTATTGGCGACGACACCGCCGCCATGGTGCTGGGCGATAACATTTTCGCAGGCCACGGATTGAAGAAGCGTTTGAAGTCCGCTGTTGAAAATGCAGAGACCGGCAAGGGTGCTACTGTTTTCGGCTATTATGTTGATGACCCCGAGCGCTTTGGCATTGTGGAATTTGATAAAGAGGGCCGTGCTATCTCTATCGAAGAGAAGCCCGCCAAGCCCAAGAGCAACTACTGCGTCACCGGACTGTACTTCTATGACAACCGGGTGGTGGAGTATGCCAAAAATTTGAAGCCCTCTGCCCGGGGCGAGCTGGAAATTACCGATCTGAACCGGATTTATCTGGAGCAGGGTGAGCTGAATGTAGAACTGCTGGGTCAGGGATTTACCTGGCTGGATACCGGAACCCATGAGAGCCTCGTGGATGCAACCAACTTTGTCAAAACCGTTGAGACCCATCAGCACCGCAAAATCGCCTGTCTGGAAGAAATTGCGTATTTGAACGGCTGGATCACGAAAGAGGATGTTTTGGCAGTATACGAAGTTCTGAAAAAGAATCAGTACGGCCAGTACCTGAAGGATGTTCTGGACGGAAAATACATTGACAAATAAGGAGATTTCGTCATGACTATTATCGTAACCGGTGGTGCCGGCTTTATCGGCTCCAACTTTGTGTTCCATATGCTGGGTAAATACCCGGACTACCGTATCATCTGTCTGGACAAGCTGACTTATGCCGGCAACCTGTCCACCCTGGCTCCCGTTATGGACAATCCCAACTTCCGTTTTGTGAAGCTGGACATCTGCGACCGCGAGGGCGTTTACAAGCTGTTTGAGGAAGAGCATCCCGACATCGTTGTTAACTTTGCCGCTGAGAGCCATGTGGACCGTTCCATTGAGAATCCCGAGATCTTCCTGCAGACCAACATTCTGGGTACCCAGGTGCTGATGGATGCCTGCCGTAAGTACGGCATCACCCGTTACCATCAGGTTTCCACCGACGAAGTCTACGGCGACCTGCCGCTGGACCGCCCTGACCTGTTCTTTACCGAGGAGACCCCCATTCATACCAGTTCTCCTTACTCCTCCTCCAAGGCAGGCGCAGACCTGCTGGTCATGGCCTACCACCGTACCTACGGCCTGCCCGTGACCATCTCCCGCTGCTCCAATAACTACGGTCCCTATCACTTCCCCGAAAAGCTGATTCCTCTGATGATCGCCAATGCTTTGGCGGACAAGCCCCTGCCTGTATATGGCGAGGGCCTGAATGTCCGTGACTGGCTGTATGTGGAGGATCACTGCAAGGCCATCGATCTGATCATCCACAAGGGCCGGGTAGGCGAGGTCTACAATGTGGGCGGCCACAACGAAAAGCAGAATATCGAAATTGTCAAGATCATCTGCAGGGAGCTGGGCAAGCCCGAAAGCCTGATCACCCATGTGGGCGACCGGAAGGGTCACGATATGCGTTATGCCATCGATCCTACTAAGATCCACAATGAGCTGGGCTGGCTGCCTGAGACCATGTTCGAGGAAGGCATCAAGAAGACCATCCAGTGGTATCTGGACAATAAGGAATGGTGGCAGACCATCATTTCCGGCGAGTACCAGAATTATTACGAGAAAATGTATTCTAACCGCTGAGCGGGAGGGTTTTGCATGAAAGTTTTTGTTACCGGTGTCGGCGGCCAGCTGGGCCACGATGTAATGAATGAATTGGCGAAACGGGGCCATGAAGGTGTGGGCAGTGATATTGCCCCTGCTTATAGCGGCATTCAGGACGGTTCTGCCGTCTGCTCTATGCCTTATGTGGCTATGGATATTACCGATGCCGAGCAGGTTCGCAAGGTAATTTCCGATGTGAAACCGGATGCGGTGATTCACTGCGCAGCATGGACGGCTGTGGATTTGGCCGAGGATGAAGATAAGCAGGCGAAGGTTCATGCCATCAATGCGGTTGGTACGCAGAATATTGCCAATGTCTGCAAAGAACTGGATTGCAAGATGATCTACATCAGCACAGATTATGTATTTAACGGTCAGGGCGAAACACCTTGGGTTCCGGACTGTAAGGACTATGCGCCGCTGAGCGTTTACGGTGCATCCAAGTTGGCCGGCGAGTTGGCAGTGGCGAACACGTTGGAAAAGTTTTTTATCGTCCGCATCGCCTGGGTCTTTGGCCTGAATGGCAACAATTTCATCAAAACCATGCTGAACCTGAGCAAAAAGTACGACACCCTGCGGGTGGTAAATGACCAGATCGGCACTCCCACCTATACGCTGGACCTTTCCCGTTTGCTGGTGGATATGGTTGAGACAGATAAGTACGGCTATTACCATGCCACCAACGAGGGCGGATACATCAGCTGGCACGAATTTGCCTGTGAGATTTTTAAGCAGGCAGGCATCCAGATGACAGTCAACCCGGTTACAACCGCAGAATACGGTGTATCCAAGGCTGCCAGACCCTTCAACAGCCGGCTTGACAAATCCAAGCTGGTAGAAGCCGGTTTTGAACCGCTTCCCTCCTGGCAGGATGCGTTGGCAAGATACTTGAAAGAAATCGAGGAATAATTATGGGCCAGATTACAGTTGAGAAGAATGTAGGCGGCATTGAGGGCCTTTGTGTGATTACCCCTGCTGTCCACGGCGACCACCGGGGCTACTTCATGGAAACCTACAGCCAAAGAGATATGGAAGAGGCTGGGCTGAACATTCCCTTTGTGCAGGATAATCAATCTATGTCCGTCAAGGGCGTGCTGCGGGGTCTGCACTTCCAGAAGCAATATCCCCAGACTAAGCTGGTACGGGCAATCAAGGGCAGCGTTTTTGATGTTGCGGTGGACTTGCGTGCAGGTTCTGCCACCTACGGCAAATGGTACGGTGTGCTGCTGACCGAGGAGAACAAAAAGCAGTTCCTGATCCCCAAGGGCTTTGCCCACGGTTTTCTGGTGCTGACGGATACCGCCGAGTTCTGCTACAAGTGCGATGATTTCTACCACGCCAATGACGAAGGCGGTCTTGCTTGGAATGATCCTGCCATCGGCATTCAGTGGCCGGAATTGGTTGGCACATATAACGGCACCGCATCCGCAGAAGGCTATACACTTTCCGACGGTACGCCTCTAAAGTTATCCGAAAAGGATCAAAAGTGGCTGGGATTCAAGGATACATTCCGTTTTTAATAATTACAAAGATTGCAGAAAGGGCGTACAATGAAAAAAGTTATGCTTGTCTTTGGGACTCGTCCTGAAGCGATTAAAATGTGTCCGCTGGTAAACGAACTGAAGCAGCGCAAATCCATACAAACGATCGTTTGTGTCACCGGACAGCATCGGCAAATGCTCGATCAGGTTCTGGAAACCTTCAATGTTATCCCGGATTATGATCTGTCGATCATG
The DNA here is from genome assembly GCA_017408725.1 of Oscillospiraceae bacterium. Next base: position 32,304 of record JAFQUA010000050.1, read on the forward strand.
AAAGAACGTCAGACTTTGTTTGACGTTACAACCAATATTCTTAACAAAATCAAGGATGTGCTGGAAACAGAAAGACCGGATGTGGTGCTCGTTCACGGTGATACATCTACTACTTTTGTAACAGCATTGGCTTGTTTTTATTTACAGATCCCCGTAGGCCATGTAGAGGCCGGTTTGCGCACATACAACATCTATTCTCCTTATCCCGAAGAATTCAACCGGCAGGCCGTTGGTATCATCAGCCAGTATAATTTTGCGCCCACAGAGCAATCTAAGCAGAACCTTTTGCGGGAAGGCAAACAGGCAGACAGCATTTTTGTCACGGGAAATACTGCGATTGACGCCTTAAAGACCACCGTACGGAAAGACTACACCCACCCCGAATTGGAGTGGGCAAAAGACAGCCGCTTGATCATGATCACGGCACACCGCCGCGAAAATCTTGGCGAACCGATGAAGCACATGTTCCGGGCAATTCTCCGGGTTATGGAGGAGCATCCGGATGTGAAAGCAATTTACCCCATCCACATGAATCCTGCCGTTCGTGAAATCGCGGATTCCATTTTGGGTAAAAATGACCGCATTCACATTATTGAGCCCTTGGAAGTTCTGGACTTCCACAACTTCCTGGCGCGCAGCTATATGATTCTGACCGATTCCGGCGGCATTCAGGAAGAGGCCCCCAGCTTAGGCAAACCCGTTTTGGTTATGCGGGATACCACGGAGCGTCCGGAGGGAATCGCGGCAGGAACTTTGAAGCTGGTGGGTACAGACGAAGAGACGATTTATCAGCACTTCAAGCTTCTGCTGGAAGACAACGCAGCCTACGAAAGCATGAGCAAAGCCTCCAACCCCTATGGCGATGGCTTTGCCTGCGTACGAATCGCAGATATTCTGGAGGGTTAATATGAAGGTATTTGCTCTTTACCTTCCCCAGTTTCATGAAATCCCGGAAAACAATGAATGGTGGGGCAAGGGCTTTACAGAATGGACCAATGTCCGAAAAGCCAAGCCGTTATTTAAGGGCCACGTGCAGCCGTTAATTCCTTTGGACAACCGTTATTACGATTTGCGTGACAAGGAAACTGTGGCATGGCAAACGGAAATAATGAAATCCTATGGCATCTCCGGCATGATCTATTACCACTATTACTTTAAGGGGAAAAAGCTGTTGGAAGAACCGGCAGAAAACCTTTTGAAGTGGACGGACATTGACCAGCCTTTCTTCTTCTGCTGGGCAAACCATTCCTGGAACCGGGCGTGGAAAGGCTCCAGAGAAGTTCTGCTGGAACAGACATACGGCAATCAAGCGGATTGGAGAGCGCATTTCGAGTATTTGCTGCCGTTCTTTCAGGATGCGCGATATGAGAAAAAGGACAACAAGCCGCTGTTCATGATTTATGACACCAGCTTTTCTGAGAAAAATGAAATGTTGGAATGCTTCAATACCTGGTGTATTGAGAGCGGATTTGACGGTATTTACCCCATTGAGCTCTGTATGACCGTCAAGGGCAATGCTTTTGCGGCATTCTCTGAGAACATGTCACCCTTGAGTGAAAAATGCTTCCTGTCTGAGCCTTCTGTCGGAAGGCTGTTGACGTATCCCGTGGATTCCTTCTTTGCGAGAGTTATGAAGAAGCTGAAAACCGTGCTTCGCGCAAAGGGAATATTAAGGACCGTACAGATTTTAAGCGGAAATAAGATTTATCAAACAATGATCGACAAAGAACCGCACGGAGAGAATATCATCCGTGGCATGTTCTTTGGTTGGGACAATACCCCCAGACACAGCTTCCGGGGATACATCATCACACCTCCCTCTAAAGAAATCTTTATGCAGTATGCGCAGACCATAAAAGACGATGAGTATGTCTTTGTGAATGCATGGAATGAATGGGCAGAGGGTATGATTCTGGAACCCACACAGCAGAACGGTTATCAATATTTAGAGTGGATCAACGAATGGATCAAGAGTTGCCACTAAGGTTGTGTACAAAATGGATGAAAAAATGAACAAAAGCAAACAACCTTCAATAAAGCTGAATTTGTTGATGAATATGATATTGACGATGTCGTCATTTATATTCCCACTGATAACATTCCCCTATGTCTCCCGTATCCTTTTAGCTGAGGGAAATGGAAAAGTGCAAATGGCTGCATCATTTGTTGCTTATTTTTCGTTATTAGCACAGTTAGGAATACCCACACACGGCATTCGTGCATGCGCCGCGGCGCGAGACAACAAGTTGGAATTAACACGGGCTGTTCATGAATTGATTGTTATTCAGAGCGTTACGGTATTACTATCTTATGCGCTATTTACTGTTTGCTTAGCCTATATTCCAAAACTCCAAAACGAAAAAACCTTGTACTTGATTACCAGTGCGAGAATTTTCTTTGGCGCTGTAGGCATGGAGTGGTTGTTTAAGGCATTAGAGCGGTATAGCTACATTACAATCCGCTCCCTTGTCTTTAAGGTAATTTCTCTTGTGGCCATGTTCTTGCTGGTGCATAGCAAAGAGGATTATGTTATTTACGGTGGCATAAGTGTAATGGCTGCTGTAGGTTCTAACATTATGAATTTATCCCAGATCCCTAAATATGTATATCTAAAGCCCGTTGGTAACTACAATTTCAAAAAGCACCTGAAGCCGATATTTGTTTTGTTTGCGTATGTTTGCGCGACAACCATTTATACCAACCTTGACTCGGTTATGCTTGGTTTTATGACAACAGACACGGATGTTGGATATTACAGCGTTGCTATCAAAATCAAAGATGTTTTGGTCAGCGTTGTCACAGCATTGGGTGTCGTCTTACTGCCTAGAGTATCGTATTATTATGAGCAGGGAAGATTGGATGAATTTTGGAATATGGCCGCTAAGGCGCTTCGTGTAGTTTTATTAATTTCAATTCCTCTTGCTGTCTACTTTATGATCTATGCGGATAATAGCATTTACTTTTTGTCCGGCGATGGTTATGCCGGGTCTATTCTCCCAATGATTGTAATTATGCCAACATTAATTTGCATTGGCGTAACCAGCGTTACAGGTGTTCAGGTTCTAATTCCAACAAAAAGAGAAAATATTGTTCTTTACGCCTCTATTGTTGGCGCGGTTGTGGACTGTATCCTAAACGTTCTCCTCATTCCGTCTTTGCGCGCAACCGGTGCCGCGATTGGTACTTTGGCGGCCGAAGCCGTGGTTCTCGTTATTCATTTATGGGTACTGTGGAAAGATGTTCATGGTATGATGAAAATAAAAGAAATCGGAAAAATCCTTGGTGCAACAATTATCTCCGGATTAGCCTCTGCTTGGGTTATGTTTATAGGTGCTTCCGATTTTGTTACCTTAGCACTTTCCGCAAGTTTGTTTTTCTGTGTATACGCAGTACTGCTACACATTTTTAGAGAATCGGCGTTTATGCAAATTGAAGAAACCGCCAAGACTTGGATCCAGTCGAAACGAAAGCACTAAGCATTTTGGGCAAAATCAGTTCTTTCTGGTATAATACTAACGAAACCGGAGACATCTTAAAAGATGTCTCCGGTTTTCGTTTCTATTGTCCTGCGACCTGCCGATCACGAAACTTCTACACCATGCTTGTCGAGAATCGCCACTATATCATTCGATAAGAGCTTCTTTAATTGCCCAAAGGGCAATTTGGCAAATGCCGCTATGAGTATATCCATGTCGCTTGCCTTATCACCCTTTTCTTTGACGGATTTGTTATAGGCAAGGATCTTCGCTTTCAAATCAGGCTTCATTCCGTCACCCCACTCAAGAGCATGTCCAACGCTTCTTCCAACGCCGTGATCCGTTCCGCTTCTGTGGGCGGAGCTTCGGGTTCAGGGTCAAATTCACCTGCCGCATCAATTGTACCGGGAACCGCTTCCTTTTCCGCAATGGAATAATTGGCATCGTAAACAGCTTGTGTTTTACATGGAATTTCTACATAGGAAGATAATTCTTCAATCTTCGGCCTTTCCTCTGTGCCGCGGTTGACGCAAGTACGGCGGGTATACTTAATTACTTTCATAAAATTCCCCTCCTTAACCCTTGGTATATTTGACTGTGACCATCATGATTGTGCCACTGGCATCGTATGTTGTATTGCAATTGATTCTCATTACCGCACCACCAGTTATCCAGCAGTTGTCGGTTACATTTCGTCCGCCACTACCCGTTTCAGAACACCTTATATTAACGATTTCCACAAACGAAACATCATTGCCGTCAGTTGTTTTGACAGTTACGGTTTTGGTTGTGTTGTTTGGCAACGCGCCAAAGTTGCATACTATTGTATACACAGGTTTTCCGTTATATCTCTCTGTTGTGCGGTATTCGACACCGGAAAACATTGGTTGGTTAACCCACTCCCATTCCTCTGTGCAGTAACGTGTCATGCACTGCCCTGCGGTATCTGGGTGATAAGACAAAACGGTTTGCTTAAATGTGCCATCTCTCAAGCCGTCTACGCGCATAAAAGAAAACATACCATTATTCCACTTATCAAAAATAGGAACATTTGCAGGCAAATGCGAATCCCACCAATAGTTTCCGCTTTGCCATACATTGTCCAGATCGTCCGCGCTTGTCAGCTTTTTTGCATTTGTCCCTAAACCATACCCTGCCGGAGCTTTCTCTGCCAATGCCGCACCAACCGCCGCTGCGTCTGCCGCATGTCCTGCAATTAAAAGTGTTGTATCGACAGCAGCATCCGCACCTTTGGGCAACTCCAGATCCAAAATTGGATTCTCCGGCGTTCCGCGAATGGAAGCTTTCGCCATTTGGTCTGCTCCCAGTGTAGAAACAGTACCAATCTGCAAATTTGGTGTCGCGCCCGTTGGCCCATCAAATTCCCCACTTTGCTTTGCCTGCTCCAGTGTTTTGCACAGTTCCCATTCCAACCGCTGTTCCCAGCTGAAGTAGTCTCCAGATCTCAGGACTTCAGCAGCTACATTCTCTTCCACCAGAATATGCAGCGGGAAAGATGCCAGGATACCATTTTGCGACAGCATCTCCACCTGGGCAGTCACACGGCCCGGAACACTCAACATTTGCGGCGCAAGAATAAAAGAGATGATGTTTTCTTTTATCTCCCATGCCTTTTCGCCGTTTGGCAATGTGTCATAGCTGCCGCCTGTTCCGTCGGGCTTATGGTAACGAATAATCACAGACATATCTGCGTCCGGCACCCAGGGCGCGCGGTTTGCAAAAAGCTTGACAGCAATCTTTCTTGTGCAGCTGTCACCCTGCACTGCATGGATCTCCTGTGTGCGTTCTCTAATCCATAGGTCTGTATTTATAGTATTTGTGATAATCAAATGTATCACTCCTTTCAACCATAAATTCAGACATAGGTCAAGTTGCATAGTTTTATGCAACTTAGCTACATAAAACAATACCCCTTGCGTAAATCATATAGCATCTCCAGAAATGCAATTATATAAAAATTTTATTGATTTTTGTACATTAATGCATTATTATTATACAGCATCTAAATATAGTCTTATCCCTTTCTAATTGATTTGTTTGAAGGGGCATATTTACGATTGTTTTTGGATAATCCTATTCTATGCTATATGAAAAGAAGGTGTTTTTTTGAAAACCTTAGAGTTCTTTGATCTTACACATACAAAAGCAGGCAGTTATCTTGCCGATTTTGAATATCCGTGGCAGGCACTTTCCGGCATCAAGGCGCTGATTCTGGAGCTGGGTGCCGCGTTGGGAGCAGAATACACCGAGATTTCCCCTCAGGTTTGGGTGCATAAAACCGCCCAAATCGCACCTACCGCTTATCTGGGCGCCCCCTGCATCATAGGCGAGAACACGGAAGTACGGCACTGCGCCTTTATTCGTGGCCATGCGTTGGTAGGCAATAACTGCGTAGTAGGTAACTCCACCGAACTGAAAAATGTGATCCTTTTCGACAATGTGCAGGTTCCCCACTACAACTATGTAGGAGACAGTATCCTAGGCTATAAATCCCATATGGGCGCAGGATCTGTTACTTCCAATGTCAAGTCTGACAAAACGCTGGTAACCGTTAAAAACGGCACCGAAGCTATTGAAACCGGACTGAAAAAGTTTGGCGCTATGCTGGGAGATTTTGTAGAAGTTGGCTGTAACAGCGTGCTGAACCCCGGTACAGTAATTGGTCGGAACAGCAACATCTACCCCACCAGCTGTGTCCGGGGCGTAGTACCTGAAGACAGCATTTTCAAGTCCGGCGGAATTATTGTGAAAAAGGAGCAACGATAATGGGAAAATATTTTGGAACCGACGGCTTCCGCGGCGAAGCCAATGTAAACCTAACCGCAGACCATGCCTATAAGGTCGGCCGTTTCTTAGGCTGGTACTATACCCAGTGCAACCGGATGAAAGGCATCGACGAACCTGCAAAAATCGTCATCGGCAAGGACACCCGCCGCTCCAGCTATATGTTTGAATACAGCTTGGTAGGTGGTCTGGTTGCCTCCGGCGCGGATGCTTATCTTCTGCATGTCACCACTACCCCTTCCGTTGCCTATGTGGTCCGCACAGAAGGCTTTGACTGCGGCATTATGATCTCCGCCAGTCACAACCCCTACTATGACAACGGCATTAAGCTGATCAACGGCAGCGGTGAAAAGATGGATGAAGAAACCATCTCCCTGGTAGAAGCTTATCTGGATGGGACATTGGAAGCCTTTGGCCAAAAATGGGATGAGATCCCCCTTGCCAAGCGGGAGCGGATCGGCCGCACAGTGGACCATTTTGCCGGCAGAAACCGCTATATCGGTTACCTGATTGGTTTGGGTATGTATTCCTTCAAGGGCTTCAAGGTAGGACTGGACTGCGCCAACGGCTCCGCATGGAATATCGCCAAATCTGTTTTTGACGCACTGGGCGCGAAAACCTATGTGATGAATGCAGATCCCAATGGCTATAACATTAACACCAATGCCGGATCGACCCACATTGAGCATCTCCAGAAATTCGTTGTGGATAATGGCCTGGATGTTGGTTTTGCCTATGATGGTGATGCCGACCGCTGCCTGTGTGTGGATGAAAAAGGCAATGTTGTTACCGGCGATCATATTCTCTATGTCTATGGCAAGTATATGAAAGAACGTGGCAAGCTGGAAAATAACACCGTGGTTACCACTGTTATGTCCAACTTTGGTCTTTATAAAGCTTTTGATGAGTTGGATATCGGTTATGCCAAAACGGCCGTTGGTGACAAGTATGTATACGAATATATGCAGCGCACCGGCTGTCGTTTGGGTGGCGAGCAAAGCGGCCATATTATCTTCTCCAAGTACGCATCCACCGGCGACGGAATTCTGACCAGCCTTAAGATGATGGAGGCCATGATCGCAAAGAAGGCTACCATGAGCCAGTTGTGCTGCGGACTGACAATCTATCCGCAGATTCTTAAAAATGTGCGGGTCACAGACAAAGCTGTTGCACAGGCCGATGAAGATGTGCAGGCTGCCGTTTCTGAGGTTGCCGGGAAACTGGGGGATTCCGGCCGGATTCTGGTTCGGGAATCCGGAACAGAGCCGGTTATCCGGGTCATGGTAGAAGCTGAAACCACAGAAATTTGCCAAGAATATGTGGATTATGTTGTAAATACCATTCACAGAAAAGGTCATACAGTATAAAAACAAGGGCGCGGAAATCTATCCGCGCCCTTTCCATATCTAAATTCAAACTGCAGCATACCTCTGCAGAAGGATCCGCTCACATGCTTCCAGATCCTCAGGTGTATTAATTCCCCGCAGATCATCTCCGTCAGGTGTAAAATATGTCTCTACCTTCATGCCGTGCTTGACCATCAATTCCGGTACTTCGGTAAGATAATACTCCTTCTGAACATTTGCACAGCCTACCTTGGGCAGGATCTCAAACAGCGACTTGCTGTCAAAGACCATCACACCGGAAAACAACTCCTTGATCTTCTCTTGCTCAGGCGTACAGTCCTTTCCTTCTACGATCGCACTAAATTTCCCCTGTTCATCCCGGACCACCCGGGCCCACATATCCAGTTCCGGATTCTCCGCAGTCATCAGCGTACAGGCAGCACCATTTTCCTCATGCTGACGGCACATCTTTTCCAACTCACTGCGATGGAACAGCGGCATATCACCAAAGGTCACCAGTACACTTCCGTCAAAATCCTTGAACGCCTCCGCGCACTCCATGACCGCATGTCCGGTTCCCAGCTGCTGCGTCTGCTCTACATAATTGCAGCGGTTACCGAAATGCTCCATAATTTTATCCTTACCGTAACCAACAACGATATAGATATTCTTTTCCTCAATGAATTTGATATTTTCCAGAACGATTTCCAGCATGGGTTTATTTCCTACCCGGAACATTGCTTTCGGTAAATCTCCGCTTAATTTCTGCAGACGCGTACCCTTTCCCGCTGCCGGTATAATTGCTCTTATCGCTTTCATCTTGTACACCTCATATATTTTTGTTTTACTTAATTTCTGCTTTAAGCCCCTGTTCTTTGTAGATTCTGCGTAGAATCTGCTTAATCTCCGGCAATTTCTTTTCCATATCCTCCACCAGCTTCAACTGTGTCCGTGCACGGTCCAGGTTCTGGCCGGGATAGTAGATATTATAATAGGTATCACCGTTGATGTGATCCATCAAAAAACGAATACCGTCCTCGGATGTTATAATCAAAGAAGCGTAGGGCAGCAGCTCCAGCTCCTCTTTTGTCAGCACATCGCCACAGGCCTCAAGATAACCCCGGGCATATTTCTCGTATAGGTTCAAATCACAGGAGACCTTTGATAGATCCTTTTCGTCATCCTTGGCTGTATTGGTACCGATTCGCATGCTGTCACCATAGTCATACAGCGGCGAGGAGGGCATTACGGTATCCAGATCGATGACAGCCACAGGTAGATGTGTCTCGTTGTCAAACAGAATATTATTCAGATTGCAGTCGTTATGGCAAATACGGGTGGGTATTCTTCCGCTTTCCAGCGCATCACTGATCATACCGTACATGCTGACCCGATCACGAACAAAATCGATCTCATCCTGTACATATTTCACGCGGCCTTTGGGGTCGCGCTTAATTGCTTCTTCCAGATCCAGATAGCGGCTCTTGGTGTTGTGGAAGTTGGGGATGACCTCCTTGATCTCGCTGACATCCACATCTGACATTTCCTTTAAAAATCTGCCAAATGCGGTACCGACATGGTAAAAGGTTTCAGGGCTGTCCGGAATATCCAGGGAGTATACCCCGTCGAAATGGGTTAGCATACGCCAGCATCCGGTTGCGTCCGGTAGGTATGCCCGGCCATCCTTTGTGGGTCGGAACATCTGAACAGAACCTTTTTTGCCATGACCCGGCAGCAGGAATTTTCCGTATAAGTGTTCTGTTGTAAGCTTAAAATTTTCCATCAGTGCATCCACATCGGGAAACACATTGGTATTGATCCGCTGCAGAGTATACTTATGCACATGACCTGTATCTGACAAGGTTTCAACCTTATATGTTCTGTTAATATAACCCTTATTGATCTGGGTGATTCTTGTTACATCGCCACGAATTGCAAACTTCTCCGCAATATTCTGCACCTCGTTAATTGGAGAGGCCGCCGGTTTTTCGGGTTCAAGAACCAGATGCAGAGTTGCACCCGGCATGTCGGAATCAAAGTCAACAAACGCCAGCCGTTCAATCACAAAACGAACCACTCGCGACAGCGCCGTGTTTTTCTCCGCAAAACGATACAAATGACTATACAAAACACGGACTGCCACACTGACTACAAAGTATACCGCCGCAAAGGAAATCAGCGATGTAAGCGGAACCGCCGCCATATGAAACTGCTTCCCCAGAAAAACCCCCAGAGCCACCAGTATGCCTGCACCCAACACACCTGCGGTAACCTCTCTGGAAAAGGCACGAAGCGAACCATAGCGCCAGATCTGCTTATAGCACTTCAGCGCCATTCTGAATCCAAAAAACAACACATATCCTACGACTAGGTATAATCCCGTTGTCGTAAAGGGAAGCATTTCCGAAACGGAAGGATGCAGCATAAATATAGCCAGCCAGCAAACCAAATACAGAATCGTATCGTAAACAACCATCAGCCAGCGGATGTTGCTACGCTCGGAAATTTCAGACTCTTTCCCATTTTTTTCTTTTATCTGTAACTCTGCGCTCTTATTACTCACACGTCTACCTCCAGATTATCGGTCTTTTAGACCTTCCTAACCAGATGGGCTTCCATCTCACAAAAAGGAATATGTTCTAAAAATTTTGATTTATCACAATAATTATTTAGTAAAAGTGTCAAAACATGCCACCAAATGGCATACCTCTACATATACTACTATATAATATCATGATCCCTTCCGTTTTGCAAGACCATGTTTATGGTGAGTTTCTTGCCCGGCGCGATAGATTGCTTTCCCCCTCTCTGTGGTATGCTGACTATGGTGCTTTTCTTTATGGAGGGAAACACTATACGGATTGCAACCGGAGGTTTTTATCACGAGACCAACCGTTTTGGAAATGTTATAGTCACTCGGTAGGTCCTACATGCAGCCTCTAGTCCCAGTGGAATCCTTAATATATAAAAAGAACGCCTCTCAAGAGGCGTTCTTTTCTTGTGATCATCTCTTAACGCGTGCGTTGCCGCCCCAGACGCTCCAAACCACGTCTTCATCGGCAGGCTGTGCATAGTCGGTCAGGAAGGTGGTAGCCAGCGCGCCGGAAGCCCAGCCGAACTGGATCCACTTTTCGGATTCCCAACCACGGAGGATGCCATACAGCATACCGCCGACAAAGCCGTCGCCGCCGCCGATGCGGTCCAGAACGGTGATCCGGCGAGGCTCGACAACGTGCCACTCGTCACCGGCCAGCATGATAGCGCCCCACAGGTGAGAATTGACGTTCTCGACCTGACGCAATGTGGTGGCGAAAACGGAAGCATTGGGGAACTGAGCCTTGACCCGCTTGATCATCTCCTCGAAGGAGTCGATCTTGGCAGCGATGTCCTTGCCGCCGGCCTCGGGACCCTGAACGCCCAGGCACAGCTGGAAGTCTTCCTCGTTGCCGATGAGGATGTCGGCTACGGAAGCGATCTCGGTGAAGATATCGTGCAGCTCCTGCTCGCGGCCCTTCCAGAAGGAAGCGCGGTAGTTCAGGTCAAAAGAAATCAGAGTGCCATACTTCTTTGCGGCACGGGCCAGCTCCAGGCAGAATACGCTGGTATCGTGGGACAGAGCACCGATCAGACCGGACAGATGCAGAATGCCAACGCCTTCCTGGCCGAAGATACGGTCCAGATCGAAGTCCTTGATATTCAGCGTACGGCCGACTTCGCCGGCGCGGTCATTGCAGACACGGGGGCCACGGGAGCCGTAACCGGAGTCAGCGATATTGAACTGATGGCGGTAGCCCCAGGGATCGCCCTGCTCGACTTCCTTGCCTTCGTAGTCCATGCCGCGGGAGCGCAGATCGCGCTTAATGAAATCGGCAATGGGGCTGTCCTTAACAAAAGTGGTTAGAACCTTGGTGGGCAGGCCCAGATATGCGGAGATGGAGGCAACATTGGTCTCAGCAGAGGTGGCCTGCATCATGAACATATTGGAAGAAGCAACGGGCTGACCGTTGGGAGGGGTGATGCGAACACCCATGGAAGTAGGAACAACCAGTGCGTACTTGCAATTTTCACGAAGTTTCATAGTTAGATCCTCACTTTCTTAAATTACACAACATACTGGGTAGCCGCAGTGTCACCGCCGTGACCAGTCCAGTTGGTGTGGAAGAACTTACCGCGAGCCTCATCGATACGCTCGTAGGTGTGTGCGCCGAAGTAGTCGCGCTGAGCCTGCAGCAGGTTTGCGGGCAGACGGTCGCAACGGTAGCCATCGTAGTAAGCCAGAGCTGAGGAGAATGCGGGAGTGGGCATGCCGCACAGAGCGCCCTGAGCCACGACCTTACGCCAGCCGGGCAGCAGGGAAGCGATCTTCTCGGTGAAGTAGGGATCCAGCAGCAGGTTGGTGAGGGCGGGGTTAGCATCGAAAGCTTCCTTGATCTTGCCCAGGAATACGGAGCGGATGATACAGCCACCGCGCCACATCAGAGCGATGCCGCCGTAGTTCAGGTTCCAGCCGTAGGTCTTGGCGGCTGCACGCATCAGGGTGTAGCCCTGAGCATAGGAAACGATCTTGGAGGCCAGCAGAGCGCATCGGATGTTCTCGATCCACTGAGCCTTTTCTTCGGCGCTCATCTTGGGAGCAGCATCGGTAGCGCCAGGCAGAACGGCGGAAGCGGCAACGCGCTCGTCCTTCATAGCGGACAGGCAGCGGGCAAAAACAGCTTCGCCGATCAGAGTCAGCGGCACGCCCTCGTCAAGAGCAGCAATGCCGGTCCACTTGCCGGTGCCCTTCTGGCCGGCGGTATCCAGAATCTTCTCCACGATGGGCTCGCCGTCGGTATCCTTGTAAGCCAGGATATCCCGGGTGATCTCGATGAGGTAGCTGTCCAGATCGCCCTTCATCCACTCGGCAAAGACTTCGTGCATCTCATCGTCGGACATGCCCAGCATATTCTTCATCAAATGGTAAGCCTCGCAGATCAGCTGCATAGCGCCGTACTCAATGCCGTTGTGGACCATCTTGACGAAGTGACCGGCGCCGTTCTCGCCGACCCAGTCGCAGCAGGGGGAGCCGTCCTCAACCTTGGCGCAGATGGCCTGGAGGACACCCTTCACATGGGGCCATGCGGCGGGAGAACCGCCGGGCATCAGAGAGGGACCGTTCAGAGCGCCCTCTTCGCCGCCGGAAACACCGGAACCCACGTACAGCTTGCCCTTGGACTCAACATAGGCAGTACGGCGTACGGTGTCGGGGAAGTGGGAGTTGCCGCCGTCGATGATGATATCGCCATCGTCCAGCAGGGGCAGCAGGGCATCGATGGTAGCATCAACAGCGGAGCCGGCCTTGATCATCATCATGATCTTGCGGGGCTTTTCAATGTTGGCAACAAGCTCTTCCATGGAATAGGTGCCGATGATGTTCTTGCCTGCGCCGCGGCCTTCCACGAAGTTCTTGACCTTCTCGGTGGTACGGTTGAAAACGGCAACGGTGAAGCCCTTGGACTCCATGTTGAGGACGAGGTTCTCGCCCATGACGGCCAGACCGATCAGGCCAATGTCAGCTTTTTTCATGTTTGGTTACTCCTTTTATAGTGAATTTAATGTACTTACGTTATGCAAAAACCGCTGTGGGGGAGGTTCTTGACCCTCCCTGTTGGTTTTGCGGCACGCAAAACCAACACTA
>JAFQUA010000051.1 GCA_017408725.1 Oscillospiraceae bacterium
AAAGAAACCAAAACAGAAATGATCGGCACGGCAGTACGCCGTCTGATGGAGATCAATACAGAAAAGAGAGAATGATCATGGCGAAAGGATATGTGCTCTATAATCCTCTGGCCGGAAACGGCAATGCGGAGGAAGATGCAAGGCTGCTGCAAATGGTGCTTGATGAAGATCTGGAATTCTTCGATATGACCCGGATTACCAATTATGCAGCATTTCTTTACGGTATGGAAAAGGATGATTATTTGGTGATCGTTGGCGGTGACGGCACACTGAACCGGTTTGTAAATGATACGACTGGTATTGATATACCGAAGGAAATTCTGTACTTTCCTGCAGGATCCGGCAATGATTTTGCTAGGGAGCTTGGAACAGACGGAAATCCCGTGGTGATCACCCAGTATCTGAATAACTTGCCCAGTGTGGAGGTCAATGGCAAGCGATACCGATTTATCAACGGTGTGGGCTTTGGCATTGACGGTTATTGCTGCCAGGTGGGCGATGAACTGAAGAAAACGCCTAGTAAGAAGGTCAACTATGCTGCCATTGCCATAAAGGGACTGCTGTTCCACTTTGCTGCCCGGAACGCAAAGGTTACCGTGGACGGAAAAGAATATGCCTATAAAAAGGTCTGGATCGCACCGACAATGCATGGCCATTACTATGGCGGTGGCATGATCCCAACACCGGAGCAGGACCGTTCTTCCGGCGCACTGTCATTGATGCTGTTCCATAGTGCAGGTAGATTTCGCACTCTCTGCGTATTTCCCGGCATTTTCAAGGGTACGCATGTCAAACACAAGAATATGGTGGCGGTACATACCGGTCATGAGATCACCGTGGAATTTGACCGTCCAACACCCTTGCAGATCGACGGCGAGACCATTCTGGATGTGACGAAATACACCGCAAGTGCGGCTGTGTGCAATATGAATAAGACAAAGGAGAAGGTATTATGTTAAAACGGAATTTAAGCAGTGTGGTTATGAGCCTTGCTGAGATCATTATCGGTATTTTGCTGCTGGTGAACCCGGTGGGCTTTACCTCTGGCATCATTGTCACCTTTGGCGTTGTGCTGATGATTACGGGTATTGGCACGACCATCAAATATTTCCGCACTGAGCCGGAAGATGCAGCAGTCGGACAAGTTTTGGTGAAGGGCCTGCTGGAGCTTTTGGGCGGCGCTTTCTGCGCCTTCAATTCCCACTGGTTTATTGCCACTTTCCCGGTTTTGACACTGGTGTACGGCGTGGTGATTCTGATTACGGGCATCACAAAAATCCAGTGGACCATTGATATCATCCGTATGAAGCGCAGTAAGTGGTTCTGGGCAGCCATCAGCGCAGCGATTTCCGTTTTGTGCGGTATCGTGATCATTACCAGTCCTTCTAGCACCACAGCGGTTCTGTGGATGTTTATCGGTATCAGCCTAATCGTGGAGGCAGTGTTCGATATGATCGGCAGTATTTTCGGCAACCGGGAAAAAGCAGAGCGTACAAAGGAAGAAGCATAATTCCCGTTTTCCCTGGGCGGTTTGAAACTGCACCAGGGAAAAGTTTACTTTGAGTTGAAGTTCCTGCGGTATTCTGTGAGCAATATAATGGAGGAAATAGCATGACTAAGAAGAAACCGTCCGTATTGTTCAGAATCATAAAGTGGCTTGTAAAGGTATTTTACCCCAAAACCCAAGTGGAGGGCGTGGAAAATCTGCCAGACGAGCCGGTGATCATTGTGGGCAACCACTGCCAGATGAACGGCCCCATTGTTGGGGAATTGTATGTACCCGGAGAGCCTTACATTTGGTGCGCCGGAGAGATGATGCATTTAAAGGATGTGCCGGAATATGCCTTCCGGGACTTTTGGAGCCAAAAACCGAAATGGACCCATCCGGGCTATAAGCTGCTTTCCTATATCATTGCGCCAATTTCCGTGTGTGTGTTCAATAACGCTCGTACCATCGGCGTGTATCACGATGCCCGCATTCTTTCTACCTTCAAAAGCACTGTAAAGCTGCTTCAGGCGGGAAAAAGCGTGGTGATCTTTCCGGAGCACGATGTGAAGCATAATCATATCGTCTATGATTTCCAGGATAAGTTTATTGATATTGCAAAACTCTATTACAAAAAAACCGGAAAGGAACTGTCCTTTGTACCTATGTACATTGCGCCGAAGCTGAAAAAGATCTGTCTGGGCAAGCCGATGCGGTTCTGCGCTGACGAGCCGATGGATGCAGAGCGCAGCCGAATCTGTACATATCTGATGGATGAGATCACCGCTATTGCTGAGGCTCTGCCGGAGCATACCGTGGTGCCTTACCGGAACATCCCAAAGAAAGATTATCCATCCAATCGCCCTAAGGAGCATGTCTATGAAAAAGCCGGTGGTTGATTACCGTACTTTCCGCTTACACAAGATAAACGAGCCGCAGTTTGCTCACTTGAAGCTGCTGCTGGGTTGGGTCGGATATTTTATTCTGTATTTCCTAACGGAAAATCTCATACCGGTGGAAAACTGCCATCCGGTACACATGTGGCTGGATGATCTGATCCCGTTCTGTGAGTGGCTCTTGATCCCTTACGTGTTCTGGTATGCGCTGATCGTTTTCTCCCTGGGATATTTCCTGCTTTACAATGTGGACAGCTTTAAGCGGTTGCAGACCTACATCATCATTACGCAAATCTTAGCAATGATTTGTTATATCGTTTATCCCACAAGGCAGGATCTGCGACCCGCTGAGTTTGTAAATGACAATTTCCTAACACGGTGTGTCAGCTTCTTATATGCTTTCGATACCAACACCGGTGTATGTCCATCGCTCCATGTGGCGTATTCTTTGGGAATTGCCTCTGTTTGGACAAAGGAGAAGACGGCGCATCCGGCGTGGCGCATCTTTGTAGTTTTTGCGGTCATTATGATCTGCTTGTCCACCATGTTTATCAAACAGCACTCGGCAGTGGATTTCTTTGCAGCAATCCCGGTGTGTTTGATTGCGGAAGGGTTTGCCTATCGGGATCGATATTTTAGAAAGAGATAGAGGAATCATTATGGAAAAGAGGATTCACCTTTATGTGAGCAAGAAACATCCTGCACTTTGGCTGACAGGACTGCTGTTACTGGCATCTGTTGTTGCAAGAATCGCTGTGTTCTCCCAGATAGAGGATATTAGCGTATGGCGACAGATCGTATGGCCTTCGATGGCGGTTATTATGTTCGTTTTAATGGCATTTTTGACTGGTGAAGAAATGCTGTACAGAACTGCCGTTCCAGTGTGGATGCTGGGTATCTGCGAAATGTGGCAACTGTATTTTGTGCTTGCAGGCAGGCCGCTGTTGTTTGTACTTGGCTGCATCGGCATCCTCTTTTTCTGTGGCAGCTACACATCTATCCTTGCCGGTCGGCATAAGCCTTGGTTGCTGCTGCCACTATATTTACTGGTCTTGGCTATTGTTGGGTATATGCATTGGCAGCTTGCTGCTCAGTCACTCTCTGCAACAACGCTTCTTCCCGGTTATCTGCTGATTGCAGGATTCCTCACTATGCTGTTTGCTCTAAAAGTACATACGGATGGAAAGTATCATCCTACATGGAAAGACCGTCCCGACGGTCGCTATATCCGTTCATCACCGGCCATCGAGCAGATTACACCTTTCATTATGCCCCAGCGTGTTGGTGCGAATATTCTCTTTGACGAGTCTGTGGAGATTTCTGTGCTCGATCGGTATGTCCGCGCGAAACGTCGGGCGGGTATGCCCAATTTCGGTATGACCCACGCCATCGTCGCCGCCTACGTGCGGACTGTGGCCAAGTATCCGGCACTGAATCGGTTTGTGGCCGGTCAGCGGATATATTCCCGTGGCGAGGATATTGCGGTTTGCAT
>JAFQUA010000052.1 GCA_017408725.1 Oscillospiraceae bacterium
AAAGAAACTGATGATCAACTGCGCAACCTGCGATGCAAGAAATGCACTGGAAGAGAACTACGCTCACTACGAGCAAATTACCATTAACTGTGCAATGGTACTGACAAGCCCCAATGCGAAAGCAGTAATGAATAAGCTGCCCTTTACCCTGAACTGCGCCAATGTTCTGGAAATTGAGGGAGACGTTGATCTGCGTACTATCAACGGTAGCAGCGAGATCAAGAGCGGCGATGTCGTACCTACCTCAAAATACTATATGGTAGTTAATGGTGCCCTTACCATCGGTCCTGATACTCAACAGCAGCTGGCCCAGTGTGTGGGTATGACCATTAACGGCAGCCTTACCTGCCCGGAAAGCATTTATGCACTCCTCAATGGTGTAAATGTAAATGGCTCTACCACCTGTTATCCCGATGGCGCGATTGTGCTGAAGCGTAGTGCAGTTATTGACAAACTGTTTGCGCTCCGGGCAAAGAACAGCCTGTACTGGTCCGGCCGCCGGATGATCATGGTTGACCCTGAACTGGACGCAGATACGCTGAAGGCTAAGGGCGTGACCTTCAGCACCAAGGAAGCAATTATTTCCCAGTCCAAGGTGGAGTCTCTCATCGATATGATCGACGAAAGAGCAGACATCATTATTGTTCCTGATGGTGTCGCTGTAGTACTGGACGATATTACCTTGGACGAAGATACCCTGCGCCGCTACGGCAAGCAGCTGTATGTGATTGGCGATGTTAAGGTGCCCGAGGATGCAGATGCGTTGGATGAATTGAAGTATCTGAATGTTCGTGGTGATGTTAAGGTTCCCGAGGAGCATAAGGAAAGACTGCTTGCGGTGCTGACCGAAATCGCCGGTGAAGTGAAGATCGCTAAGCCTAAGGGAGCAACCCTGGAGGATAGACCTATCGCAAAGATCACCAAATGGATGCTGGAAAAGCAGCCTCTGGGCCTGTTTGTCAGTGATTGCGCTGTTGTTAAAATTGCAGACGATATTCCCAAGGAACTGATTGTTGAACGGCTACACATCGAGGATTGCGGTGTCGTAAAGTGCTGCGAGGATCTGGAGGACGCGGTCACTATGATCTGTACTGATGTGGGTCATATCGGCGCAGAGGGTAACGATGAACTGGGTGTTGGCGACATGATCAAGGATGCTCTGGGTGGAGTTAAGGGTGCGCTGGAGACTAAGGTCATCAATGCTGCCGATTATGTGTTGTAATAGAAAGAACTGCCTATGAACGAAAAGTACCCTTTGACCGGCATTGGTATCTTGGACTCGGATACACGAAGGTGGTATGAAGCCGAACAATGCTGGAACTGCGAGCCGGAAGAACTTCGGAATATGCAGATCAAGAAAAGCAAGCCAATGAAAACGTGGCGAAAAAAGCTGCGATGATCTCAGAAAAAAGCGGAGGGTTTCGACTCTCCGCTTTTGGCATAGTTCAACCCAATTAACTTATATGAGAAAGAATGATGTTGACAACGAATAATTCAGGGTGTATAATCGCATAAAATCATAGGAAGGAGAACTGACAATGTTCCGTTATTGCTTCAATGCAGTCGATAACAAGTCCGGTAATGGTATGCCTAATCATACTATCGGGCTTACATTGTCATACTCTTTTTAAGATAATCTCGAAGCTAGGATTATAAAAAAGATGCAGTGCAAGCCGAAACGCAAGTTTCAGTTTGCACTGCTTTTTTATTATTTAGGAGGTAAGAAAATGAACAAACGAATCGACATCACGGGTGTGGTGCTGACTACTGATCGTCTTACCTTGCGACCCTGGAGAGAATCGGATTTGAACGATTTCTACGAGTATGCAAGTGTGGACGGCGTCGGTCAGATGGCAGGCTGGAATCCTCACCGCAATGTAGAGGAATCCAAAATAATTCTCTCGCACTTCATCGAAGGCAAGCATGTTTTTGCTTTGGAATACCAGGGGAAAGTTATTGGTTCTCTGGGCGTTGAAGAGTACAATGAAGAGAACTACCCTGAACTGGACGCGTTGAAGGGTCGAGAAATAGGTTATGTCCTGTCCAAGGCATACTGGGGTCAGGGATTAATGCCGGAAGCTGTTAAGGCGGTGATCAATTGGCTTTTCAATGAGCAGAAGCTTGACTTCATTATTGTCGGTCATTTTGATCGCAACGCACAGTCCAGGCGTGTGATTGAAAAGTGTGGCTTCCAGTATATCAAGACTACCAAATTTGAAACGAGATATGATACCGTGGAGAACTCCATCGAGTACATCCTGTATCATCCTGAAAGGAGAGGATCCCGATGTTGACACACAAAGGAACCCAAACTATTGAAACATCCAGACTCATTCTGCGCAGAGCAGTCCGGGAGGATGCAGAGCCGATGTTCCGTAACTGGGCATCTGATCCGGAAGTCACGAAATATCTGACTTGGCCTACCCATAGCAACACTACCGTATCTGAAATGGTGATTGGGAGCTGGCTTCAGGAGTACGAAAGGGACAATTACTACCAGTGGATGATCGTGCTGAAAGAAATTGGAGAGCCGATTGGCTCCATCAGCGTGGTCCGGCAGAATGACCATGTGCAAGAAGCGGAGATTGGCTACTGCATTGGATCTCGCTGGTGGCATCAGGGTATTATGACAGAGGCATTGGCTGCTGTGATCGAGTATCTCTTCACAGAAGTCGGAATGAACCGTGTGGCAGCCAGGCATGATCCCAACAACCCTCATTCGGGTGGTGTCATGAGGAAGTGCGGCATGAAGTATGAAGGCACGCATCGGGCCTGTGACCGTAATAACCAAGGCATCTGTGATGCCGCACAATATGCGATTCTGCGCAGTGAGTGGAAAAAGCCCAGACACTTTACAGAAGGTATCGCCTATACCGATGATGCGGAACTGGTTCAGGAGGTCTATCGGCGCTATGATGAAGATAGCCGCTTGAACAAGTCCAAGGCGGCCAGAGTGGAGTTCTTAACGACAGTTCGATATATTGAGAAGCATCTGACTCCCGGTGCGAAGATCTTGGATGTGGGTGCAGGCGCTGGAGAGTATAGCCTGTATTTTTCTCGAAAAGGCTATCAGGTTTCTGCTTTGGAACTTGCGGATGCAAACATTGCTGCCTTCCGGGCAAAGATGACCGACGATGATCCCATCGAATTGGTTCAGGGCAATGCGCTGGATCTGAGCCGGTATGAAAGTGATTCGTTTGATATTGTCCTGCTCTTTGGACCTCTATATCATCTGCATGAGGAAGCGGACAAGCTGCAGTGCATCGAGGAAGCAAAGCGTGTATGTAAACCGGACGGAAAGATATTCTTTGCATTCATCTCTAACGATATGGTGATCCTAACAATGCAACGGTGTCAGGAAGACTACCTGATGAACGGCGACTACAACAAGGAGACCTTCCGCCTGGATGATTTTCCGTTTGTATTCCATACTCCGAATCGTTGTAGAGAACTTCTTGATAAAGCTGGTGTTCAGATCTGCCACGAGGTCGCGTCTGACGGTGCAAGCGAATTGCTGCAGGATCTCGTCAATGGTCTGGACGATGCCGCCTATCAGCAATATCTGCGTTTTCATTTCTACATTTGCGAAAAACCTGAATTCCTGGGCATGAGTAACCATTTGCTTTTTGTGGGACGTCCAAAAAGCTAATTACTTGAACAAAATAAAACGTGAAACCAGTTGAGTATAAACCCAACTGGTTTCATGTTTTTTAAATTATGCAAGAATCTTCGCGGTGGTTTCGTCTTCGTACTGGCGGGTGTACAGTTCGTAATAATAGCCGTGAAGCTTCAGCAGCTCAGAGTGGGTACCTTGCTCCACAATCCGGCCATTTTTGACTACCAAGATCATGTCGGCGTTCCGTACGGTAGAAAGTCGGTGGGCGATCATCAGGCAGGTTCGGCCTGCGGTAACACCTTCCAGTGCAGATTGGATTTTTGCTTCTGTGAGCGTGTCCACGGAAGCCGTGGCCTCGTCCAGTATCAATATCTTTGGGTCTGCCAAAATGGCCCGTGCAAAAGAAATCAGCTGCTTTTCACCGGTGGAGAGCAGGTCGCCGCCCTCACCCACATCTGTATCCAAGCCCTTTTCCAGATGGGCGATGACATCCTCCGCGGAAACGGCGCGGATCGCCTGCCAAATTTGATCCTCTGTTGCATTGGGATTGCCCATCAGCAGGTTTTCCCGTACCGTGCCTGAGAACAGATGAGGCGTTTGCAGCACATAGCCGATAGAAGAATGGAGCCAAAGCTGGCTGCGCTCCCGCGCATCAGCGCCGTCAATCAGCACCTGACCCTGGGTAGGCTCGTAGAACCGGCATACCAAGTTGACCAAGGTGGATTTTCCCGCACCGGTTTCGCCAACGATGGCCAAGTGTGAGCCAAAGGGGACTTTCAAAGAGAAATGCTCCAAAACAGTTTCGTCACCATCGGGATACCGGAAGGTTACATCTTTGAATTCAATGTCGCCTTTCAACTCTTCCCAGTTTTCCTTTTTGGGATTGAGCATATCGCCGTACTTTTCCACCACCTCCGGTGTGTCTACCACATCGGATTTTACCGCCAGCAAATCTGTGAAACGCTCAATGTTGACTTGGGTGGTAATCAGATCGGAAATAATGTCCACCAGCCACCGCAGGGGTTCCATCATGCCCTGCGCATAGGACATAAAGACGGAGAACGTACCCAGCTCTTCCGTGGCAATGTAGCCGCCTTTCCACAACACGATGGCCAGGGCAACACTGGATGCCAGGTTCATAGTGCCGGCAAACAAGCCCCGAAGACGGGAAGCCTGGACGCTCTTTTTTCGCATATTCTGGGTTTCCTCTGTGAAACGGGATTCAATCTTCTCCTCAATACCCAGAGACTTGATGGTTTTGGCACCGGTAATGCCTTCGTTGAAATTGCTGGTGATTTGGGAGTTGATTTCCCGCACCTCCCGGTTGACGCCGATCAGCCGCTTCTGGAAAATGGCATAAAGCACCGTCAATAGCGGCAAAATGGACAGAACCATGGCTGCTAGCTTCGGATGCAAAACAATCATAACAACAATGGCACCGATCAGGTAGCTCATACGCCACACGCAGTCTACCAGTGTCCAGGACACCAAACTGCCGATGCGGGAGGTGTCACTCATAAGCCGGGCATGGATGTAACCAACACTGTTTTGGTTGAAATACGAGAAGGACAGGGTCTGCAGATGGTTGAAGCCCAGCTGCCGCAATTCCCGGTTGGTTCGCATTTCGATGATGATAGCCAAAGCGCAGGAAATGTAATTGGATACAGCCGCAACCAAAATGGTCAACAGGTACAGCACTACAAATATCGCAATGGTGTCGAATACACCCATGCCTACATAATGATCCAGGGCGTACCGCTGAAACAGGGGCAGGATGATGTCCGTTAAGCTTCCTGTCAGGCCGAAGAAAACCATGGCGGCAATCGGCTTTTTCAGCTTGGAAAGGTAGGGGGTGATCCTGCCAATCCCAAAGAATTTCAGATGTTTGTTCTTTTGCTTCGGCATTACTTGGTCACCTCCTGAATACCGCTTTGGGCTTCGTAGATTTTCTGATAGATACCTCCGGCGGTTTTCAGTTCGTCGTGGGTACCTTCTTCTGCAATGCGTCCGCCATCCAGCACAATGATCTTGTCAGCTGCGGAAAGGGTAGTAATTCTGTGGGAAATCAGGATCACACTGGCTTTACCAAAGCGCTGCTGAATGGCTTGGCGGATTTTGGCATCCGTTTGGGTATCCACGGCGGACAGGGAATCGTCAAAGATCAAAATGGGGGTATCATTAACCAGCATACGGGCAATGGCGGCGCGCTGCTTTTGTCCGCCGGAGAGGGTAACGCCTCGCTCGCCAACCATGGTATCGTAACCGGCGGTGAAGGAGGTAATGGATTCGTCCAGGGCGGCAGCCTGAGCCGCAGCACGGATCGCCTCCATATCCAGTTCGGGTGATGCGATACCGATGTTTTCTGCAATGGTGCGAGAGAACAGATAAGGCTCCTGCAGCACCATACCAATATTGCGGCGCAGATGAGCGGTGCGAATCTGGCGAATGTCTGTACCGCCGATGGTAATTCTTCCGCAACCCTCCTCCAGGGGATACAGCTTATCCAGAAGCAGCATCAATGTGGATTTTCCGCTGCCGGTGCCACCCAAAATGCCCAAGGTGGTGCCCGCTTTCATTGTAAAATGAATATCGTGGAGAATCTTGGGGCTGTTTTCATAGGCAAAGCTGACATGCTCAAAACAGATATCCCCGTCCATTGGGGCATCCACGGCATCCGGCGCATCCTGCTCCACAGGAGAATTCATAATGTATGCCACCCGGTCGATGGATACGCCAGCCTTACTCAGCTCGGAGATCATCCGGCCCAGCTGGCGAATAGGCCACACCATCATGGAGTTGTAGGAAATAAAGGCAATGTATTCACCACTGCGCAGATTTCCACGGACACAGAAGTACGCACCGAAAATCACAACAAGCATGATCTGAACGCCGGAAAGGATATCCGAAATACTCCAGAACCGGGACAAGGTTTTGCCCATTTTCTCCCACAGAGAAGTATAGTGGTCGTTTTGCGTTCCAAACTTCTTGATCTCCGCCCGTTCCTGACCAAAGGCACGAACCACCCGAACACCGGTCAGATTTTCCTGCGCCATAGCAGAAAGCTTTCCCTCGCTTTCGTCGCAGGCTTCAAATCCGTCATGGACCTGATTGTGAAAGTGGAAGGAATACACGATGATGATCGGGGTGGGAATCAATGCAATCAGCGTCAGCAAAGGGTGCATGGAGAGCATAAAGGTGATGGATAGAACCAGCAGCAGAGCTATGCGGAAAATGGCGGTCAGCTGTTCGGACAAGAAGTTTTTGGTGGTGTCAATATCCGATGTGCAGCGCTGAATGATGTCGCCGGTGCGGTTCTTCATATGCCAGGAAAAGGGTAGATGCTGGATGTGGGAAAACAGCTGATCCCGCATGGTCTTTACCAGAGTTTCCGATGCTTTGGTATTGTACACACGGAAGGCATACTGAGATACCACCTGTACCAACGCAACTGCCAGTACAGCCAGAGCCATGATCCACAAATGCTGACCCAGGTAGGCAAAGCCGCCGACGCGGTCTACCAATTCCATTACAAAGGCCGGGAAGTCTCCTTCCTCACCACCCAGGGCACAGTCCACAGCGGCACGGATGATTTGGGGCTGCAGCATATCCGCCAGAGCGGTGATGCCGGCAGCTGAAATTGTAATTAGAAAATAACGCTTGGCACCTTTCAAAAAGCGCCACAGCAGGGAAATCGTTTGTTTTTTCTTCATTTTCGTTCTCCGTTTCTCAATTTTAGGCATGAAAAAAGGGCGCAGGCGGAAGCCTGCACCCTCAAAAAACGCAGCAAAGCAAAAGCCTATACTGACAGTAAAGGAGCAATACTTCCGGTATGGATCATAGTAACATTCATCAACATATCTAATTGCTCCTTTCTTTCATAATTTACCAGTATCATAGCACCGCCTTACCGCGCTGTCAAGGGATTGTTCGTGACCGTTACGGTTCGTAACAGGATTGTTTATGGTATTTTGTTGATTTTTTGTAAAAAGTTCGGTAAGATGGTGAAAGTTGAGCCGAGAGGAGGTAGAGAAAATGACTCTGGGCGAAAAAATCAGAGAAGCCAGACGAAAATGCGGATTGTCCCAAGAGCGGCTGGCGGAAAAAATGTCCGTATCCCGATCTGCGATTGCCAAATGGGAAACAGATAAAGGCTTACCGGATGTGGGGAATCTGAAGGTCTTGGCACGACTTCTGAATGTCAGCGTAGACCATCTGCTGGATGAGGCGGAGACTGTAGACGACCTAGTCATTAGGGAACCGTATAACCTTGCTGCTTACGGCTATGGCTGCAGCAAGGTCAAAAAAGATCGGGTCGTACGGGATAAATTCCCAGATGCAACAATTTATCCTTTGCTTGGCCGGCAGGATGTCGCCAGTTTGGAACTACACGTGGACAACACGCCGGACTGTCGGTCAAATCCATTGGACCGGGTGAAGAACACAGATAAAGCATTTTATTTGATAGAAAAGGACGATCAAGAATTACTTGTGATGGTGACTGACGTCTTCATAGAAATCCGTCCCATGGAACAGTCTTTGGAAAGAAGCAGTTTTCGTATTGGTGGCTGGAACTTTATAAAATGCAATTACGAAATTGGAAAATGATACAGCATACGGCGGAGAAATTCTCCGCCGTTTTTTATACAATAACAGCGTGGTTGATCTCCTGATCAACCACGCTAAGTAATACCGTTAATATATTTGGGTTATTCTGTATTCTTCATCTGAAGAGTGGGCACTTTCAAGTATGCGAAAGCCATAAATATTGCTGTTGACTTTACTCGCTGATATATCATTTGTTACGTCCAGATCCCACCAGGAATTGTTATAGTAGACGCGGTTCCAGGTGTGGCTGGCAGTCGAGCGGTCATAGGGTGTGCCATCTACAACGTAGCAAGGGATATTTTGGCTACGACAAAGGGCAGCGAAGAGATTAGAGAAGTCGTAGCAGACGCCTTTGCGGGTGTGTAAAGTTTGACGGATATTGAAATACTGGATAAATGCGTAGTAATCATAATTGTACTCACAGTTATGTATAATCCAGCTATAGATTGCCTGCACCTTTTCTGCATTGGTATCACAGCCAGCACAGATTTTGTCAGCAAGTTCTTCCGTCTAAGTGTCCCACAGGGTTGCGCCGCCATTGACGAGATAAGGGGCTTCCGGTTTGCAGACGAAATTATATGCAAAGAGCATTGTAACCAAAATGAGTCCCGATATTGCTAACACGCAAATTTTCGTCAGCAACTTATCCTTGCGTGGGCGATTGGTAAAGGCAATGAAATACATCAATTCAACGACAAGCGATACCATTGTCATAACCGGGAGTAATCTACGACAGCATACGAAATAGATTAAGTTCATAAGAATATCGAGAACCAGGACGATATAAACGATTGCCGTCATAGCCCTTGAACGAGCTTCTGTCATCAGAAAGAGTGTGGGCAATACTGACAGTAAGTAGAATACTGTCAAGGTTTGTGAGAGAACGAGAAAGTCATTCAGATACAAACCGAGTAGCAGGTTATATGTAAGTGCGACAGCAAAGAAAATGATTCTTGATTTTGTAGTCTTCATTTCAAATCTCCTTTATGTAAGAAATCCTTGAAACGAAGAAGTGGTCGTACAGAGGGGTAACTCTGTACGACCACAAACAAAGACCTAAATCATATCATTTAAGAAAACAACAAACCCGAACGTTTCGCCAATTGGCAAAAGGTTCGGGTTTGAATGTTTTGGTACGCCGAAAGGGACTCGAACCCCCGACCTACTGGTTCGTAGCCAGTCACTCTATCCAACTGAGCTATCGGCGCATAGTGCGCTCAACTAAGCGCCTGCATATAATAGCACATTAAATCTTGAAATGCAAGTACTTTTTTGAAAAACTACAAAATTTTTATGTTGGAACGTTTTGCTGGCTTGACAGTGGATTTACCACTGTTATAGAATGGTTGCAAACTGTTCGGGAGGTGTACCCGTGGATATAAAAGACCGTATTGCCGCGCTGCCGGGGGCATTGCTTCCCTGGTATGAGAAAAACCGTCGGGATCTGCCGTGGCGGCAGGATCGGGATCCTTATCATATCTGGATATCTGAAATTATGCTGCAGCAAACCCGTGTGGAGGCAGTGAAGAACTTCTACAGCCGTTTCGTTGCCACGCTGCCGACGATTTCAGCGCTGGCTGCCTGCGATGATGAGCTGCTTCACAAGTTGTGGGAGGGTCTTGGTTATTACAGCCGGGTGCGGAATCTGAAAAAGGCTGCCATCCGGGTGATGGAGGACTATGGCGGTGTATTTCCACGTGAATACCCGCAAATTTTGGATTTACCGGGCATCGGTGCTTACACCGCGGGGGCGATTTGCTCCATAGCCTACGATATGCCTACTCCAGCGGTGGATGGTAATGTCCTGCGTGTGTACGCAAGGGTCACTGACGATGCTACGCCTATTGATTTGCCTGCGTTCAAAAAGGCGACGCAGAAAGCTCTGGGGGCGGTGTACCCAAGGGAGGCGGGGGCGTTTACCCAAGCACTGATGGAACTGGGTGCCACCCTTTGTGGCCCTAACCGGGCACCGGATTGCGGCAGCTGTCCCTGCAAGGGTTTTTGCTTAAGCTGTGCCAACGGAACGGCAGAGCAACTTCCGGTGAAAAGCCCAAAGCGTGGACGAAGAAAGGAAGATATGACGGTCTTTCTGCTGCGCTGCAGGGATGAATTTGCTTTGCAAAAGCGTCCTGCCGGTGGCCTTTTGGCGAATTTGTGGCAGTTTCCCAACACACCCAGTAAGTTGAATACAAATGAGACACTAACTTGGATGGAGGATAATGGGTTAAAACCAAAGGAAATAATAATGCAAATGGAGCGAAAACACGCATTTACCCATATAGAATGGGATATGCGTGGAGTGTATGTGCGTGTCGCCGATAAAACGCCGGGATATGTCTGGCGCAGCAGGGAACAGATCAATGCAGAAACTGCGCTACCTACAGCGTTTCGGCTGTTTTGGGATGAGATCCAGGTTTTTGACGGCCTGTAGGCTGCAAAAACAGCGGATATGAAATTGCCGTAAAATATCCGAAAAAAACGAAAATAGTATTTGACAAAAGCAATATTAACCTATATAATATCTAAGCACGACTGTTAGGAGGGGGATACTATGCGACTGGACCTGTCTTCTATTATTGACTGTCCCGGTGAGAGCGTTTCCTTTTCCACCAGTGTGGATCTGAGTGATCTTCTGTTTGGTACAAGCTATCCGGTTTCCGAGCCGGTGCAGGCCAGCGGTACGGTGCGTAATACAGCGGGCGTTCTGGTGATGACCGGTGTGATTACTACTTGTATCCACGGCGTATGCGACCGTTGCGCTTCTGACTTTGACCGTCGGATGGACATCCCCATTGACGCGGTTTTGGTTGAAGAGCTTGCCAACGAGGAGAATGAAGATGAGTGGGTTTTCCCGCTGGAGGCAGACACCGCCGATTTGGAGGACATTGTCCGGACGATCTTCGTCCTGAATATGGATTCCAAGTTGCTGTGTAAGGATGATTGTGCAGGTCTGTGCTGCAGATGCGGCAAGAATCTGAATGAAGGTCCCTGCAATTGCCAGAAGGAGCTCGATCCCCGTTTTGCTGCTTTAAAGCAGCTTCTCAATAAGGAATAAAAAGAATGCTGTAAAAAGCAGTTTGACCAAGGAGGTGTCATCCATGGCTGTCCCTAAGTGTAAAGTGTCCAGCGCCCGCCGCGATAAGCGCCGTGGTTCCAACTGGAAGCTGTCCGCCCCCACTGTGGCTGTTTGCCCCAAGTGTGGCGAGCCCGTTATGCCTCATAGAGCTTGCAAGGCTTGCGGTACCTACAATGGCCGTCAGGTCCTGGCCGCCAAGGCTGACTAAGGCTGGAAAAAAGCGTAAGCTGAGAGGAAGGCGTTTGCCTTCCTCTTTTTCCATTCTGGAATAAAGTGTAAATCTTGTGTGAACACACGGAAATTCCGTTGATTTGTTTATAAGTTCGTGAGATAATGATTCAGAAGAAGAGAGGAGTGATCCCCTTATGGCAAAGCCTTTGGTAGCGATCGTAGGCCGGCCCAATGTGGGCAAGTCTATGTTGTTTAATAAACTGACTGGTCGCAGAACCTCCATAGTAGAGGATACTCCCGGCGTCACCCGGGACAGAATCTACGGTGACTGTGAGTGGTGCGGCAGAAACTTTTCCCTGGTGGATACCGGTGGTATTGAACCGGGTACAGAAAATGATATGCTGCTGTTTATGCGCCGCCAGGCGGAGATCGGTATTGAGCTGGCCGACTGCATCGTGATGGTGGTGGATGTACGTTCCGGCGTTACCGCTGCGGATCAGGATGTGGCCACTATGTTGCGGAAAGCCGGTAAGCCTGTGGCACTGGCAGTAAATAAGTGCGATTCCATCGGCCCTGTGAATCCGGATGTCTACGAGTTCTATGGTTTGGGCATCGGTGACCTGTTTGAAGTTTCTGCGGTTCACGGACACGGCACCGGCGATTTGCTGGACTGGTGTCTTGAGCAGTTCCCGGATGCAGACGAGGAAGAGGAAGACAGCGATATCATCAGGGTGGCTATCGTTGGCAAACCCAATGTGGGCAAGAGCAGCCTCCTCAATCGCATTCTTGGTGAGGAACGGGTAATTGTGTCCAATGTGGCGGGTACCACACGGGATGCCATTGACTCGGAATTTGAAAATGAAACGGGAAAATATTGCTTTATCGACACAGCCGGTATGCGCCGGAAGAGCCGTGTGGACGATATAATCGAAAAGTACTCCAATATGCGTACCGTTGCCGCCATTGAGCGGGCGGATGTGTGTCTGATTCTGATTGATGCCAACGACGGTGTTACCGATCAGGACACCAAGATCGCAGGCCTTGTCCACGAAGCCGGTAAGGCTGCCATCATTGTAGTAAATAAGTGGGATGCGGTTGCGGATAAAGAGACCAATACGATGCGGGATAAGGAACTGGCGGTGCGGGACGGCCTCAGTTATATGACCTATGCCCCTGTGGTATTTCTGTCTGCGTTGACCGGATCCCGGGTGGATAAGCTGTTCCAGGTGATCCAGGATGTCCATCAGCAGAACACCAGCCGCATTACCACCGGTGCGCTGAATTCGATTTTGGCGGAGGCTACCTCCCGGGTGCAACCTCCCACCGACAAGGGCCGCCGTCTGAAGATCTATTATATGACCCAGGTGGGTACCAAGCCCCCGCATTTTGTGATATTCTGCAACGATGCCCGATTGTTCCATTTCTCCTATCAGCGGTATCTGGAGAATCAGATCCGTGAGGTGTTTGGCTTGAAGGGTACGCCTGTGCGGATCACCATCCGCCAAAAGGGTGACAAGGAGGAATAAACGATGGCAATGGCAGCTGTACTCACACTGCTGACCGGTTATCTGCTGGGAAATCTCAATGGTGCTGTCAGTATGTCCGTTCTGCTGGGAAAGGACGATATTCGCAATCACGGCAGCGGCAATGCAGGTCTGACCAATTTTATGCGCCGCTTTGGCCCCTCCAGCGGACTACTGGTGGTAGGAATCGATATGATCAAGGCGATCCTTGCCTGCCTGGTGGGCAAATATCTGCTTGCTTCTCACGGCCTGGGGGATGAAGGCCTGATGCTGGGGGCAGTGGCAGTAACCTTAGGACACGATTTTCCTGCTCTTTTGGGTTTTAAGGGCGGAAAGGGTGTGCTGTGCGGTGCGGCTATTGCGCTGACTGCAGACTGGCGCTGCGGTCTGTTGGTAATTGCAATCTTTGCCTTGAGCTTGTGGCTGACTCGCTGGGTATCTGTCAGTTCCATTTTTAGTTCACTTGCCTTTAGCATCAGCTTTGGACTTCTCCACCGGGAAAACCCCTTTGTGGCTGTGGCAGGAGTCTTGCTGGGCCTGTGGATTGTATTTATGCACAGAAGCAATATCAAACGATTGGTAAATGGTACCGAAAAGAAGGCTACTTTTAGCCAATTTCGCAAAAAGAATAAGTCTTAAACGCTCAAAAGGAGCAAACATAGAATGCAGGCTCCCGGCTTGGGAGCCTGTCCTTTTTTGATTTGGAAAGGAATGGCACGATGCTGCAACTGAAAAACATAACAAAACACTACGCCTCAGGAAACAATGCGGTGCGAGCGCTGCAGGGGATCGACCTGCAGTTCCGTCAGCACGAATTTGTGTCGATTCTTGGTCCGTCCGGTTGCGGAAAGACCACGATGCTCAATATTATTGGCGGACTGGACCAGTATACTGCCGGCGATCTGGTGATCGATGGCCGCTCCACTAAGGATTTTGGCGACCGGGATTGGGACACCTACCGGAATCACTCCATCGGTTTTGTGTTTCAGAGTTACAATTTAATTCCCCATCAAAGCGTATTGCAGAACGTGGAGTTAGCGCTGACCCTTTCCGGCGTGTCTAAGCGAGAACGGCGCCAGCGGGCAAAGCAAGCGCTGCAGACCGTAGGATTGGGCGATCAGCTGCGGAAACGCCCCGGCCAGATGTCCGGCGGTCAGATGCAGCGGGTGGCCATTGCCAGAGCGCTGGTGAACAACCCGGATATTATTCTGGCAGATGAGCCCACCGGCGCATTGGATACCCAAACCAGTGTGCAGGTGATGGAACTTTTGAAGGAAGTGGCCAAGGACCGGTTGGTGATTATGGTCACCCACAATCCGGATCTGGCAGAGCGGTATTCTACCCGAATTATCCGTATGCTGGACGGAAAGATCACCAGCGATACTGCACCGCTGAATCAGTACGAACTGGCTGCAATCCGGGAACGGGAACAGATGGCGGTGTTTGGTCGTAAACACACCCAGCGCAAACCCTCTATGTCCTTTATCACCTCTTTTGGCCTTTCTCTGAAGAACTTGTTTACCAAGAAGGGAAGAACCATACTGACCTCCTTTGCCGGATCCATCGGCATTATCGGAATTGCGCTGATCTATGCGGTGTCCCAGGGTATGACTACCTATATCAACACCGTGCAGGAGGATACGCTGGCCTCTTATCCGCTGACCATCGAAGCCACTACGGTAGATCTGGGAACGTTGATGCAGACTTTTATGGGCGTGGCTTCCGATGATAGTGACCGCCACAAGAACGATGCGGTTTATTCTCAGTCGGTGATTTTCGATATGATCAACGCCCTCAATAATATCGAATCTACCACAAACGATCTGAAATCGTTTAAGTCATATCTGGAAGCAGAACTGCAAAAGCCGGAAAGCGAAACCGGTTTACAGGATGCGCTCACCGGCATTCAGTACACCTATGATATGGACTTTCTGGTCTATACCAAAGACCCCAACGGCAACATCATCCACTCCGATACCCAGGAACTGCTGAGCAAAGCGATTGCGGAAAATATGGGTATGGATATGAGCTCGATGATGAATATGCAAAACACGATGATACCGTCTTCTATGCCTGCAATGATGCCCGGAACTGCAAACTTGTGGTGTCAGATGCTCTCCGGCAAGGACGGAAAACCCATCAATCCGGTTCTTGAGAACCAGTACGATGTGATCTATGGCAGCTGGCCCAACAGCTACAACGAAGTGGTTCTTGTTGTGGATGAAAACAATGAGCTGGATGATATGACCCTGTACGCGCTGGGTCTGGAGACGGAAGAGGAGATCGACAAGGTGTTCCAAGCCGTCAAAGATGGCCAGCAAATTGAGACAGAACAAAAAAAGTGGACCTATGAGGAAATCTGCAAAATGGATTTCCGAGTGATCCTCAGCGCCGATTGCTACGGTTTGGATGAGCAGACCGGCCGGTATGTGGATCTGCGGGAGACCGAAGCAGGTCTGCGATACCTGTATGACAACGCACTGACACTGAAAGTGACCGGTATTATCCGCCCCAACGAGGATGCAACCTCTGCTATGCTCAGCGGCTCCATTGCTTACACTCAGGCACTGACCGAGTATGTGGTGGAGAGAAGCAAGGAAAGCAAAGCGCTGCAGGCGCAAAAAGAGCAGACAGACACAGATATTTTCACAGGTCTTCCTTTCCGGGATAATGCAGACTTGTCGGCAGAGGACAAGGAAGCAGCTTTCCGGGCGTATATTGAAGAATTGACACCGGAAAAACAGGCGCAGGCCTATGTGACCATTCTGGGAATCCCCAGCCAGGAGCAGTTGGATGCTGCGGTGGAGCAAACTCTAAGCACAATGGATCGGGAGCAGATGGAACAGTCACTGATCGGTGGCTTCAGCCAACAGGCCGGTATGAACGCCCAGCAGATCGAAACCTATGTCACTGCTATGAACGACGACGATCTGAAAGAAGTATTCAGCCAGATGATCGCAGAGCAGGTGAAACGGCAGATGCGGCAGAATGTTCAGGAACAGACCGCTGCTATGAGCCAGGAACAGCTGGTGGCGGCTCTGCAGATGTCAATGGGCAGCTATACCACAGAGCAGTGCGCGGTTTTCTATGATGAGGTGTTGGAGTTTGCGCCTACTTCCTATGAAGAGAATCTGCGGACGCTCAGCGATGTGAATCTGAATGAGCCTGCTACCATTAATCTGTATGCTTCCAGCTTTGAGAACAAAGACTTTGTAGAGCAGGTCATTGCAGAGTATAACAATACGGTGGAGGAGCTCAAGCAGATCCGCTACACCGACTATGTGGGCATTATGATGTCATCCGTTACCACCATCATCAATGCCATCACCTATGTACTGATCGCGTTTGTGGCCATTTCCTTGGTGGTGTCCTCTATTATGATCGGTGTTATTACGCTCATCTCCGTACAGGAGCGGACTAAGGAGATCGGTATCCTGCGGGCAATCGGTGCGTCCAAACGGAATGTGTCCAGTATGTTTAATGCCGAGACAATGATCATCGGGTTTACCTCCGGCTTGCTGGGCGTGGGTCTGACGTACCTGCTGTGCATTCCTATCAATGCCATTATCCATTATTTGACGGGTTTACCCAATTTGAAAGCTATTCTGCCGCCTCAGGTGGCGGTGGTGCTGGTGATCATCAGCGTGCTGCTGACGTTGATTTCCGGCATTATCCCCTCCAGAAGCGCCGCAAAGAAGGATCCTGTGGTGGCCCTGCGGACCGAATAAAGCTGACAGAATGAACAGGAAACCGGAAGGCGTTGCCTTCCGGTTTTTTGCTAAATAAAACAAAAAACGGCATTGCATAACGCAATGCCGTAATTAGCGCAGGGGAATTAGATGGCCCGCTCAACCTTGTTGGAACGGAGGCATCTGGTACAAGCGTACACATGGCACGGAGTACCGTTGACAATGGCCTTGACCCGCTTTACATTGGGCTTCCAGGTCCGATTGGAACGTCTGTGGGAGTGGGAAACCTTAATACC
>JAFQUA010000053.1 GCA_017408725.1 Oscillospiraceae bacterium
AACCGGGAGAAGATCGCCGCCCAGCAGGCTGCCTACCGAGAAGCCAACCGGGAGAAGATCGCCGCCCAGCAGGCTGCCTACCGAGAAGCCAACCGGGAGAAGATCGCCGCCCAGAAGGCTGCCTACTACGAAGCCAACCGGGAGAAGCGAACAGCGTATCAGCGTGACTATAACCGGCGAAAGAGGCTTCTTGCACAGCAATACGAAAAAGAAGCCGCCTCCGAAGCTGGAACCTTCGAAGACGGCAAGGGAGTACCCCAGTGCTCCTAGTATAACAAAGATTTAGGAGGATGTCAATGAGTTCAGGTTATGAATTTGTGTATGCCCTTGTACTTGAAACCGAAGATGGCGAAGAGTTTTTAGCAATCTCTCCCTGCGGGAGTGCAGATCCAAAGGATTTGGTGTTGCTGGATAACGATATTCTTTGCGAAGTGAAGGAATGTCTTTACGTCAACAGGCTGTCGACGGAGTTCCAGTTGCTTGAAAAAGTGACAGATATGAGCGAGGTAACAGCAGTCTATGCTCAGGTCTGGGAGAAACAGGAGGCCGGCAATGGCACGGTATCCGGAGATTCCTAATTGCTACGATCCCGCCCATCAGGCAGAGCAGCGGGAGGCTGAATGGGACAGATTTGTAGAGCAGCTTCCTGTCTGCACTCTTTGCAGAGAACGAATTTTCCCGGGCAGTAAAGTCCACACCGCACATTTTATGGCTGTCTGTTCTTCCTGTGTAGAGATACTTAACGACGATTATGAAATATTGGAGGATCCAAGTTGAATACCGCAGATTATATCAAGCACGAGGCTGACGAAATTGCCAGCCGCACCGGACGATACATACCACCGTACCGGCTTGCAAACCTTATGAAAACCGCCCAGCGTATCACAGACCTGCTTGTTCGGTCTGATATTGCTATGACCTATGATGAAATCCAGTTGGTTCTTGGCGTTGTCCAGGGAGCCGTAGGCAAAGCCATAGGTAGGGATGCGGAATGACAGAACAGGAATACCGTAGCCACCCGGCGATCAGCCGATCAGAGTTGTGGCGGATCCACGACAGTCCGGAAAAATTCAAGCACTTCAAAGAGTACCCGGAAGATCCAACCCCGGCACTTCTGTTCGGTCAAGTGTTCCACAAGATGGCTTTAGAGCCTGACACATTTGACCTTGAATTCGTCGTGATGCCCGATGTAGACCGGCGTACCAAGGAGGGGAGACAGCTTTGGGCAGAGTTCCAGGAACAGGCAGAAAGCAAAACCGTTATCCCTGCAGAAATGCACGAGCAGGCAAAAGCAATGTGCGAATCGCTTGCTGCTGTTCCTTTTGCCCAGAAACTTCTGAACGGCCGCAGAGAGACCCCGTTTTTCTGGGTGGATGAATTAACCGGAGAAGAATGTAAGTGTCGCACAGACTGTCTAAACACCTCGTATAGCCAACCTATCATTGTCGATGTGAAGTCTGCCACGGACGCCGGTACCGAAGCGTTTATCCGAGATGCTATCAAATACGGATATGACTTCCAGGCAGCAATGTACTCAGAAGGCGTATCTAAGCACATCAAACAAACCCCTCTTTTTGTGTTTATTGTTGTGGAAAAAACTCCACCTTACGCTGTCAACATTCTGCAGGCAGATGAACTACTGCTGAAGCGTGGCCACAATATTTTCCGTGAATGCATTGACACATACCACGACTGCAGGCTTTCCGGAAACTGGTATGGCTATCTTGGCAAGAACAACCGAATCAACACCCTGGCCTTGCCTGCGTGGCTGGCCAAAGAAGTTACATAAGGAGATTACACTATGGCTGAAGAAATTATGGAATATACATCCCCCAGCAATCCTCCCGCAATGCCCAATATGCCCGGCGCCGGTGTTATGGCGCAGCTGGACAACATCAACCAAGGCACTGTTGCTATTGAAGCCAGCAGAGCCATTGCTGAAGCACAGGGCAAACTGGTTATTGCAAAGAAGTTTCCACGGAATGAAATTGCCGCATATGCAAAGGCAATGGAAGCTTGCCAGCGCCCCACAATGGCTGCGAAAGCCTTTTACAGTTTCCCTCGTGGTGGACAAACCGTAGAGGGTCCCACAATCCGCTTTGCTGAAGAATTGGCCCGGTGCTGGGGCAACATCGATTACGGCATTAAGGAGCTGTCTCAGGACGATGGCAAGAGCGAAATGCAGGCCTATGCCTGGGATTTGGAAACCAATGCCCAGAGTGTGCAGAATTTCACCAACCCCCATCAGCGCGAAAAGACAGATAAAAGAACCCGCACAACTGTCATGGAGAACTTAACCAGTCAGAGGGACATTTACGAGAACAACGCCAATATGGCAACCCGCCGCCTGCGTTCTCGGATCCTCGCGATCTTGCCTTCGTGGTTTGTTGAAGATGCTATCAATGAGTGTAAAAGAACCCTTGCCGGCAAGAATGATACTCCTCTGATTGACCGTGTCAAGAATATGGTCGTGCAATTTGCCAAGATGGGTGTTACCCAGGAGCAGATTGAGAAGCGGCTCAAAAAGAAAATCGAAACTATGAATTCTGATGATTTTGTGGAATTCATCGGTATCTACAACGCTATTAAACAGGGCGAAAGCAAAATTGCAGACTGGTTCGAATCCGATGCCATCGCAAGTGATCTGACAAACGAACTGAACGAAGACGGTCTGCCGGAATAAGGATGTGATGGTATGTTTCTGCAAACAGACGAAATAAATAGCGTAAAACCCGACACAGCAGAGCTTACCTTTATTCCCGATTATGATTATTCCGCGGCGGATTTTGCTACCCCGGTGCCCTATGAGAAACTGTACGAATTGCACGGATCTGCTTTCATTTACGAAATGGCGAAAGTAAAGATGGAGGCCAACGCAAAGGCAGTAGGCTTTAAAAGCTTTCGGGGAATGCTCCAGAAATATGAAAAAGCTAGACTGGATGAAAGACGGCGGAATCTTGTTCCCAACTCAACAGATTTTGGCGATCAGGTAATGGAGCTGAATTGCGGCGCTTGGGAAGCTACTGATTGGGGCATCTTCCGGGACCTGCCGAATGGCGGCCGTGAGTGCGCCTGTGCCCACCCCATTATGCCGATTAGCAGATTGGTCAATATCGACACTGGCGAAGTCAAGCTGACGCTATGGTTTAAGCGGTCTGGCCGGGATAAAAAAGCCTGTACAACCATTGTGGATAAATCCACCGTCTCTACGGCCCGGAACATCACCGCGCTGTCCAGCCAGGGCATTTCCGTTACCAGCAACAGTGCATCGGCGCTTGTGGACTATATCAATGATATGGAAAACCTGAATTATGACATTATTCAGGAGCAGAAGTCCATCGGCAGACTGGGATACATACCTGGAGAAGGCTTTTCCCCTTATGTGGAAGGACTTGTGTTTGACGGCGATGCATCCTTCCGGAATCTGTATCAGTCGGTGGAATCAAAAGGAAACCACGGCGTTTGGTACGAAACCGCTATGGAGTGCCGCCGGCAGTCACTTACCGCAAGGATTATGCTCGCTGCATCGTTTGCCTCTCCCATTCTGTCACTGGTTGGCTCTCTGCCGTTCTTCGTGCACCTGTGGGGCGTGGATTCCGGTACCGGTAAAACCGTTGCCCTGATGCTTGCTGCGTCCGTGTGGGGCAACCCCGCGCTTGGCAGCTATGTTCAGACATTCAACGGTACGCAAGTGGGACAGGAACGGACTGCCGCTTTCTTAAATCACCTGCCTGTGTGCCTGGATGAACTCCAGCTCACTAAAGACAGCAGAGGAAAAACCAACTTTGACGTGTATCAGCTTGCCCAAGGTGTAGGCCGTTCTCGTGGTAAGAAAAGCGGCGGTGTGGAACTCACACCCACTTGGAGTTGCTGTTTCCTCACTACAGGAGAATCACCGCTTACAAGCATTTCAGCCGCCGCCGGCGCGGTCAACCGTGTCATTGACATTGAGTGTACTGCCGGATCTGCCGTTCTGACAGATGGACAGCGGATATCCGGAAACCTAAAAAGGAATTATGGCTTTGCCGGACAGATCTTCGTTGATCGGCTTTACCAAGATGAAAAGACACAGGATGCGGTCCGGCAGATCTACCAAGATAACTTCCGGGATCTGTGTGCCGGTGATTCCACCGAAAAACAGGCAATGGCAGCTGCAGCCATCATTACCGCGGACTTTCTGGCATCCCAGTGGGTTTTCCGTGATGATATGGAAACCGCGAAAGAACTGGTGTTGGATGTAAATGATATCCAGGAATTCCTTGCATCCAAGGAGGCTGTATCAGCCGGCAGACGCGCCTACGACTGGCTTTGCGACTGGGTTGGTTCCAATGTTAACCGATTCTTTAATCCTGAACTGCCTGCCGTGGGCGACTGTTACGGCATCATCGAGAACAATACCGCCTATATCAACCGTGGTGTGTTCAATAAGGTGATTCAAGAGGCCGGATATTCTTACGCCGCCACGCTCAGCTACCTAAAGGCAAATAATCTGATTGAGACCAGAGGCCGTGCCTTTACGAAAAGCAAGCGCATTAACGGTATTCGCACCGAATGTGTTGTGCTCAACCTGCAGGCAGACTGGGATGGCGACTATGATCCTGATGATCTGCTCCCGACGTAACTGTTCCGCAGTTGCGGAACGATGTTCCGCGTTTGTTCCGCGAAAAGTAAAGGAGAAAAGTTAAAATTTTACTAACAACTCAAATTGATTTCTTTACTTTTGACTTGTAAAAATTGAGTTTTACAAAAGCGCGGAACTGCGGAACACGCGGAACACCATATACAAGTATTTATAAAGATATGTATTTGTTTGCGGTAATAGCCTATGACACATTTCCTTATAGGAGTTGTGCAAAACTGTTCCGCAGTTCCGCACCTAAAAATGACATAACTTTTTTGCTCCGGAAATATAGCAATTTCCGGAATTTATCAACAACTGCAGAACATCGTGGGTTGTTTTTGCGCGGAACATTGTGTTCCGCTGCTGTTCCGCTTTGTTCCGCAAAAAGGTGAAAATATGGAATTAAGAGACTATCAAAAAGAATGCATTGGCATTATTGAGGCGAAGCCTCCGGGCGCATACCTCTGCCAAATGCCTACAGGTTGCGGCAAAACGGCAACCTTCACGCATATCCCCCGCAATGGTGGTCGTGTCTTGGTCCTGGCTCACCGGGAAGAGCTGGTGCGGCAACCTGCCAAGTACTACGACTGCCCCGTTGGCTTTGAGATTGCCAAGGAACGCAGCCACTGTGAAGATGTGGTGATCGCAAGTGTTCAGTCTTTGGTGAATCGGCTTGACCGGTTTTCCTACGACGAATTTGACAAAATCATCACAGACGAGGCGCACCACGCTGCGGCCGGCACCTATAAGAAGATATACGACTACTTTTCCCCCGAAAAACACATTGGTTTTACCGCCACCCCCAACCGGGGCGATAAGGCGAAACTTGATGATGTGTATTCCGAGATCATCTTCCAACGAGATCTGCGCTGGGCCATTCAAAACGGCTACCTCTGCGACATTCATTGCCTCCGGGTAAACATTGGTTTTGACCTGTCCGCAGTCCACACCCGCCACGGCGACTATGCCCCGGGCGAATTGGAAGAGGCAATGGACGGTACCGCCGATGCCATCGCCCAGGCATACCGAGAACACTCCAAGGGTGCCACACTGATCTTTGCTGTCAGTGTCAATCAGGCCGAAGAGATTGCAAAGCGCATCCCCGGTGCCGTAGTGGTTACCGGCAAGACAAAAGACCGCGCTGACATTATAGAACGATTTACCCGCCGGGAGATCCCTTGCATCGTCAATGTGATGGTATTCACCGAGGGCACCGACATTCCTTTGGTGGAGACGGTTATCATTGCCCGTCCTACTCAGTCCGAAACGCTATATACACAGATGGTTGGTCGTGGCCTGCGTACCCACCCTGAAAAAGAAAAGCTGATTTTAATCGACTGCGTGGGTGTGACAGGAAAGGCAAGCCTTTGCACCGCCCCCACACTTATCGGTCTTGATCTGAAGAACGTGCCGGCAAGCAAGGTGGAAGAAATCCAAGGTCCTATCTTTGAACTACCTGAGAAAGCGGCTGCTGCCAGCGATTCTCCGGAAAGCTGGATCAAGAATGTACAGATTGTGGACCTTTGGGCAAAAGGTATGTCTTATAACCTGCATGACGTCAATTACTTCAAAATGCCGGACGGATCGTTGGTATGTTCCTTACCCAACCGGAGAAACCTCGTGATTCCGTGTCCTGATCAGTTGGGCCGGGTAGTCTTTGGCGGTGAATCTGTTCCTTATCAGACCGCACTGGACCGAGCATACCGTGAACTTTGTGATCTGAATGCAGATGCCCGGCAGATCTGGGATCTCAATGCTGCCAAAGGATGGGGCAAAAAACCTGCAACTGAAAGTCAGTTGCGTGTCATTCAGCGGAAGTTCAAGAACTTCGATACTTCTCAGCTGAACCGCCTGCAGGCAAGTCAGATCCTCAACCGTGTATTTGGTGAAAGGAGAGCACGCCTATGAGCAAGGCCAGATTAAAGGCAAGCGGTGTTCCCTCCGAGAGCGCAGAACAAAAGTGGGTTATCCAGTGGTCGCAGCAGCCCTCCATTCGGGAGAAATACCCGGAGCTGGCTATGCTCTACCACATCCCCAATGAACGGACAGATAAGGTCCAGGCTGCCATACTGAAAACAATGGGCGTCAAGACCGGTGTTCCGGATCTGCACCTGCCTATTCCTGCTGGGAACTACCACGGTCTGTATATCGAAATGAAGGCACTGGACGGAAATCCGGACAGTGACCAGCTGTGGTGGGCAGAACACCTGAAGGCAAACGGGCACTTCCACGCCTTCTGTTTTGGCTGGAAACAGGCTACGGAGGTATTGCTATGGTACCTGAACCAAAAGCAAACAGCGTAGTTTTCCCCTACGAACGGCAGGCAGCCAGCGGCGATGAAATGCCCAACGGATTGGATTACCCAGATAAGGTTACATACCTGTGCTTCCGGATGCTGTATACGCAGCTCCGTATGGGCATCATCGACCGCGAGACTGCTATTCGTGAAAAGCGCAAGATTATGCGCGAGTATGAACATTACAAATTTGTTGAGCAGATGGGAAAGCATCATGTAGATACTATCCGGCGGACAGAAATGGCAAGAGCTGCCTACCGGAAAAGCCGTACCCTTGAAAACGCTGATCTTCTGCTCATTGCCATCGATGGTGGAGATTATCGAAAGAAAGAAGGCACTCAATATGGGTAAACCAAGAACGATGGGGATGATTAACCGATGCATCCCAAACAGCAAAGCAGATATGCGATACCGGCGTAAAGCATTTAAATGGGATATGAAATCAGAAAGTGGCGGTGGTGGTGCTTCTACAGGTTTCGTTTTGATAGCCTCAGGAACAGTTGCAACAGATGTCAATTGCAAGCAAGGTGATATAATCCTTCATTCACAAACTGA
The DNA here is from genome assembly GCA_017408725.1 of Oscillospiraceae bacterium. Next base: position 7,473 of record JAFQUA010000053.1, read on the forward strand.
GGAAAGCAGCGAGGAATAAAATATGGCAAAAAGAAGACACGATTATTCCCCAGCACAAACCAGTTTTATGGCGGAGATCTTCGTGGACGGATTCGCAGGTGGCGGCGGTACAAGTACTGGATACGAGCTTGCAACCGGTCGTCCGGCAGATATAGCCATCAACCACAATCCGGAAGCAATCCGCTTACATAAGGCAAATCATCCATACACAGAGCATTATCAAACTTCTATCTGGGAAGTAGATCCCAGAGCTGCTTGCAAAGGACGGCCTGTCGGTTTAGCCTGGTTCTCCCCGGACTGCACCCACTTCTCGAAGGCACGCGGCGGTAAACCTGTCAAAAAGGAAATCCGCAGCCTGTCTTGGGTCGTCCTAAAATGGGCACTGGATGTCCGTCCCCGCGTTCTGATGATGGAAAACGTGGAAGAAATCCAGACTTGGGGTCCGACAATCACTGTGATTATCAATGGTGAGGAAAAAGAAATACCGGATCCCGACAGAGTTGGTGAAACCTTCCAGGCATTTATTGGAGCCCTGACCACCGGTATTCCGGCTGATCACCCTGCCATTGAGGAAATTTGCGAGTATCTGCATCTAAAGCGAAACAGTCCGGAACTGAAAAGAATAATCAATGGTCTGGGCTACGATGTAGAGTATCAATCCTTGATTGCTGCTGACTTCGGTGCACCTACTACCCGCAAACGCTTCGCATTAGTGGGCCGGTGTGATGGTAACCCCATTGTATGGCCAGAGCCTACCCACGCACCCAGAGACAGCGAGGCGGTCAAGTCCGGTAAGTGTAAGCCTTGGCGCTCTGCAGCGGAAATCATTGACTGGGCATTACCCAGCTATTCGATTTTTGCATCTAAGCAGGAGATTAAGGAGAAATACGGTGTTGATGCACGCAGACCATTGGCAGATAACACCTTGCGGCGTGTGATTAGTGGTGTGGATAAATTCACCATAAAAAGCGGAAACCCATTTATCATTCAGCAAAAATTCAATAACACAGCGCAGGACAAAAACAATCCGCTTAGCACGATTACTTCGGTTGGAGCTCATGAGCTGGTGAACCCGGTTATTACTCCGTTTGGCGTGGAATGCAACCATAGCGGCGGTGGACATCTCCAGGATCTGAAGAATCCGTTGAACACTGTCACCGGCAACCATACAGGCGGTATGGCTCAGCCGATTATGGCTCCCTTCACCTTCAGCAATACCGGCGGAAGCGTTGGATCCCCGGCAAATGAGCCGGTACATACGATCCGCACCGCGGGTGGACAGGTCTTTGCTGCTGCAAACCTTATGAGTATCGGTCAGACCGGGGGCGGAGACCGTATCCGCGATGTGAGAGATCCGGCACCTACCACCGTTACCAAACAGGAGGCCTGCGTGGTGGCAGCAAATCTGATTCAATACCACACAGAGCAGACGGAGAATGTCCGGGCGTCCGGTCTTAATGCACCAATTCCCACCATCGACACCGCAAATCGCTACGGACTGGTTAGCGCCCAGCTGGTGGAGTATTACGGTAACGGCAACCCGCTAGACATCAAGGAGCCTTTGCACACTGTTACTTCTCGTGATCGCGAAGCTGTGGTATCTGCACATCTCAGCGAATTCCGCAGTGCTTCTATCGGCAGAGATATGCGGGATCCCGCCGGCACGGTTACAAGCCGCGACCATGAGGGCGTTGTTTCTGCGCACATCCAGAAGTTTTATGGCGGTGTGATCGGTGAAGATGCCAGAGAGCCACTGCCCACAGTGACGGCCATAGACCATAATGCCCTGTGTGCTGCTCATGTGGTCAAATTCAAAGGTCAGGAGCTGGGGCAACACCCGGCGGATACACTCAATACCATCACGGCGCAGGGGCTGGAATACGCCGAATGCCGGGCAGTATTGGCAAAGATGTCCCCGGGACAGGACTTGCAGTACTGGCCACAGATCCGCGAGCTGCTAAACAAGTACTGCGGCTATAACCTGGCAGAGGATGAAGTAATCCTTCTGATCATCCGTGGAATGGCCTACTATATCGCAGACATTACACTGCGGATGCTGACCCCCAGGGAACTGTACAATGCTATGGGCTTCCCGCCGGATTACATCATCGAGTGGGACTACATGGGCAGAACCTACACCAAGAAAGAACAGGTTGCCCGTTGCGGAAACGCAGTCAGCCCGCCGATGGCAGAGGCGCTGATCCGGGCAAACTTCCCGGAATGGTGTGTTGTTGTGATCGACACTATGGCTGCTCTGCATAGCCGGGTCACGGCAATGTAGGAGGTTCAGTTATGCGATTTATTAAAAATGGTCAACTTCAAGATGATAAAATTTCGACTGCATTACAGCGGGCGTCCAAGGATTACCAAAATGGTGAGATTGCTGAAGTCCGGGATCTGCTCTTGGAGATTGTTGCTGCTATCGATGAATGGGAGGATTTCAACAATGGCAAATGATAATCCGTTCTGTATGAATGCACAAGAGGCTATAGCCAAGGCTGAGCAGGAACTCAGCACAAGTTTTTACATTGCAGATATCTCCAGAAGTCCAGGTATGAAAGCGATCCATAGCAATCGGTGTAGATGGCTGTCCGTAATTGTCGGTCTGGCAAAGAAGATTGCCAACGGGAAGGCAGTGGAAGTGGTGCGGTGTAAGGATTGCAAGCACTATGTCGCACCGCAAGGCACTTATGTATGCGATTGCTTTGAAGGGTTGAATTTTGCAACCGATAACGATTTCTGTTCCTACGGAGAAAGGAGAAAGGGAAAATGAAATTCCGTGTTGAGTGTGGCTCATTGGTAACAGTCTTGCGAAAGCGAACATACATCATCCACGCAAGTTCGGAAGAAAAAGCAGCGCAGAAAGCTGATGATAAGTTTAGACGGGAATGCCACAATGCCAAAAGATACATTGATTGCGGTGGTACAGTTGAAATCGACAGCATAGTAAGGGAGGCATAACAATGGCTAAGGTATATGGCTACAGCGACGATGTCGTTGAGATTGAACATCTTGAAGGTGGCAGCACAGAAATTGACTGCTATAACAAAAACGTGTCCATCACCTTTGACGATGGCACTGTGATCACCATCGGTTATGGAAAGGAAAACCTTGCTGTTTGGTGGATCAGGATTGACCAAGCCGGCACAACGGATCCGGATCTGATCATCTGTGACGATGATGCCGCCGCCATCTACAGTGACATCTTGGAGATTGAAGCAGAGGTCGTTGCATGGGAACTGGTGGATAAATAACTGGTACTTTTTGAGGGCAGGAAGATGAAAGGAGTAACAAATGGGTTGTTCACTTGCATTCAAAGTTAAAACAGATTCCGATTTCTACAACCAGTACTTTGCAGCCAAGGACGAAAAGGATAAGTTTAGGCAGCTTGCTATTACCTTCACTAAAAAAACACGGAATCGACGGTGATATCTATGTGTCCAAGATATTGGCAGTAAAGCCGCCTAAGGGTAAGCACCGTTCTTTTGCCGATCAAACCAAGGTTAAACCAGATCGGAACGGATTTTACTGGTTTAAGAAAAACTCTACCATCCGTAAGCTGTGGGACACTGAAGTAGTTCCCTTTGTAAATTGGGAATATGTTGACAAACTGGACTTTTGGTGGTTGGGCCATATCCAGAGTGGATCCTATAGCCTTTGGGATTGGGATGGTGAGATCTATGGTCTTCTGAAGGAGAGATGCCAGACCGGGATCCAGGCAGCGGATTGGATGATGCCTCTCAAAATGAGCGAGTATTATGCAGCAATAGAGAATCGGGAGGATAACAATGGCTAGAAAGAAGAAAGAGCCGGACAAGCTGGCGCAGGAAGTTGCTCAGGCTTTGGCTTGCGGTATGTCCTATGGCAAGTGGAAAGCGATGCAAGATCCGGTGAAGATCGAGAAGAAGCTTCCGGAAGGGTGGAAAGCTTGCGAATGGTGCGGCAAGCATTTCAAACCTAAGACAGCAAGACCGCAGAAATACTGTGAAGTAAACTGTCAGAGAGCCGCAAGCAAGCTGCGGCACAATGAGTACATGAGCGTGCGGAGAGAAAAAATGAAGGAAGGAGTTTGTTAAAATGGCATTGGGGATGTTTCTGCTCGGTATGATGGCCGGAGCTTTGGGCGTTACCGTATGGGCGGTGCTTACAGCTTCCGGAAAAGAAAGTCGAAGGGAAGAAATGCGGAAAAAGAATGAATTTGACGTGGAGCTATGATTTTAAGAAAGACGGTGATTAAATGAATTGGAAGCAGGAATCGAAGGAAGAGCTCCGGGAGTATGAAGCCAAGAAAATGGCACTGGAAAGTATACCTGCCGACATTGCACAGCTTAGATCTGAGATGTCCCGCCTTGGAGGATCAAATAGCAGTGCTCCGGTAAAAGGAGGTGGATCCAGGTGGGAAGACCGGCAGATCAATCTCATTGTTAAGTGCGATAAACTGGAGACATCTCTGACCTATGCCCGTAACTGGGTTGAAAAAGTGGAGCGGGGCTTATCTGTGCTATCACCGGAGGAGGTGATAATCCTGGACCGCTTCTACATACACCCGGCGAAGGGGAATGTGGATAGGCTGTGCGGTGATTTGCACCTTGAAAAATCAGCGGTGTACGATCGGAAGGACGCAGCTCTTCGCAGGTATACACTGGCTCGTTACGGATGTGCAGAGATATAAAAGTCCGGAAAAAAACCGGAAGATTTTCTGCGGTCAGCGTGTTATAGTGATATAAATAGGATTTGTGCATGAGGCTTGGGAGAGATCCTGGGCCTCTTTTTGTATGGTCTCCGGTATAGGATAAGCTGGAGGGTGGGAGCGGGGAAATGAAAAGAGAGGTGGTGTAATGGCTACAAAATCGAACAAATACAAGCCTAGCGGAAAGAAACTGTTGATGGCAAAATACCTTGCAGACCCTGATTTTCAGGGCACAATAACAGAACTTTGTACTAAGGTCGGTGTAGCCAGGTCTACCTTCTATGACTGGATCGGGGATGATGATTTTCGATCCTATGTCGATGAGTTAATTGACAAATATACGGACAGTGAGCTTTCAAGAGTGTGGAAAGCACTAATGCGATTGATCGACAAGGGCGATTTTCAGGCAATAAAACTTTACTTCGAACTGAAAGGAAAGTATAAAGACACGCTCGGCAGAAACAATGCGAAAACAGAACAGCAGAGCAACTTGCTTCAGTTGCTTTCTGGTACTGGTGAGGATATGAATACGGATGATTTACCAGAAGTTGAGTGACCGGCAGCTATTGGCGGCAACTTGGTGGAACCGCCCCCGGTTCCGTGATCGTGAGGCTATTATCTGTGATGGTGCAGTCAGATCCGGCAAGACGGTTTGTATGGCAGACGGTTTCTTGCTCTGGAGTATGTCCCAGTTTAACAGACAAACTTTTGCTATTTGCGGCAAGACCATAGCTTCCTTACGGCGCAATATTGTGATGCTTCTACCGGACTGGCTCAGTGGTACTGGGTTACAGATTGAAGAAAAACGCAGTGACAATAAACTGATTGTAACCTACGGAGATCGTAGGAACACATATTACCTCTTTGGCGGTCAGGACGAAAGTTCCTATATGCTTATACAGGGTATTACCCTTGCCGGCGTTCTACTGGATGAGGTGGCGCTGATGCCTCGGTCTTTTGTGGAACAGGCTTGCGCCCGATGCTCTGTGCCCGGTTCAAAGATGTGGTTTAACTGCAATCCAGCTGGACCGGAGCATTGGTTCTATAAGGAATGGGTGCTAAAATGCAAGGAGAAGAACGCGCTGCACCTGCATTTCACGATGGACGATAACCTTGCGCTGGATCCAGCAATCAAGCGGCGTTATGAGATGCTGTATACCGGCGTATTCTATCGCCGGTATGTCCTGGGCGAATGGTGCATGGCTGAAGGTCTTATTTATCAGTTTGATAAAGACACCCACTGCGTCACTGAATTGCCGGAGGAACTGAGCAAAGGCTATGGATGGTGGTATATCTCCTGCGACTACGGTACTCTTAACCCGTTCTCTGCGGGACTGTGGTGGGTCTTTGGAAGTAAGGCTATTCGTGTGGCTGAATATTACTACTCCGGACGCAGTAACTCTGTGATGAAGACGGACGAAGAATATTATGCAGAAATCGAGAAGCTGGCAGGTGATAGGGATATCCAATCTGTTATCGTAGACCCTTCGGCAGCTTCTTTTATTGCTACTATTCGCAGGCACGGAAGGTTTGCTGTGCGAAAGGCACGCAATGATGTGCTGCCGGGTATTCGGATGGTTGCAACCATGTTGAAAGCCGGCGTAATCAAAATTGGCGATACATGTGAAGATGCCATTCGCGAGTTTGGCTTATACCGGTGGGATGAAAAGATCGAGGTTGACAAGCCTATCAAGGAAAACGACCACGCTATGGACGATATTCGATATTTCTGTGCAACGGTTATGCGCAGGATTTGGAGAGGGGTAGATGATGATAAGGAAGATTAAGAGTTGGTTTTATGACCGGTTTTTGCCTATGTGGGCGAAGGAGACTGTGCTTGCTGACAACCGGCGATTGCTGGAGGAAGTAAAGGATCTCAGACAGCAGCTGGAGTGCAAGGATGCGTATATCGCAGGCCTTGAGGTTGGGATCCGGGCACAGAGGCGCATTATAATCAACACCGGGGAGGGTAAGAAGTGAGCGGAACACTGATTGAGAACGCATCGGGCTATGCTGCGGCGTTTCAGGCCAACGATATTACATCAGACGAGATGCGGGCTGCCATTAAGCTGTGGAGAGAGATGTACTACCATCAGGAGCCACAGAAAGAAGCAGATCACTGCCAGCAAATCCCGTACACCATTGTGCGAAAGCTGACAAAAACTGCCCTGTCCGAATACGAGGCCACCAGCCAGGACGAGTTTGCGTCCGGTGTGCTGAAGGCATTGAGCAAAAAAGCGGAAGCAGCCATGCAGGCGGTGCTGATCGGCGGCGAATGTCTGCTGAAGCCCATCCCTGACAAGGGCGCATTCCGGTTCAATGTGGTGCCCAGGCATAACATTCTGGTGTTTGGCAGGGACGACAGCGGCAATATGACCGATATCGGAACTGCGGAATACACAGTAGACGGAAGATTTTATTATACACTGCTGGAGCGGCGGACAGTGGATGCAAGCGGGCATTTGACCATCCGTAATTATCTGTACCGTTCGCTGTCAAAGGACGCGCTGGGGCAGCGTATGCCGTTAAACAGCCTGCCCAGGTATGAGGCTCTGCAGGATGAATACACATTCCCCAAGCCTGTACATTCCGTGGGCTTGGCCAGCGTCAAGACGCCTATGACCAACTGCGTGGACGGATCCTGTGACGGTGTATCTGTGTATGCTGCTGCTGTGGGTCTGATCCGCAACATCAACCGGAACGAAGCCCAGCTGAACGGTGAGTTTGAGCGGGGTGAGAGCAGGATCGTTGTCAGTGCAGACCTGATGCAAAAGGACGAGCACGGGAACAAGTCGTTCAAAGACCATGTATTTGTGGGACTGGATGAGGATCCGGAGACAGTGGGTGTCAATATCTTTTCTCCACAGCTTCGTGAAGCGTCTTTCCTTGCCCGGAAACAGGAGTATTTGAGGAATGTAGAAAACGTCATTGGTCTCAAGCGCGGTCTTCTCAGTGAGGTAGAGGCGGCAGAGCGTACTGCCACAGAGATCACTTCCTCTGCAGGTGAGTACAACCTGACCATTATTGACTTCCAGAGAATGTGGGAGGCTACGGTCAGGGAGACTGTGCAGCTGTGCGGAATCCTGGGGCAGATGTACAAAGTGCCCGGCGCCCATGAGGTTGCGGAGGACGCTGTAATCATCAACTGGGGCAACGGCGTTCTGTACGATGAACAGAAGACCTGGGAGGACTATAAGGGCATGGTAGCAGCTGGTCTGTTAAAGCCTGAGATCGCTCTGGGCTGGCGGTTTAATATGCCGACTGAAACGGAAAGCGATCTGGCAAAGATCCGGAAGAAATATATGCCAGCGGCTATAGAAGAACCGGAAGAAGATGATGAATAATGCTGACAGCATCTCAAATCAGTGCGCTCCGGGATCAATCGGAGCAGCTGCTGGATCCCATTGTTGATTTTTTGATCGAGGATATTGCCAAGCGCATCTCGGAGGCAGGGCAACTGACCAGCACTGCGGCATATGAAGTGTGGAGGGCACAGAATTTAGGCATATCCCAAAAGAAGCTAAAGAAGGAGCTGCAGAAGCGTCTTAATATCTCGCTGTCTGAAGTTGAGAAACTTCTTACACAGGCAGCAGAGACCGGTTATAACTTCGATATTTCCCGGCTTCCCACCACTCACGCTGTTCCGTTTGCCACAAATGACGCTCTACAGCAGATCTTGGCTGCAACAGTAAAGCAGGCTCGGGATGACTTGACCAATATGACACAGACTATGGGTTTTGTTGGGACGGATGGGAATGTGCATGAATTGACCCAAGCCTATCAACAGGTTTGTGATTTCGCATTCCAGAAGGTTAGCACCGGCGCGCAGGATTACCAATCGGCAATCAGAGACGCTACCCGGGGACTCGCGGAGAAAGGTATCCGCACGATCGACTATGATTCCGGCGTACATACCTCTTTGGAGGCGGCTGTACGGCGCAATATCATGGGCGGTCTGGGCATTATGCAAAACCAGATCAGCCAGCAGAACCATGACGATCTTGGGTGTGACGGTTGGGAGATCTCAGCCCATCACGGAAGCGCTCCGGACCATGAGCCGTACCAAGGGAAGCAATATCCGGATGCGGAGTATCAGCGATTGAATAACAGTTTGGTTCGCCCGATCGGCGAGCTGAACTGTGGACACGCTGCGTCCCCAATCATCCTGGGCGTGAACAGCCCCCAGTACACACCGGAAGAGCTGGAAGCCATGCGGCAGGAAAACGAAGATGGTGTTACCTTTGATGGGAAGCATTACACCCTGTACGAAGCCACCCAACGCCAGCGGAAGTTCGAGAGATCTATCCGTGACCGTAAGCGCAGGATCCTGGTGGACGAAACTGTGGGCGATAAGGACAAGCTCCAGCAAGATCAGATCCGGCTGCAGGTCCTAAAACAGGAATATGCCCGGTTCTCCAAGGGCGTTGGGTTGCCTATGCAGCACAGCCGTATGGAGAAGGCCGGGTTTACCTGGAAGCATGGCAAGGCGGCGGAGAAGGCATACAAACAGAATCGGACGGAAGACATCTACCAGGTGTTTAAATCTAACGGTAGCTATCGAACAGAGAAGGGCGATTTTAACCTAACAGAGGCAAGAAAAGACTACGCGCAATTCTTGACATCGACACCGGAAAAGAATAGAATGCTCTTAGAGCAATCGTTTAACAGCGTTGAATATAAAAAAGAAAAGTTGAAATCCGCTCCTTTTGGGTATTCACCGGGCCGAGATAAAGTTCTGTATGATCCTACAAGAAGCGATTTCTGGCAAATGGACTTTATAACGGTAAATACACATGAGTTGGCACACCGGATTGATTCTTTCTTTGTTAGGTCGAGCGAGAACAAGACGCTCCAGGAAGCGATTCTAAATGCTCAAAAGACTATTAAGTCTGCACCTGAAAAATATCAAGCCTATTGTGCCGATCACGACAAGCGAGGTTTCTTGTCAGATATATGCAGTGCAATATCGGAGAATGCTTACGATTTTCCGGCAGGGCATCCCGCAGAATATTGGCAAAAAGCCGGTGTGAAGGAAAAAGAAGTGTTCGCTAATCTGTTTTCTATGGAAACTTTTGCAGAAAAAGAAAACCTTGATTTTATCCGAGATAATTTTCCGGATATTTTTAAGGCCTATCAATCAATGGACTTTGAGGTGAGCTGATTGTACGTTGCACCGTGTGACATGAAAATTCTGTGCTCTGAAGAAGTTACAAACCTGAAGAAAGAATACCGCAAGAGGTTTGGAGAGCAATTTATTTGTTTTAACTATGCTGATTTCCAAGGCACAGAGAAAAAATGCGCCGCGCAGATCTATCTGGAAGCTCTGAGGCAGGCTGTAAAGGCTAGCGGACCATATCGCATCGTATCTCACCGATATGATGAATTTGACCACTAAACCACCAACCATGTTCGGATGGTGGTTTTTCTATGCCCAAAATCCCAAGCGATTGGGAGAATATCTGTTGATAGAGTGGTTGTTTCCGTTTTGGAAATATCCACTTTTTCATACCCATTATTGGTCTACTCACAGACCTAACAAGGTGAGACGGCGGGTCATGGCGACGACCTAAAAAGCCTAGCCGGGAAAGGAAGTATATGAAAACAGAATTTTTGCAGAACCTGAAAGTCGGAGACCAGCCCCTTCCCAAGGAGGTCATTGACGCCATCATGGCGGAAAATGGCCGGGACATCGAAGCGGCAAAGAAACCTTATGCTGACTACGATACCGTCAAGAAGCAGCTGAAGGATGCGCAGACCACCCTCCAGGGCATTCAGGACCAGGGCACAGACCTGGAGACCGCGCGGAAGAATGCTCAGGACTGGGAGAAGAAGTACAATGACGCAGTTATTGCCCATCAGCAGGAGCTTGCGGACAGAGACTTCCGCCAGATGCTGGAAACTGCCATCGCCGGCGCAAAGGGCAAAAGTGTGAAAGCAATCCTCGGTGAGCTCGGCGAGGATCAGATCACCGCCCTGAAGGGAAGCAAGAATCAGGAAGCAGACATCACAGCCGCTCTGGAGGCCCTGAAGAAGGACAGCGGCTACCTCTTTGACACAGAGGGAACACCTCCCCCTTATTCCCGGGGTGCGGGAACACAAGTCACACCTCCTGCAGGTGCAGCCAATTCGTTGGCGGGCGCGCTGCGGGAGAAATATTCCAAATAATCGAAAGGATGAATTAACTTATGGCAATTACTTTGGCAGAAGCAAAAGTCGGCATGGCCGACAAGGTAGATCAGCAGGTTATTGATATGTTCCGGCGCAGCTCTCTGCTGCTGGACAACATGACCTTCGACAACTGCATCTCTCCCGGTACCGGCGGCTCTACGCTGGCATACGGCTACGTGCAGCTCAAGACCCCCTCCACCTCCGCGGTGCGTACCATCAACTCCGAGTACACCCCCGGTGAGGCAAAGCGGGAGAAGAAGACCACCAACGCCATCATTATGGGCGGTTCCTTCCAGGTGGACCGGGTGCTGCAGAACACTGCCGGTGCAGTGGATGAGCTGGCATTCCAGGCGGAGCAGAAGATCAAGGCAACCGCTAACTATTTCCACAATCTGGTTATCAACGGCACCGCTGCTTCCGGTGGCTTCGATGGCCTGAAGCAGCTGCTGACCAAGACCGAGAACGAAATGACCAGCACTGTGTCTTTGACCACCTCTGCGGAGCTGGACGAGAACTACAATGCATTCCTGGACGAGATGGATGCGCTGGTAAGCTCTCTGGATGGCAACGCTTCCATGCTGCTGATGAACAATCAGATGCTGATCAAGCTGCGTTCCATTGCCCGGCGTGCCGGTTACTACGAGCGCAGCAAGGACGACTTCGGCAGAACCGTGGAGACCTATGCAGGTGTCCCTATGGTGGATCTGGGCAAGTACTACAACGGCACCGAGACTGTTGACGTTGTGGCTACTGAGGGCGGTAAGACCGCAATCTATGCGGTAGCTCTGGGCCTGGATGGCTTCCACGGCATTTCCCCCACCGGTACCGGTGTGATCACCAGCTACATGCCCGATCTGTCCGCTCCCGGTGCGGTGAAGACCGGTGAGGTGGAACTGGTGGCGGGCGTTGCCCTGAAGAACACCCTGAAGGCTGCCGTGCTGAAGGATATCGCTATCGCACCTGCTGCAGCTGCAGCTCAGGTTGACGCTGGCGAGGATGACGACGGAGCGGAATAACCTGATTAGAAAGGAGCGGCTTTATGGTTGAATATCGGTTTTATACAGAGAAATACCACGGCAGCTCCATCCCGGAGAGCGCCTGGCCCAGTCTGGCGCAGGCCGCGCAGGCAAAGCTGGATCGGTACAAGCGTCAATACAAGGTTGTGGCCCCGGAGGATAACTCCGAGGCCATGGCTGTATGCGCAATGGCCGAAGCTCTGGATTACTTCACAGCAGCCCAGAACGGCACAGGAGCGGTGCAGTCCGCTTCTGTTGGGTCTGTGTCTGTCAGCTATGCAAATGCGGCTAACAGCGTAGACCTGAGCCCCAAGGGGCAGGAAAAGGAGCTGTACCGCTGCGCCTGCCAGTATTTGGAGATCTACCGGGGGGTGGGCTGATGCTTGTACGCAGAAACGCCTGCCCGGCAGATTATCGGCTGTGCGATCAGACGGTCACTGTGTATCACAAAGAAGGCGACATCTACACCCGGACAGTGCACACCAATGTGTATCTGGACGAGCGCAAGAATCTGACCGTGGACAAGACCGGAAGCAAGGAAGCAAATTCTTTCCTCCTGGTCATCCCCGGGAGCACGCAGGCGGTTTTTGTGGGCGACAAGGTGCTGCGGGGCTTTGGACCGGAAATCAGTGACAGTAAAGCCTGGGCGGCCTTCATCCCTTCTAAAGTTCCCGGCTTGGTTGTGGTCGACTATGTGGACTGTAAGTACTGGCAAGGACAGATCGTGCATACGGAGGCGGGAGGATGAGAATACGAGTTGCAGTGCCTGGCGTACAAGAATTAATTCAAAAGAAGGGCCTGACCAAAGACGGTGATGTACAGATGTTTCTTACCATGAATATCAATCGCCGCATCGGCAGGTATATGCCGCATCTGACCGGTGTCACAGAGACGAAGTTAAAATTCATCCGCAGCAGTACGGAGATCGAAGTGGTGGGACCGCATGTGCATTACCAGTACTTTGGAAAAAAGATGGTAAACAGCAAAACCGGGAAAGGACCGGCTTACATCCCCGGCATTGGCTTTCGCTACCGTCGAGGCACTGTGCTGAAAGCCACAGATATTCCTTTGCAGTACACAAAAACCCACAATCCACTGGCCGGCCCGTTCTGGGACAAGCGTATGATTGCCGCAGAGGGCAAGGCTATCAAAGCGGATACCGAACGCCACATCGCAAGGAGGAAGGGCAATGTCTGATATTGAGAAAATGCGCTCGTGGATCGCTACCTTTCCCGAGCACCAGAAGCTGGACGGCTTTCAGGTGGACTACACCGACAGCGTGCCGAATAACGGCGGCATCTTCCCGTCCGGGTTGGTGGAGGTTTCCAGAAAGGCGGATATATTCGGAAACATAACCGTGGAAAACCAGTACAATTTCGGCCTGTATTATGTGTTTCTGAAGTCTCCTGGGGATGATGAAGGTGCTGCTGTCAACGCTGACTGGGTGATGGACTTCCAGAAATGGGTCCAGGAGCAAAGCCTCCGGCACTTAGCCCCCACATTCGGTGATGATCCCTCCACGGAGCGGATTCAGGCGCAGAACGGTGTGCTTTACGACGCCGACGAAGAAGGAACAGCCACCTATATGGTGCAGCTGTCAGTTAATTTTATCAAGGAAATAAGGAGTGAATCTAAATGGCTGATTTGACTTTCAATACCAAAGAGAACCAGACCGTTGACCGCCATCTACTGCTGCTGTATCTGAACACCGGCACCGATAATGGCAATCCCGTCTGGTCCCCTGTCGGTAAGCGCGTGGGCGATTCCAGCATGAATTACGACTGGAGCGAGGAAACCACTACCGACATTCTGGGTGATACCCACACCAGCATGAGTAAGCCTGTGATTACTCAGAGCTTTGACCCCATGGAGCTGACTGCCGGTGACAAGGCGCAGCTGAAGATTTGGAATGCGGCGATCCGGGATCAGGATCCCAATGCACTGGCCAACATGGATATGCTGGTGGTGCACCTGTATGCCGGCACTGCAGACACTGCTGCCTTTGCAGAGCGCTATACCTCCTGTGCGGTGAAACCGTCTTCTCTCGGTGGCGCCGGCGGCGGCAAGCTTGGCATGCCCATTGACGTGACCTACGGCGGCACACGCACTATTGGTACGGCAACTGTGAAGGCTGGCGCTGTAACTTTTACCCCTGAAGCATAAGGAGGAGCAATATGAAGGAACTGAATTTCGAAACCGGCCTAGCGACTTATCGGGTCAACGGGAAATGTGAGATCACTTTCAACCCTACGGATGTATCTTTCGCGGAAAGGCTGTTTCAGGCTTTTGACGGTCTGGCAAAACGCCAGGAGCGAGCAGAATCCGAGAAGCAGGAGACGGAGGGTGTGGAGCTCTTCGCGCTAGCTGAGCAGCGCGACAAAGATATGCGTGCTACTATTGACAGCATTTTCGGTACGCCTGTCTGCGAAAAGGTGTTTGGCGGCCTGAGCGTGTACGCAATGGCCGGCGGTCTGCCCGTGTGGTGCAATTTTCTCATGGCGATTATCGATGAGATGGACGCTTCTGTGGCGGAACAGCAGAAACAGACCAACCCCAGAGTGGAGCACTACATGGCAAAGTATGCCAAGTATAAGAAAAAATGATCTACGATCTGCCGACAAGCTTGACAGTTTGCGGGGAGGTTTACGAAATTCGTTCCGATTATCGGGCGGTGCTGGATGTGATCGCAGCGCTGAACGATGCTGAGCTTAGCAACCAGGAGCGATTACTGGTTGCTCTGTTCATTTTTTATCCGGAATTTGATAATATGCCGCCTGAGCACTGCCGGGATGCTATCCGGCAGTGCTTTTGGTTTATTAACGGCGGAAAAGACGGGGACGATGATCAGACAGGTTCTCCCAAACTGATGGACTGGGAACAGGATTTCCCTCATATCGTCGGTGCTATCAACCGCGTTATGGGCCGAGAGATCCGAAAGGACGCAGATCTTCATTGGTGGACCTTCCTAGGCGCATACATGGAGATCGGCGATTGTACCTTCGCACAGATTGTCCGCATCCGGGATGCAAGAGCGAGGGGGAAAAAGCTCGACAAGCAGGACCAGGAATGGTATGCCAAGAACCGGCATCTTGTCGATTTGAAGACACACTATACGGAGGCAGAGAGTGATCTGCTGAAGTTGTGGGGAGGTGGATAACCAAAATGTCGGATGCAAAAATCGTTTTTAACACTGAAATAGACAATTCCGACGTGCAGAAAGGTATGAATGCTGCCAAGAGGGAAATCAAGAAGGCAACAAAGAGCCTTGAGACCGCAGAAAATGCCAAACTTCCTCTTTTGCGGCAGGTCGAGAGCCTTGGGGCACGTCTTGACGAAGCAAAGGCCAAGCTGGCAGCGCTGCAGAAACAGCAGGCAGTAACAGACCAGGCTTTGAATGGCGGTGACCCCGGAGCCTATATCGAGGCCTATGCTAAGAAGCCTGAGTTAGATGCGGCAGTATTGCAGCAGACAGAACAGGTGGATAGGCTCCAAAAGGAGTGGGACCAGGTCAATGATAAGCTCGACAAATACAATCAGCAGATCGACCAGGCCAACAATACCATCGCTGAGCAGAAAAAGATCGCCGGAGATCTCTCTGCGAAGCTTACCTCCGGTGGTAACAGTATGGCCAAAGCCACCGAGAAAGCCGACAAATCGGCTTCAAAGTTCCAGAAGCGCATGACCGGTATCGTAAAACAGGTTTTCATGTTCGGCCTGGTTTCAAAGGCGCTGTCTGGCGTGGTGGACTATATGGGAAAGGCGTTGCGGTCTAATGAGGAATTTTCCAAGGAACTGTCGAAGCTGAAGGGAGCGCTATTGACAGCGTTTCAGCCACTATATGAGGCGGCAATGCCGGCTCTGCTTATGCTGCTGAAGATCATAACAGCAGTGGCGCAGGGCATTGTGCACATATTTTCGTTGCTTTCTGGAAAATCCGCTTCCGAGTATTCGGAAAACGCCAAGGCTCTCTATGAGCAGGCAACGGCGCTGGAAGCAGTAGGCGACGCGGCGAAGAAAGCCGCCAAGGACCTTGCGGGGTTTGATGAGATCAACAGGCTTTCTTCCGGGGAGACAAGCAACACGGCGGCTATCACACCTGATTTTGAATTAGGGGAGTTTTCGAATTTCTTGAAAGAACTCACGCTGGGTATTAAAGCTAAGATAGAAGAACTCGCGTTTGATTGGAATGAAGGAACGATCCTGCAGAGTCAAGATGCTTGGATAATTGTGCTGACCGGGATTCTGGGAGCGGTTATTGGTGGAATGTTTGGTGGTTTGAGCGGTGCAATCATCGGCCTGCTTTTGGGCCTTTCTATCGGACTAATCTCCTGTACCTTTCTAGATGATCTGGAGAATGCGGCAGAAGCAAAAAGTATATTTCTTGCGGTATTACTTGCTATTTTAGGCACGGTGATCGGGTCTATATTCGGGGGAGTTGCAGGTGGCGCAATTGGCCTGGTCGTTGGCTTATCGATTGGTCTGGCAACAATTGCGTTTAACGATGAACTAAGTAATGAAACAAGGGAAACGGCAAAGGTAGCGCTTTGTGCAATCATTGGTGCGGTCATTGGTGCAATTTTTGGTGCCGGCGTATTTGGCGGAATAATTGGCGGAGTAATTGGCCTCGTATTTGGTTTAGCTATAACAATTGACGATGTGTCGTTTGGCGACGCGTCGTCGGCATCAGGGTTTCCTGTGCGTGCAGAGCAGCTGGCAAGAGAAAAAGAGGCGAGCGATACGAGCTTTATAGAATCGGCAACCAGAGGAGCACTCAGAGGAGCTGTGAAAGTTCCAGGACTAGCGCGCGGTGCAGTACTTCCCCCAAACCGAGAGTTCCTCGCCGTTGTGGGCGACCAGAAGCACGGCACCAACATCGAAGCGCCGCTGGCTACCATTCAGGAGGCTGTGGCGCTGGTCATGGGAGATCAAACGGCTGCAATTCTCGCCGGATTTGAAGCTTCTGTGGGCGTGCAGCGTGAGATTTTGGAAGCTGTACTGGGTATTCAGATCGGCGACGATGTAATCGGCCAGGCAACTGCCCGGTATAATCGAAAATTAGCAGCTTCGAGAGGAGGGGCATAATGCGCTTGTATTACGATTTTCAAATTAACGAAAAACCTATTGTGCCTCCGGATGCCGGCTTAACACTTAATAAAGCGGATTTGGATGCGGAGGATTCCGGCCGGGACGAAAGCGGTTATATGCACCGCGTCATTCTTCGTAAGGGAATGAAGACTTTTAGCCTGCAGTACAGTTCCCTGACACGAGAGGAATACCAGTATATGCTGTCTTTAATTAGCCCGGCTGAAGGATTTTTTGAGGTGGAGTATCTGGATGAATCTAGGCGTCTTGCAAAAATGAAGGCGTATTGCTCCAATCACAGTATTTCTATTTTTAACGTCAGAACAGGGCTGTATAAAAATCTGAAATTCAATATTATCGAGTGTTAGGAGAGGGCCTATGCTGAAGAGTATAATCGTATTGCCTGACGGCACCCGGCTCGCCTCTGGCCCCGATGAGGTCAACGCTATTAAAAGCGTCACTTTGACAGAAAGCGTCAATAGCGGCGAAGACATGACTCTTGGTTCCTGCTGCGCCAGCATTTTGGAAGCAACCATATTCGCTCCTCGTGGCGGCTTGACACTGATGGCCGGCGATAAGGTCACGCTGTACAAGGTGGACGGCTCCGGCGAAGAGACAAAGAAGGGCGTTTTTATTCTCGAGAAGCCTACCCGCGCTTCAGCCAATGCTGTAAAGATTACCGGTTATGATCGAATTATCGAATTGGACAAGGATCTCACTTCTTGGCTTAACAGCCTGAATAACTGGCCCTACAACCTACTGGAATTTGCAAGGATGGTGTGTACGGTCTGTGGGCTTTCTCTGGTCAATGCCGATATCCCCAATGCGGATTTTCCAGTCCCTCAATTCCAGTGTTCGGACGTAACCGGCAGAGAACTTATGAAGTGGATCGGAGAAATTTGCGGTTGTTTTTGCAGATCAAACGCGGATGGAAACATCGAACTGGCGTGGTATACACCCTCAGGGAAAACTATCACGCCTTCCGGGGAATACCGATATTTCCCTAAAGGGCTGTCTTACGAAACTTATGAAGTGGCAGCCATTGAAGCAGTGCAGATTAAGCTGGCAGATAGCGATGCTGGCGCATTGTGGCCAGATGCCGACCAAGGAGATAACACCTACGTTATCTCCGGCAATCCAATTCTGCTGGCGGATGTGTCTCCGGATTTGCAGGTCTATCTTGACGTTGTGCAAGAAAGACTGGCGGCGCTTCGGTATACTCCTTGCCGGGTGTCAACACCTGCCAACCTGGATATCAACGCAGGACATACGCTGGAGATCGTCGATAGCAACGGTGTCTCCATTACCGCTTGCGTAATGACGAAAACCAGTAGCGGTCAGAAAGATACCCTGGAATGCACCGGCAGCTATCGCAGGGATAGCGTGGTGATGCAGAATAATAAGTCTCCCACAGAAAAGATCAGACAGATAGAGCTTGCTTTAAAGAGCGTTGACGGCAAGAGGGTCGTGTCTATGATCAATCTGTCCGAGGACGGGGTCAAGATCCAAGGCGAGAAAATTCAACTGGAGGGGACTGTTACCGCCAATGAGAATTTTAAGATCCTGATTGACGGTAGCATTGAGGCAAAAGCCGGAAAAATAGGCGGTTGCGTGATTGAAGACGGAAAACTGATCGTGCCGGCCGCACATATCAAAGGGCCTTTGGCCATCGGGCAGCTTCCGGAAGAAGCGGCGCAAAAATCTGATATCCCAACAGTTCCGACAGATATATCCAGCTTTACAAACGATGCCGGTTATCAGACCGAAAGTGGCGTGGTTTCAATCGTCAACGGAAGAGTAACTGCTGATTATGTAAGTGCGTTGGGAGTTACTGCTTCGCGCCTCGTTGTAAAAACCAGCAGTGGATCCACGCTGCTTTCCGCGGGGGACAATCAAGTGCAGATTGCCGGGTGGAATGTTGATTCCAATTCGCTTTATTCAGGGAACTCCTTCAGCAATGCGGAATGCTTTATCTGTACCGGCTCCACCGGAAAGATGTCTATTGGTGGCAGTGAGGAGATCTCCGGCTGGGTGTTAAAGGCTGGCAATAATTTTGGCGTTACTAAAACTGGTGATTGCTATTTAAATGCCGTACATATATCCGGCGGCAGCGTAAAGGTACCAACGTATTTCGGTGTTACTGGTGTGCTTGCAGGATATGCAACTATAGACTGGCAAGGTGTCGGTTGTACTGATATCGGGGTATTTGAAACAAAAGTAGGTAGTGCGACCAGAATTGTACCGAATGGTATTAAATATGAATCAGGAGATCCATATCGAGGCGGTCAAATTATCACAGTTCAAGATGCGCCATTGGAAGAAATCGAATGCTACCTAAACGGTACATGGTATGTTGAGGCTCTTGGGTCAACAGCACCAGTCACCTCTGATCGCAATGCCAAATATGGAATAAAGTCACAGTCGGATGTGTATTCTCAGCTGTTCGACAAGCTGCAGCCTGTGACCTACAAGTACAAAAATGGCACCTCCGGACGGACCCACACGGGTTTTATTGCCCAGGATGTGGAGAGCGCTATCCTTTCCCTTGGCCTGACGACCCAGGAATTTGCGGGCATCTGCTACCACCTGGATGAAAACGGTAACAGGGTGAAATACGGTATCCGGTATGAGGAGATTGTGTCTTTAAATACTTACGAGATCCAAAAGTTGAAACAGCGCGTTGCAAAACTGGAAGCAAAAATAGAGGCATAGGAGGCAACATGGAAAACAAAAGAAATCTCATTTTGCGAACGACGGAAGCGGAGCAGGAGTTGGTGGAGGCAGTCAATGCCGTTATTCAGAGGCACAGCCTGCCGTGCTTTCTGGTAGAACCCATTGTGGACAGGATCCACCGCCAGTTGATCGACGGTAAGGCCAATGAGCTGACTGCGGCAAAGGCAAGCGAAGCGGCTGTCGCAAAGGAGGACAATGAATGAAAGTAACCTACAAATTTTCAGCGGACCTTTTGTGCCGGGGGATTACGGAGCAAATCTTCGCCATGCAGTGTGACGCGAACACCCGGGCGGTGGCGGTGACCCTGACCGCGGGCGGTGTGGCATGGGAGCCGCCTGCAGACGCAGCAATTTCGGTAGCATTTAAAAAGCCGGACGGAAAGAAGGGATGGTATGACAAGCTGCCGGACGGAAGCGATGCCTGCTCTGTTTCCGGGAATGTGGTAACGGCGATCCTGGCCCCGGAGGTGCTGACTGCGGCGGGAGAGGTCCGGGCGGCGATCGTGTTTCAGGACGCAAATCTGAATCAGCTTGCCACCTTCGGCTTTTCTGTTTTGGTTGAAGCCAATCCGGCGGCAGGCGGCAGCATCAGCAACAATTATTACAGGTATTCCACCATGGAGCAGATC
>JAFQUA010000054.1 GCA_017408725.1 Oscillospiraceae bacterium
AAGGGCATTTTTACCCTGTTGAAACCCACCTCTACACAGATCATTACCCAAGCCTTGGAATGGATGGCCGCTGCCCGGGAACGCCTGCGGAGGCTGGAAAGCAAAGCTACCTCCATCGAAGAAAAAATGGAGGAGATCCGTTTGGTAAACCGGGCAAAGTGGCTGTTGATCGAAAATCTGAAAATGACAGAATCAGATGCCCATCACTACATTGAAAAACAAGCCATGGACCGCTGCTGCTCCAAAAAGGAGATTTCTCTGAGCATCATCAAAACATATTCCTAAAGCTACAGACCGCCGGTGTTAATACCGGCGGTCTGTTTGTTATTCAAATACAATTCGCATTGTAGTTCCTTCACTAACTACGCTATTGAGTTCAATATGTGCTCCAAGGCAATCGCCCGGTCGATGACGAGATTATGGGTGCTCTTCTCCATGTCGGTGTACATGTTGGCATCCGCCAGACGGAAGATCATGGTCTTGTCACCAACCAGTGCCTGGTCATGGCTTTCCACATAGGCAACCGAATTCTCACCGGGACGGCGCAGGCACATATCGCCCCACATCTTATTGATGTCCCAGAACTCATCCTGGGTCTTGGTGGCCTTGATCCACATATCGGGAAGTCCCATAGCCAGACGGTAATCAAAGCCGATGCCGCCATCTTCGATGGGCAGGCACATACCGGGCATACCGGACATATCCTCGGCGATGGTGATGGCATTGGGCTTTACCTGCCGGATTAGCTCATTGGCCAGCTGCAGATAGGTTACCGCTTCGGTATGGGTATTCATAGAGAAATACTTGTCGTTGGAGTTAAAGTCTGTACCCAAACCATGGTCGTGATACAGCATAGAGGTGACACCGTCAAAGCGGAAGCCATCGAAATGATATTCCTCCAGCCAGAACTTCAGATTGGAAAGCAGGAAGTGCAGAACACCGGTCTTGCCGTAATCAGAGCACTTGGTTCCCCTGGTCGGATGCTCACCCTTTTCCCCGTCGTGGAAGAATTGCCAGGTGGTTCCGTCAAACATATTGATTCCTTCTGCGGTATTCTTAACGGCGTGGGAATGGACCAGATCCAGCAGAACCCGGATGCCCAGCTTGTGGGCACGGTTCACCAAGTATTTCAGATCTTCTGGGTGACCAAACCAGGAGCTGGCGGCAAAGAAGTTGGATACCTGATAGCCGAAGCTGCCGTAGTAGGGATGTTCCATAATGGCCATAAGCTGCACCGTATTGTAGCCTGCCTTTTTGATCCGGGGCAGAACCTTGGTAGCAAATTCCCGGTAAGTACCGATCCGGACTTCTTCCTGAGCCATACCCACATGGGCTTCGTAGATGTAGAGCTGATCTTCGCCTACGAAGTCCTGGTCGGTCCAGGAAAAGGTGCGCCGATCATCAACGACTTCTGCATCGAAGGTGTTATCGCTCTTGTTCTGAACCACCCGTTTTATATACAGTGGGAAATGCTCCGTGCGGGTTCCTTTATAATCCGCCACGGTCTTGACCTTGCAGCCATGCCACAGCGCATCGTCTCCGGGCAAGTAAATTTCCCAGTTTTCGTTATCCACTTTAGTCAAGGGATGGGAGGTCTTGTTCCAGCCGTTAAACTCACCCTCCAGATACAGCTGCTCCGCAGAAGGCGCCCATTCCCGGTAATACCAGCCGCCATCTACATGGTGAAAACCGTAATATTGGTGGCCGTTGGCAAAGTCGGACAGGGTCTGATCCTGCGTCAAAAGTCTCTGCTTAGTGACATTATATATGGACATTCGCAGATCGATATCGCCTGCAAATTCTTGCAGCTGCGGATTGAGTTCCAGTAATCTATACATACATTTGGGCTCCTTTCCCCTTATTTCTTATGCAATTATTGTATTGAATTTTTGGAGAAAATACTATATCCTAAATTGTATAAAATATGTACTAATCAATACTGTTTGATTGCAAAGCTGATCTACAGGCCATTTTTTCTTCTCTCCACCCAGTAGAATGGGCGATTCTACAACCAGGAGGGGTCACAAACAGAACTGTAGGTATGCCTGCAAACCTTGCCATGATACAATTGGTCTGTCCCAAGAAAGGAAGGATAGATATGAGAACTATGAAAATTGTTGCAGACTCTTCTGCAAATATGATTTCCCTGGATGCTGTCAGCTTCGCATCCGCTCCCCTAAAGGTAATCGCCGACGGTCGTGAGTTCGTGGATGATGCTACTGCCAGCGCAAATGAAATGCTCCAATACTTTGATACATATAAAGGTAAATCCAAAACCTCCTGCCCGAATACTGTAGACTGGCTGGATGCCTTTGGCGATGCGGAGGATATCTTCTGTCTAACCATTACCAGCGGATTGTCCGGAAGCTATAACAGTGCCTGTGTAGCAAAGCAGGTCTATGAAGCGGATTATCCGGATCGCCGGGTATTCGTGATTGACTCTTTGTCTACCGGTCCGGAGCTGGTACTGATCATTGAAAAGCTGAAGAGTCTTATTCTGGAGGGCTTGTCCTTTGAAGAAATCTGTTCGCAAATCAAGGCATACCAAGAGACAACCGGCTTGGTATTCGTTTTGGAATCCCTCAAGAACTTTGCTGCCAACGGAAGAGTTTCACCTGCTGTTGCCAAAATTGCTGGGGTTCTGGGTATTCGAATTGTTGGCGAAGCCAGTGCACAAGGAACATTGGCTCCTGTAAGTAAGTGTAGGGGCGAAGTTAAATCCCTTAACGCAATACTGAACCATATGAAGGAAAACGGGTTGAAGGCCGGAAAGGTCCGGATCGCCCACTGTATGAACATGGCCGCTGCACAGGAGCTGAAGCGAATGATTCAGGAAGCTTATCCGAAGGTGGATATTCAGATTCAGGAGTGCCGAATCCTCTGCAGCTATTACGCAGAAAAAGGCGGTATGCTGGTAGGCTACGAGAAGAACTAATAAGTCCCAACGAAGAAATATAAGGAAGTGCTATTTCGTGAAAGTTTTAATTACAACAGACATGTATACAGCAAACGTGAACGGTGTGGTAACTTCTGTAAGAAATCTGATGGAGGAACTGGAAAAGAAAGGCCATCAGGTTCGAGTCCTTACCGTTTCGGAACGGCTGAAAAGCCACAAAGAGGATAATGTCTATTATATCAAATCCGTATCCCTGGAAAAGGTTTATCCCAATGTGCGTATGCCCATCTCTTATCGCCATCGGTTCATCCGGGAGCTGATCGAGTGGAAGCCGGATGTGATCCACAGCCAGTGCGAATTCTTTAGTTATCAATTTGCAAGCTACATATCCAAGAAAACCGGTGCTCCCATCGTACACACCTATCACGCTCTGTACGAGCAGTATGTGACATATGTTCTGCCCAGTCAACGCCTGGGAGAATATTTTATAGGCAAACTTTCCCGGATGCGTTTAAAGCATGCGGAAGTAATCGTCGCGCCTACACAGAAGGTTGAAAATGTCTTAAGAAACTACGGTATTCAGAACCCTATTCAAGTAATCCCCAGCGGCATCGCCCTGGAACAACACAAAGGACAAATGCCTGCAGAGGAACGATTGTCCCGGCGGAAGGCATTGGGTATTCCCGAGGACCATACGGTTCTTCTCAATCTTGGCAGGTTAGGTACAGAAAAGAACCTGAACGAATTGCTGGAACTCCTTTCTATGGAGCTGATGCATAACGATAAGATCACCCTTCTGATTGTCGGTGACGGGCCTGCTAGAAAAGAACTGGAAGAAAAGGCTGTACAGTTAAGCATTCGAGATCACGTGGTTTTTACCGGCATGGTACCGCCCAGTGAAGTTCATACCTATTATCAGTTAGGTGATATCTTTGTCAGTGCTTCTACCAGTGAGACCCAAGGTTTGACCTATGTTGAAGCGGCTGCAAACGGCCTTCCCCTGCTGTGCCGTCGAGACCCCTGCCTGGATGATGTTTTGGTCGAGGGCAGCAACGGATATGAGTATGAGGCAGAAAGTGAATTCTGCTCTATTCTGGATACCATTTTGCAGAACCCGGAATGGTGCAAGGCCGCCGGTGCGCACAGCAAAGAGATCGCCGCCATGTATGATAAAGGCCACTTCGCTGACCAAATTGAAGATGTCTATGAAAAGGTAATTTCTGAATAAAACGCCACCTGCAGTAACGCTGCAGGCGGCATTCTTAAAGTGGACATGCTGTGAAAAACAAGGCGCCGCAATGATTTTGGTGCAAAATAATATAGTGATAGTGTGGTGTATTAATAATGAAAAACAAACCCGTTTTTCAATATATAAAACTAATATTCGTCTGTCTTTTCTCTGGCATCCTTTGCGGTGTTATTGGAACATTGTTTACAAAGTCTATAGCCTTTGTTACGGTTATTCGCAACCAGAACAGCTGGTTGATCTTTTTATTGCCTATCGGCGGATTGTTATCGGTTGCTGTTTGCAAAGGCTTTAAGGTGTCCGGTATCGGAACAAATAACGTAATTGCAAGCACTGCAGATGGCAAATTCGTATCACCAATGCTGACACCAACTATTTTTCTATGCTCCACGATCTCGCACCTGTTTGGTGCCTCAGTTGGCCGAGAGGGCGCAGCGCTGCAGTTGGGCGGAGGTGTTGCATCTTCTGTCGGGCGTTTGTTTCACTTGGATGCGGAAGAAATAAAGCTATTAACATACGCTTCTATGGCAGGCCTGTTTTCAGCTGTGTTTGGAACCCCTCTGGCAGCCTTTGCGTTTGTGTTAGAAGTTGTTTATGTAGGTCATATCTGTCTGAAGGCTGTCATTCCGTCCTTTACCGGGTCGATCACAGCATATTTTACAGTTGTGCTGCTGAAAAATCATGCAGAAAGATTTTCTTTGGATGCTGCACCTGCATTTCATTTTTCTGTGCTTTGGAGAGTATGCCTTATTTGTGCGTTTTCTGCGGCTCTTGGAATGCTCTTCTGCAAAAGCATTAAGCTTGTCAGCCAGACATCCAAAAGTTCTTCAAGAACGAGTATCTCCGCATATTCATTGGCGGTTTATTGATCGCAGCCCTTACTCTGATTATTGGCACAACCGATTACAATGGTGCCGGCATATCTATAATTGAAAAAATTTTTGAAGAGGGTCATTTTGACGCTTGGGCATTTGTTTTGAAAATCCTATTCACCGTAATTGCGGTTTCTGCCGGATACAAAGGCGGTGAGATCGTTCCAACACTATTCATTGGCGCGACCTTTGGTGCATTGATGGGAAGCTTATTGGGACTAACACCTGCGTTTGGTGCATCCATTGGAATGACCGCATTGTTTTGCAGTGTCACAAACTGTCCGACAGCTGCTTTCTTGCTCTCTTTTGAATTGTTCTCAGGTGTCGGTTGGTATTATGCGTTTGTTGCCAGCTTTGTCTGTTTCTTGCTTTCCGGCAGGATAAGTTTATACTCCGCGCAAAAAGTCTCGGGATTTAAGAACACTGTGGCTATAACAACGCGCAGACTTCTTCATGCCTGGATAACCGGTTTAGGCGTTCATTATTAATTTGGTAGCAGGTCAGTGTGGGAGATATTGACAATCTTCCTTTAGAGTGCTATCGTAAATATACCAAAGCAAAAAACACATTCTGGAGGTGTGATCATGAAATATGTTTGCGATCTGTGCGGTTGGGAGTATGACGAAGAAGACGGCTGCCCCGAAGCCGGCATTGCGCCAAACACATCATGGGAGGATCTGCCCGAAGACTTCGAGTGTCCGATCTGTTGTGTTGGAAAGGATCAGTTTTCAGAAGTAAGAGAATAAAAGATAAGTGGTGCAGTTCAGACTGAGCTGCACCACTATTTTATGTTTTGAACAACAGCCACAAGTAAAGATAAAGACTACGTCTATTTATAGACACTTTCAAATTCAAACGCAGAATCTATTATAGCTCTCATAGCAATCCAAGCAAAGCTTTTTGTCCCCAGCAAGACGAATCCAGTTGGCTCCGGTGGTTTCACCGCAGAAATCGCAAACATAAGAATCAAAAAGACGGGCCTTTTCAGGTATCTGGATCGTAGTGTCCTTAACGTCAAACATCTCTTCCGGTTTGCACGCCTGGTAGTAAGCGAAGGATTCCTCACGGGTCATGCCCTCAGGCTTGGGTTTCAGCACCAGGCGGACGGAAGCGCCGGTCTTACGGTTATAGAATGAGAATGCCTGCTTGCCTCGAATATGGAAAAGCAGATTTCCCTTGCCGATGCTGCAGCCCAGCATCACCTGAACGGCATCCACGCCGCAGGCATCATTTTCAGAGATACAAACCACCTGCTCGTCGGCTGAAAAATCCAGCTTCAAAAGTTCAATTGCGTAAAGACTTGCCTTGTAGCCGATGGTCAGGCCGCCGCATTCGTGACCGTGAAAAGCCACACAATCATTCCATGTTTTCATAAGTATCCTCCTTATTCGTCCACCAGCACCATGTGCCGGCCTTCAATTTCTACTACCTTTGCGTTCACACCATAGACGTCTCGCAGCGCCTCGCTGTCCAAAATGCTGCGGTCACCGTGTCGGTAGACCTGCCCATCCTTCAAAAGAAGAAAACGGTCACAGAAACGCAATGCCAGATTCAAATCGTGGATCACCACCACGGCGATCATATTGTCCTTGTGGCAAAATTCCCGTACCAGCTTCAGTACCTGGTACTGATTCTGAATGTCCAGAGCGCTGGTAGGCTCGTCCAAAAGCAGTGCCTTCGGCTGCTGCGCCAAAGCACGGGCAAGCATGACCTTCTGTTTTTCACCGCCGGAGAGCTGATTTAGGAATCTGCCCCGCATATCCTCCACGTCCAGCCGGTGCATGGCATCGTGGACAATGTTGTGATCTTCTTCTGTAAATCCCCATTTCATATAGGGTCTTCTTCCCAGCATCACCACATCGTGTACGGTCATCTGGGTACTGGGAACGCTCTGAGAAACAAAGGCAACTTTCTTTGCCACTTCCCGGGAAGATTGCTTCAACAGGTTCTCTCCGTCCAGACAAACAACGCCGGAATCCGGTTTTAGAATGTGGTTGAAGCATTTTAAGAGCGTACTTTTGCCAACACCGTTGTTGCCCAGGATGGCAAGGAACTTGCCCGGCTCCATGTCAAAGGATACATCTTTCAAAACGTCCGGACAACCCTTATAATGGAAACGTAAATTCTTGACTTGCATCATTGCTTCTTACCTCCTTTGAACAGAAGGTAAAGGAACAGCGGGCCACCCAGGAAAGAGGTGATGGCGCCAATGGGCAAAATCACAGGGCTGATGACCGTTCTGGCAAACAAATCGCCCAGCAGGAGCAACGTCGCGCCGCCTAAGATAGAGCCGGGAATCAAGTACACATGGTTGTTGCCAACCACCATTCGGACAATATGAGGCGCAACCAAACCGATAAAACTGATCAGACCCACATTGGAAACCACCACGGAGCTGGTTAAACAACACAGCACCATTCCCACAAGGGTCAGCCGCTTTACATGGATACCAAGGCTGATTGCCGTTTCCTCACCGCTTAAGAGGGCATTGTAATCCCATCGATGGGCAAAACAATAGATACAGAGGATCGCCACAATAACGGCCATACCACCCAAATCTTCCCATCCGGTACTGCCCAAATCACCAAAGGTCCAGAATACCAAGGTAGAAAGCTGCACTTCATCGGCGAAGTATTGGATAAGGGTGGTTGCACCGGTGAACATAGAGCTGATGGCCACGCCCGCCAGAACAATCCCCTCAGGGGATACCTGCCGGAACTTACTTAGGCCCAGAATCACCAAGGCTACCGCGATGGAACCAACAAAGGCGCACAGCGGAATGCCAAACCGGTCGGTAGCGCCCAGGCCCAACACAACAATAGCAAATGCGGCTCCAAAGGTCGCACCCTGAGAGACACCCAAGGTAGAGGACGAAGCCAAGGGATTTCGCAGCACCGCCTGCAGGATACAACCGGCAAGACCCAGACCGCCTCCGGCAAGGATTGCCGTGAGGATGCGGGGCAGACGGTTGTTTTGAACAACGATATTGATCTTTCTGTCAGCAGACATGCCAAAGATGCCTTTGATCAGTTCTCCAATGGGTGTTTCATAAGAACCGGCCCGAAGGCTGAGCAATACGGTCAGCAGCAGAACACCGCTGAGGGTCACAAGAAAGCTGATACTTTTGACTTGATTCTTTCGATACAGTTCGTCGATATTATTCTTCTCCAATTTTGATGGGACGGAATTCATAACCGGCCTCCTTCAGGTCTTCGTAGGGATTGGCTCCCAACAACTTTTCGAAAATCTCACCAGCCTTTTCTGCCGGATCTACATCCTTGAACTGCTCCGGATACATAACGCAGGCTGCGTAATAAGCATCTGCCAGCGCCGTTTCCAGGTTGGATGCAGAGGAACGGAAGGAAATTTGAGAGTAAACCTTACCCTCCTGCACAGCAGTAAGGGAGTTGTAGTAAGCGGGATTTTTCGCGTAGTCTTCTTTTATAAGGTTCATGCCGTTGAAGTCCAGAAAAATAATGTCCGGATCCCAACTTAACACCTGCTCCAGGTCAATATTGAAGGCACCGTTCTGACCGGTGGTATCTGCCAGATTCTTTGCGCCAATCAGCTGGAACGGACCGTAGCCAGCTTCTGTGCCTTCAAATCCGTGATGACCCTTGAAGGATACACCGCCTACATACACAGAGGGCTTGCTGCTTTCCGGAATGTCCTTCGTGCGGTCATCCAGATCCTTTTGTATGCCCTTTAAGTAATTGGTCAGCTCCGTTGCACGGGTCTGCATACCATAGAGTTCACCCAAGATACAGATCGTATCGTATGCATTTTGATCCAAGGTGGTATCGCTGCCGGGAACCAAAACGACAGGTGTACCGGTCTTGGATTGCAGGTCATCCGCATCCACAGAAGCGGACTTACTCATTACGATCACATCCGGGGCCAGGTTGATGATTTCTTCGGCATAGGGCTGTCCGTTGGTGCCGATCACAGGAAGATCCTTGAATTTATCAAAATTCACATAGTTATAAAGACGAGTCATGCCGGGTTTTACTTCATAGTCTTCCACGCCAACCACCAGGTCTTGCGCTCCTACATAACAGGTATACCGTAGAGCGCCAACACCCACGCAAACGATGGATTCCACTTTTTCCGGCACATTTACCTGACGGCCTGCACTATCCGTGATCGTGCGGGTATTGTCGGCATTTTCGCCGGTAGTTTGGCATCCGGCAAATAGGCTAAGACAAAGAACAGCCAACAGGAAGAATGCAATAATCTTTTTCATACAAATACCTCTTTCTTTTCCCGGCAGGCTGTGATATTATAACAGTGCCTGCCTTTATTTGACGATTTGGGTCGGCACGCCCCGGTTTGGTTGCAGCCAGCCGGGGCACCTTTGTGTCCATTATAGCGAATCCCCCCACACCGTACAAGCCGGGTGGGGGGATATTTTTCGATAATATTTTATCTATATCCCCCGGTGGGGGTTGTAGTCAAAACGTGAAAGCATTACAATAGAGGAAATATCAAGGGGGGTAGCAAAATGAATAGCAATCTGGAATCCGCGATAAAGCAAATAGATGACCTGTTAACACAAAAGGACGCGGTCATCGTGGCTATTGACGGAAAATGCACCTCCGGCAAGACCACCTTGGCTTCCAAACTGGCAGAGCTCTATGACTGCAATGTATTTCACATGGATGACTTTTTCCTTCGCCCAGAGCAGAGAACACCTGAGCGGTTTGCCGAAGTAGGCGGTAATGTGGACTATGAGCGATTTCTGGAAGAAGTCCTGCTTCCTCTGAAATCCAGCAAAACTTTCTCTTACCGTCCCTTTGATTGCAGCACCGTTACACTTTCTGACCCTGTTATTGTTACTCCCAAAAGGCTGAACATCATAGAAGGCACTTACAGTCACCATCCCTATTTTGGAAACCCATATGATTTGAAAATCCTGCTGACTATCGATGAGGAAACTCAACGCAGAAGGATTCTGGATCGCCCGGAATTTCTGCATAAGCGCTTTTTTCAAGAATGGATTCCAATGGAGAATCGGTATTTTGACGCGTTGATTCGTGAAATGAAATAAAAAGTTCTTATTTTCTTCACCAATTCAACAGTTATATCCAGTATTATATGGATACAGACACGGAAGCCGTGAGCCGTGTTCTGCATCATCCGTCTCTTTTCTACCTCTCTTCTTTCTACCCAAGCAAGAACCCCGCTGCGCAGTGCAGCGGGGTTCTTCATACTTTACGGTTCCTTGTTGAGCCTTTCCGCAATTGTTGGAAATCTGTCCATATCGGTATGGGGAATGAATTTGGCTGCCTGCATTCGGATCAGAAAGTCCGGGACAGAGGCAAATTGAACGCAGTACATATTCTCTAGCAGCTCCCGCATTTCCTCCAAGCGATCCTGATTAGTCAGCAATATCCTTGCGCCTTCCAGCGAGGTATTGGCAATCATATGGTACTTTTCTCTGGGCAAATCCGGGAAGATGCCGATGGTGATTGCCGCCTCCAGATCCGAATGAGCCGGGAACGCGCCGGATAGGTAGCACTTATCTACTTGCTTCTCGGTAACTCCGGCAGAATCCAGGATACATTCGATCATGGTAAACGCTGCCGCCTTGGTGTCCAGGTACTGATCGATATCCGTCTGGGTAAAATACAACGGTTTTCCGCTTTCGGACTCTTCCGCTTTGGCATATACCGCAGCATACTGATTTTCGTCCTGCAGATATACGATACGGTCAGAGGCATCGGGATTCAAGTGACCTGCCATGTTGATCCAGCCGTTTAGCCGCATTTGTGCCAGCAAATCGATGATACCGCTGCCGCAGATGCCAACCGGCTTTCTGTTGCCAATGGTGGTATAGGAGATCCGGCCATCGGAGATCTTTACCTTGTCGATGGCACCGGGCGCCGCACGCATTCCGTAGCGGCTGATATACCCTTCCAGCGCAGGACCGGCCGCACCGGCACAGCGGATACAGCTTCCGAATCACACGCAAAGGCATTGTCACATGGGGATAACCCAATGCTTCCAACGCCAGCAGAATCCGCTTTTGGTCACTGACCGCCACTTCCTCCGTGGGCATCTTGAGGCTGAGGTATTCTTTTTTACTGAAGCTATTCATACACAGCCTCCTTTTCTTTTTTCTGTATTATAGCACATTCTTATGAAAAATACAGTGAGAAAATCACAAAAAACGCACAGCCCGGTGGCAAACCGGGCTGTGCATTTAAGGAGGAGAAAAGGTGATTAAACACCTGTATCGGGAATGTTCAGAATCAAAGCATCGTAATGCTTCATGCGCATTCCACTTTCAACCTTTTTGCCGGTAAGAAGATCGGTATACCCCACAAACTGATCTGGGATCACGATTTCTGTTTCTTTAAAGTTGAAAATGTAGTAATGGGTGCTGTTAGCAGTCTTTCTGCAGACTACCTCAAGGGCAGTGGGTTCCTTGACAACCGGGTGGACGCCTGCCTGCTGGGTTGCCATCTTCAGCACCTTATCGATGCCCTCCTGGCCCATATTGGTACCGATGTAATAGGTGCAGCCCTTGCCAAAGGTATTCTTGGTAATGGCAGGCATGCCGGCATAGAAGTTTTCATCGTAGGAAGCCAGCAGCTGCGCGCCCTCCAGATGCATCAGATCGCAAAGCAGATTGCAGCTCATTCTGGTTCCGTCCGTGAAGGTGATGGTATTGGTCTGCTCGGGAGCCAGTGCGTCGATCTCTTCCACCCAAATGCCAGCCAGCTCACGCAGAGGACCGGGATATCCGCCCAGATGGACATTGTCAGACTCGTTCACAAGGCCGCTCATGAAGGTAGTGATCAGGATACCGCCGTTTTCCACGAACTTGGTCAGCGCTTCCTTCATACCCTGTTTGACCATATACAGTACGGGAGCAACCACGATCTTGTACTTGCTGAAATCGGCATCCACAGGGATCATATTGACGCCGATGTTGTTGTCATAGAAGAACTTG
The DNA here is from genome assembly GCA_017408725.1 of Oscillospiraceae bacterium. The sequence goes on from JAFQUA010000054.1 coordinate 11,970, forward strand.
TAATAGTGGTGGATCTGATCCACATACTTCAGATCCTCGGTAGGACCGCTGGTGTAATCCAGTGCCCAGTAGTTATCCCAGTCAAAGATGATACCTACATCTGCCTGGTTGACACTACCCAAGGTAGAGGTGCCCAGCCGCTCCAGCTCCTCACCGAGCTGTTTGACTTCCCGGAAAACGCGGGTATTGTTGTGTCCCACATGACCGATAACCGCACCGTGGAACTTTTCACAGCCGCCAACACTGCGGCGCAGCTGGAAGAACTGCACGGTATCGGCACCGTGGGCCATGGTCTGAATGCTCTGCGCGCGCATCTGGCCGGGCTTCTTCAGGGAGTTATAGGGCTGCCAGTTCTGCTGGCTGGGGGTCTGCTCCAGCAGCATAAAGGGCGCATCCTTCAATCCACGCATCAGATCGTGGCTCATAGCCGTAAAGCTCCAGGGGGTATTGTAGCTGGGATAGTTGTCCCAGGACACGATATCCATTTCCTTGGCCCACTTAAAGTAGTCCAGGAACTTATAGGTTCCCATCAGATTGGTGGTGATGATGGTATCGGGATTATACTGGCGAACCACATCCCGCTCCATCTTGTAGTTTTCCAGCATACTGTCAGACATAAATCTGCGGTAATCCACAGAAAGGCCGGCAAATGCGGTGTCCGTACCGTTTTCCATGCCGTCACCCAGGGCGTTGGGCAGTACGATCTCATCCCAGTCATATACGGTATGACCCCAGAATTCCATATTCCAGGCCTTATTGACCGCTTCGATGGTGCCATACTTCTTCAGCCAAACTCGGAACGCCTTCTCACAGTTTTCACAGTAGCATTCGCCACCGTACTCATTGCTGATGTGCCAGCAGGTCACATGGGGGTTATGTGCATAACGCTCAGCCAGTTTTTCTACCAAAGCCTTGGCGTACTTCTGGAATACCAGAGAGTTGGGGCAATGATTGTGCCGCTGACCGAACTTGTGATGCCGGCCAAAGTAATCCGTTCTGGCAACCTCGGGATACTTCTTATACAGCCACGCAGGCATAGCGCCGGTGGAAGTGGCCAGCACAATATCGTAGTTTTCCTTGCTCAGCATCTCCACGATCTCATCCAACTCATCAAAATAGTAGGTATCCTCAGCAGGCTGGATCTTTGCCCAGGAAAAGACATTGATAGTTGCGCTGTTGATATGGGCATCCCGGAAATACACCATATCCTGATCCCAGATTTCTTTGGGCCACTGATTGGGATTGTAGTCTCCGCCGTATAAAATTCTACCAAATCCTTTTGCCATAATGATTTCTCCTCATTAAAAATGGATGGGTATCGGTTGGGTTGTGTACTGGTTTATACGACAGGAAATTCACAATTTCCCACGAAATGACGGTTATCTCTGAATTTATCTTTCAATAATATGATATTTTTTGAATATCAGAAAGTAAATGGACTTTCGAATACAGAACATGGAGACATCTGTACAGAATCGTACAGATCGCAAAAAGTCGGTCACTCAAAATAGAAGTGACCGACTCATCCTGTGTTGTTGTCAGGTTTATTTCTCTTGCTGCATAACCAACTCACCGTTCAGATCATCGATTGTAACCGTTTGACCGGGCAGGATCTCACCGGCCAAAAGCTTTTTGCTGAGCATCGTTTCCACTGTATGCTGCACATACCGACGCAACGGCCGGGCACCATACTGGGGATCGTATGCAGCATTTACGATAGCGGTTTTCGCCGCATCTGTAAGACGACAACAGATCTGCTGTGCCTGCAGGCGACTGTTCAGCTTTGCGATTTGCAGGTCAATGATTTTGGTGACGTTTTCTTTTGTC
>JAFQUA010000055.1 GCA_017408725.1 Oscillospiraceae bacterium
AGCAAATTTACTCAAGAATTTTCGTTGGCTGTTATTCGATATACATCGCTTAAACAATCCATTATAATTGTCCAAGGTGTTTATAGTTCGTCTCACATTATTCAATTTACAAGGTACAGGCGCTCACTCGCGGTGAGCCTGTTAACAATACCACACACATTCACATTTGTCAAGAACTTTTTTCGATTCTTGTCAAATTTTTTGTGTTCTGTATGTTTATGACACCGCGCTCAATCAAGCGCTCGATTATTTTAGCAGATGTTTTTTTATATGTCAAGCATTATTTTGTCTTTTTAAGAAAAATTTTGGGAGCCTCAAAATGAGGCTCCCGTAATGGTATTACTACTTACTCAGCATCGTCGATCAAGCCGTATCCGCCGTCATTTCTGCGGTACACCACCGCAAAGGATCCACCATTATCCTGATCGCGGAACGCGAAGAAATTATGCTCCAGCAAGTTCATCTGCAAAACCGCTTCTTCTCGGGTCATAGGCTTGAAGTAGAACTTCTTGATCCGCACGATGCTCAGATCATCTTCTTTTTCCTCCGGAGTGAAAGAGGTTTCCTCGACCGTTCTCTGGAACGCATCCTGACGCAGGCGGCGGGCAAGGCGGGTCTTGTTCTTACGAATCTGACCTTCAATCGTACCGACTGCCGCATCAATGGAAGCGAACATGTCCGATGTGCTCTCATGGGCCCGGAACCAGGTATTTGCACCATGGACAGTCAATTCCACATTGTTCCGGTTTTTTTCTACAGAAAAGACAATTAGTGCTTCCGCATCCTCCTCAAAGTACCGAGCCAGTTTCATAACTTTTTTCTCGGCATAGGCGTGGACATTGCCGGGCAGCTTAACTTTCTTCTCACTAAACTGAAACTTCATATGCGGCAGCTCCTTTCTTTTCACCAATTCTTTGGTGTACTATTATTATACCTTGATTTTGCCGTTTCGGCAAGGGGGTAACACCTACTCTTCTTCAGAATCATCGTCCAGCAACTCTGCCATAATCAAGCTGTACACATTCTCCGCTTTCTGCTGAAAAAGTTTGCCTAAACGCACTGCCTGCCGCTGGTCTGGAGCAACCAGTTCCAATGTCATCAGATTTCCCATCTCATCATCCAGCGTCATGAGCACGGAGTAATCACCGCCGGCTCTGGGAACTGTCTGGGTCTTTACAAAGCTGCTGCGGCGGATCTGGCGATTAAACCGGGCAACCGCATTCTCTGCCCGTTGCTTAACCGTAAAAGCGATGGAATCCTCCGTCAGCGAGCCAGCCTCTCTTCCCTTTTCGGTGATCTCATATTTTTCATTTTCCACCTGCTTCAAGTGGCCGGATGCTGCCATCTCCGGAACAGCGGTACATACATCAAAATAACTCAGGCAATCATCCTGATAGCATAACTCATAGATTTCCTGCACAGAAAGGGGATAATTGGAACGGGCTGTGACCAGAAGGATCAGCACCTTTACATCCAGCATATCATGAATAAAACCTAGTCTTTGCATACGCTCACCTCTTATTTTTATTATACGCAATACCGCGGAAAAATCAAGCACCACGGCAGCTATACACGCATATTCTGGGGTGAAAGGGTGATTCTTACATGAATAACACTGTTTTTCATTTTTCCGGCAGCACCGCTGCCCTCCGGCATGCAGAGCAGTATCTGTCTGACCGGGGATATACAATTTCTGCCGAGCCTACTCACGCTGTAACACATCTTTTGCTCCCCGTTCCCAGCTTTGATCCCGGTGGAATAATCAAAGGCGGCGGACTTTTAGAAGATACCCTTAAGCTTTTACCGGAGGATGTTACTGTCATTGGCGGCAATCTTCAAAATTCCGCCCTGTCTGCAAAAAATTGCATTGATCTCTTGCAAGACACCTTATATCTAGCTCAAAACGCAGCCATCACCGCTGACTGTGCCATCCGTATTGCCGGGAATAATCTGCCTGTTGTATTTAACGGATGCCCCATACTGGTCATCGGCTGGGGCAGAATCGGCAAATGCCTTGCCTGCAAGCTGAAAGCCATGGGTGCCGACGTGACGGTTGCCGCCAGAAAGGAAACTGACCGTGGGGTCGCGCTGTCACTGGGCTTCCATGTTCGGGATACAGCAAAGCTGAATTTTGGATTATCTCACTACAGAGTGATCTACAACACCGTCCCCTCCCTTGTTCTGGATGCAGCCCAAACGGCACTTTGCCGCAGTGATTGCATTAAGATCGATCTCGCCTCCAAACAGGGAATCTTTGACGATACCGTGATCTGGGCCAGAGGGCTTCCCAACCGGGATGCTCCGGAATCCTCCGGCATTTTGATCGCACGGTCTGTTCTTCGAATACTATCTGGAAAGGAGGATTTATCATGAACATTGGTTTTGCCATGTGCGGATCCTTCTGCACATTCTCGCAGGTATTTCCCATTATGGAAGCACTGGCAAAAGAACACACTTTGATCCCCATCTTCTCGCCGGTTTCCTATATTACAGACACCCGTTTCGGTACTGCCGCAGAGCATCTTCGCAGGGTTGCGGATATTTGCGGCAAAGAACCGCTGCACACCATTGCGCAGGTAGAACCCATTGGCCCCAAAAAGCTGCTGGACGCACTGATCATCGCGCCTTGCACCGGAAATACGCTGGCAAAACTGGCCCACTCCATCGCGGACACCTCCGTTACCATGGCTGTAAAAAGTCATTTACGCAACGGCAGACCGGTAATCATCGCTGTTTCCACCAACGACGCACTGGCCGGAGCAGCTGAGAATATTGGAAAACTCCTTGCCAGAAAGAATTACTACTTCGTTCCCTTCGGGCAGGATGATGCGCAGAAAAAACCGACCAGCATGGTTGCCGATTTCACAAAAATTCCGGAAGCGCTGGATGCCGCTCTGGCAGGCCAGCAGCTGCAGCCTATATTATTATAGTAAAACGCCACTCCCAAAAAGGAGTGGCGCTGCTTTATTCAAAGTCCGAATTATCATCATGGGTAAGGTCGCCGCTGCCGCTGATAGGAATGGTTTCCCCCAGATAAGTAGGCTCCGGCCGAAAAATGGTCATAGCAAAATCCTTGACCCGGGCCAGAATTTCCCGCAGATCCCGGGCTGTCTGTCCCACATAGCCCCGGTAATCCGAACTCACACCGTAAGCCTCAATTCCCAGAGCCTGGGCTACATACAGTGATCGGTACAGGTGATACTCCTGGGTAACAACAAGGATCTTATCCGCGCCAAAGATCTCTTTTGCGCGGTACATAGTCTCATAGGTAGAAAAACCGGCATGATCCATGAACACATCCGCAGAGGAAATCCCTGCATCCACCGCGTACTGCTTCATGGAGTCCACTTCATCGTAATTTTCTCTGCCGTGGTCACCGCTCATCAGCAATTTCGGCGCAGCACCCAGATCATAGAGGGCTACGCCTCTCCTCAGCCGATCCTCCAGCATAGCGCTGGGAGTTCCGTCGTCATAGACCTTACATCCCAGTACCACAATGCAGTCCACATCCCGAAGCGATGATGCCTGCTCTTCGGTCAGAATGTGATCGCGGACGCTGTATCTGACCCACGCATCAATGCCGAACAGTGTTCCCACTCCCAGAACACCCAGAGCGAGAATCACGATCAGAGTTATCTTCAAACCTTTGGGGAATTTTACTTTCTCTTTCTGTTTCATTGCTTTTCTCCACTGGTCGGTTACAGAGCTTCTATTTCCTCCAGCCAGATCGTTGCGCTGGCATCACTGGGCATATGCCAGTCTCCTCTGGGGCCAAGGCCCACCGTTCCTACCTTAACGCCGTCGGGCATGCAGTTTCGCTTAAACTGCTGGGTAAAGAACCGGCGGTAGAAATTTTTCAGCCACTTTTTGATGGTTTCCGCATCAAAATCATCCCGGAACGTCCGGCAGGCAAGGGTATAGATCTTGGTGGGCGTAAAGCCAAAGCGCAGCACATGATACAAGAAGAAATCATGCAGAGCATAAGGACCTACCAGATCCTCCGTCTGCTGGCTGATCTTGCCTTGCGCATCCGGCGGCAGAAGCTCGGGGCTGATGGGCGTATCCAGAATGTCCATCAACACCGCCTTGGAGGCGGCAAAATGAGCATCTTCGGCGACTGTTTCGATGATCCAGCGAATCAGCGTCTTGGGCACGGTACCGTTGACGCCGTACATACTCATATGATCGCCGTTATAAGTGCACCAGCCCAGTGCCAACTCAGAAAGATCACCGGTGCCCACCACAATGCCATTTACGATACTGGCATAGTCCATCAGAATCTGGGTCCGTTCTCTTGCCTGAGAATTTTCGTAAGTGCCGTTGTGGACGGAAGCATCGTGACCGATGTCCGCGAAATGCCCCGTCACCGCATTCTTGATGCTGATCTCCTTGGCATTGATGCCCAGTGTTCGCATTAGTTCCCAGGAATTCTGGTAGGTACGGTCAGAAGTGCCGAAGCAGGGCATGGTCACGCCATAAACATCCGTCGCCGGCCGTCCAAGCTGGCGCGTGGCCTCTACCGCCACCAAAAGAGCCAGCGTAGAATCCAGTCCACCGGAGATGCCGATGACCGCGTTGCTGCCGATGGTGGCAAGCCGTTGCTTGAGACCCGTTACCTGAAGCTGGAAGATCTCCCGGCAGCGCAGGGTGCGTTTTTCCTTTTCAGAAGGAACAAAGGCGAGCTTTCGCAGAGGATACAAGCTGCCGTCGGAGCGAAGGCTTCCCTTTCCCAGCATCGGCTCGATCAAATATTCACGGGAACCAAATTTGGTGGCAGCATAGCGGAATGTGCTGTTTTTCAGTCGATCTGCCTTGACTCTTCCCAGATCGCAGTCCTGCACCAGAAGATAATCCGTATCCGCAACATTATTGTTCTGACAGAGGACCCTGCCGTTTTCCGCAATCACGCTGTGTCCGGAACACACAAGATCCGAGGTAGACTCCGTGTAACCGGCAGAGCAATATGCATAGATACAGTTGCAGGCAGAGGACTGATACTTTACAAGATCGTTTCTGGCTTCCCGCTTGCCGGCAAGCTCATTGGCGGCGGACAAATTGACGATCACATTGGCACCGTTCAGCGCAAGCAGTGACGATGCCGGAATGGGCGCGTTCAGATCCTCACAGATCTCAACACCCAGAACCGCTCCCTCGCCCAGTTCGATCAGCAGATCGGTTCCCAGAGAGCAGAAGCCCAGCTCTTCATAGCCGAACACATTTAATCCCGCCGCAGTCTCCTGCAGATCGTCACCGGAAATGAACCAGCGGCCCTCATTACCGGAAAGATAGGTCTTGGGCACGATGCCCCGGATGCCGCCACCCGAAAGCACTACCGCGCAGTTGAGGAGCTTGGCGTTGAGCAGGATGGGCATGCCCACCACAACCGTCATCTTGGGATGCTCCGCTGTGCAGGCGATGATCCTGCGCAATTCTTCTTTGGCTGCATTCCACAGCGTATCCTGCAAAAACAGATCGCCGCAGGTATAGCCCGTCAGCGCCAGCTCCGGGAATACCAGCAGATCCACATTCTGCGCATCTGCTTTTACAATATAATTACATATATCCTCCGCATTTTTACGGACATCTCCCGGCTTCACCGCAGGTACGGCACAGGCGATGCGAATAAAATCCAGCATAGGGATCCCTCCAGAGCGTATTTATATATAGTATCATAACACCATTGTGCACGAAATGCAAAGAGAATATAAAAGGAACGGCAAATTTCTTTGCCGTTCCTTATTGATTTTAGATTTTCGCTAATTCTTTGAGCTTTTGTGCCAAATCTGTCTGTTCCCAGGGCCGGTCAGCAACACCAAAATGTCCCTCGGCAGCAGTGGGTGCGTAGATGGGACGGCGCAGATCCAGCTTGCGGATAATGCCCGCAGGGGTCAGATCTACAGTAGCTCGCAGAAACTCCGTCATCTTCTCATCAGAAATCACGCCGGTGCCGTAGCTGTCTACCCGCAGGGAAACGGGCTGGGCAACGCCGATGGCGTAAGCAATCTGCACCTGCACCTGGGTAGCAAGTCCGGCAGCAACCAGATTCTTTGCCATATAGCGGGCCATGTAAGCACCGCTGCGGTCCACCTTGGTGGGATCCTTGCCGGAGAAAGCGCCGCCGCCGTGGGAGAAATAACCACCGTAAGTATCCACGATAATCTTACGGCCGGTCAGACCCGTATCACCGTTAGGGCCGCCTATGACAAAGTTGCCGGTGGGATTGATATGGATATGAGCAACATTAGCAATGTCAAAGCCGTACTTTTTCAGCACGGGGGCAATGACCCCCTCCCGGACATAGCGGCGCAGCTCGCCGATCTCAAAATCCGCGCTGTGCATAATGGATACGACCACGGTATCGATGCCCACCACATTACCGGCCTCGTCATACTCAACGGAGACCTGAGTCTTGCCGTCGGCGCGGAGCAGATCGTTGCTGTGGACACATTCGGTCAGCCGGTTGGCAAGGGCGCGGCTCAGTGCCACAGGCAGGGGCATCAGCTCGGGAGTCTGGGTACAGGCACCGCCAAACATCATGCCCTGATCGCCGGCACCACCCACTTCATCGTTGGTGCCGAGGGCAATATCGGCAGACTGGGTGTGGATGCGGCACTGAATTTCAACAGTATCGGCATCAAAGCCGTCACCGGGATACACATAGCCAATCTCACGGATGGCTTCTCTGGCAACCGCGGCATAATCGACCACTGCCTTGGTGGTGATCTCACCGCAGATCAGGCAGAAGTCGGTTGTGACCATGGTCTCGCAGGCCACACGGGAGCCGGCATCCTGCTGGAGGCAGGCATCCAGAATCGCGTCAGAAATAGAGTCCGCCACCTTATCGGGGTGGCCGTTGGTTACGCATTCGGAAGTAAACAGTCTTTTTTCCATCATTTTTGATTCCTTTCTTTGTCCTAAAAATCAAAAACCGCACACCGAAGACTCGATGTGCGTTATATCGAATCCTCATCTTTCGTTGCCGCCGGATTTGGCACCAACATCCTTTCGGACAGGTTGCCGGGTTTCATCGGGCCGTTCCCTCCACCGCTCTTGATAAGGCTGTATGCAGTTCGCATATATTCTACATATTTTTCAAGATTTGTCAAGTACCTTTTCCTATTTTTTCTCCGATTTTATTTACAATTCTGTGATAGACTTTTTCTGGAAATACTGATAAAATAGTAAAAGCTTTACCAAGGAGTTGAGGTTCATGAAGAATCTGCGTCAGCGCTTTGAGCGCTTCTGCTTCAAAAACCGGGATAAGGGCATCCCCAATCTGATGCTCTACATTTCTCTGGGTGCAGGACTCGTGTATCTGTTCACCCAGTTTTCCGGAAACTACTATCTGTATAACTTTCTGTATTTTGACCGGGATTTGATCCTGCAGGGGCAGGTCTGGCGGCTGATCTCCTATCCGCTGACCTACGGAACAGACAATTTCCTGCTGACTGCCATTACACTATTCTGCTATTATTCTATCGGACGGGCAATGGAAAACCTATGGGGCACTCTGCGGTTTAACCTCTTTTATCTGTCCGGTGTGGTGATGATGGACATTTACTGTATGATCTTCGGCGGCTATGCGGATGTATACTATTTAAACTTGAGTTTGTTCCTCAGCTACGCCACCATGTTCCCCAACGCCCATTTCCTGCTGTTTTTTATCATTCCCGTCAAGGCATGGATCTTCGCGCTGCTGGATCTGGTGCTGGTGCTGTTCGGCTTGATCGTCTACCCCTTCCCTGCCAATCTGTTCTCCGTTATCTCCCTTGCCAACTACTTCCTATTCTTCGGCAAGGATGTTCTGAATGTGATCCCCCTGAGCTGGCGGATTAACGCAAAAAGGCTTTTCAAAAAAGGGCCGAAGCAAAAGAAAGCCAAAGTTGTTCCCTTCCCCAACGCAGGCTCTTACGAGGCGACCACCGCTTCCGTTAAAGCGCCATACACCCATAAATGCACCGTCTGCGGACGGACGGATGTATCCAATCCGGAGCTGGAATTCCGCTACTGCTCCCGCTGCAAGGGCTACCACTGCTACTGCATCGAGCATATTAACAATCACGAGCATATTGAATAATAAAGATCAGGCGCGCTGCGGATTGCAGCGCGCCCTTTTGCGTTATCCAATTAGATGTACCTACTCCCGAGGTTCGGTGGGCTGCTCATTGTTCTCGATCACTATATTCGACAGAATATCCCCTGTCGCCATTTGACGGGTATAGTAGCAGCCGGTTGGTACGGCTGAGACTGTCCAGATAGTCCTCTATGTAGCGGGTAAGCTCTCTTGCATGATAAACGGTTTCCGGTGTGGTATTGTCGGCAATGCACTCGCTCAATTCTTCATAGCACTCCTGATAATTGCCCGTCCGCTTGGCTGCCCGGTTATACTGCGCCCGCCGGAGGGAAATATTCCGGACGATCCGCAGCACAAAGGCACTCAGCGGATCCGGATCATGGGGCGGAATGCTGTTCCAAACCCCTAGGTACGCATCATTGACGCACTCTTCTGCGTCCTGTCGGTTGCCGAGGATATTGTTGGCCGTGCGGTGGCAGGCTGTGCCGTATTTTTTATCCAGCTCGGGAATCGCTCTTTCGGACCGGGAAAAGAATAGAGCGATAATGGCGCTATCCAGCATATGCATCTCCCCTTTCACCTATATACTCCGATGATCACGCAGAATGTTACATGATTTTTCAAAAAAATCCGCCTTTGCGGCGGATTTTTTCAGGCATTCAATTCCTTCAGTTTTTCCCGGATGGACAGCAGATCTTCAAATGTCTCCGGACGCTTGCTCACATCCCGCAGCAACGCCGACGGATGATAAATGGCGGTCATCCACACGCCGTTCTTTTCTGCCCACTGGCCGTGCTCCCGGGTGATTCGAAAATCCTCCCGGATCAGTTTCATTGCCGCGATCCTGCCAAGGCAAACGATGATTTTGGGCTTGATCAGTGCAACCTGATTGCGCAGGTAATCAATGCAGGCATCCTGCTCTTCCGGTGCAGGATCCCGGTTCTGAGGAGGACGGCACTTGACAATATTCGCGATATAGCAATTCTTATTCCTGTCCAAATCGATAATGCACAGCATCTCATCCAGCAGTTTTCCCGCAGGGCCTACAAAGGGCTCGCCCTGCAGGTCCTCCTGCTCCCCCGGACCTTCTCCCACAAACAGAATATCCGTCTCCCGGTTTCCGACGCCAAACACAACATTGTTTCTGGTACTGCACAGACCACATTTGGTACAGTGCAGACATCCCTTTTGAAGCTCTTCCCAACCCAGCATATCAGCGACTCCTTCTGCGGTTGATCCTTCTTCTGCGGCGGCGCAGATTGACGGTCATACGCCGGATTCCCTTTCGGATCCAGATGACCATAGCGACCAGCGCACCAATACCCAGCACAGCCCCGCCAATGATCGCCACCAGTTTCCAGCTATCACCCTGATTTTGATCTGTAGGATCATCGGGTACCACAGGTGCCTGCCACAGCGCAACGCTGTTTGCCGCAACCAGCTCCGTCTGCGCCAAGCATTTGGAACCATACCAGACCTGCAGGTTGGATATGGTCTGTCCGGCCTGCACCGGTGCGGTGATCGTACCAACAGAATCGCCATAAATCCATGTCAGCTTATCTCCCTCCACGCCTTTGGGCAGCACCGTATAGGCAGCGCTTGCCGGCCGGGTCACAACAGCATTGGCTCCTTTTTCCACCGGATACTGGGAAATTGTCTGATTCTCAGAAAACACCTGACGGCGCTCAAATTTCTCCAAAGCATAATCAAGCAGCTGCGCCGTTTCCTCAAAGCTGCCAAAAAAGCGTACAGACAAGCCATCCTCTTCATAAACCGGCTCCGCTCCCATAACTATGGTCAGCAGTTCCATGCCATTACCTTCAGCCGTTGCGGCAAGGCATCTTCCGGCTTCGTCGGTGGCACCGGTTTTACCGCCGGTAACACGCTCATCATAATATTTCTTCACCGTTTCCCGGCTCATCATATAATTTGAGGTAAATATCTTCCGCTCTTCATTTTTATTGGTGGCAGGTACCGTGTAAGATTCCGCGCAAAACAGCGCCCTGAATTCCGGAATATCCATGGCAAAATCCAGAAGCCTGCAAATATCCCGGGCGGTGGTATAATTATTTTCATCATGCAGGCCATGAGCATTGGTATAATTGGTACCGGTACAACCCAATTCAGCAGCGCGCTGATTCATCATCTTGATAAAGGTCTCCTGGGTGCCGCCAATGTATTCGGCAACGACCGTTGCCGCGTCATTGGCGGAAGCCGCCATCATACAGTACAGCAGATCCTCAAGGGTCAGTTCCTCGCCGGCCACAAGTCCCGCACTGACCGAACCGATCTCCACATAAGAAAGTGCGCGCTTCGTCACTACCACTTTATCTGTCAGCTCCGCTTTTTCCAAGGCCAGAAGGGCAGTCATCAGCTTGACCATACTGGCAGGATAGATCTTCGCGTCCGGATTCCATGTATAGATCATGGTATCGCTGGCCAGGTCGTAAATAACAACCGCCTTGGAGGTCTCCACCAGTTTCCCCTCATCGCTAAGCTGCATGGAAGCATCCACACTGTGGCAGCCGTTTTGAACAGACTGATCCACTGTCACCGCTTGTGCCGGAAGCTCCAATGCCGACACGGCCAGAAGAAGGCTTAAAAAGAGGCATAAAGTCCTGATTTTTTTCATATTTCTCCCTCAATATCTCAAAGCCGGACTTGTCCGGCAGCAAAAATTCGTGTATAATATTGAATAGACAAATTATATCAGCTTTTAAGAGTTTCGTCAATGCAGGAGGTATGGCCAAATGAAAAATCGGGGACTTTTCTGCCTGCTGCTTGTTTGCTGCGCCTGCATTGCGTTTTCCTGCGGATTGTTTATCGGCCGTAATTTCAACCACTCCCCCGTTCAGTTGACGGTAGTTTCCACTCCCACGGCAACTGTCCCGGATTCCGCTGATACCACCGCTCCGGCACAAACGATCGACATTAACACCGCCACTTTTTCCCAATTACAAACGCTTCCCGGCATCGGACCAACCCTTGCCCAGCGGATCATAGATTACCGGCAACAGAACGGACCTTTTTCCTCTATCGGCGATCTGATCAATGTGTCCGGTATCGGTGAAGGAAAGCTGGAAGCTATTATAGACTATATCACCACAGGAGGATAAGCCATGAAAATACTGGTAGTAGATGATGAAGAATTGCTGGTCAAAGGCATTCGTTTTAACCTGCAAAACGACGGCTATGAGGTCGTAACCGGCTCCAACGGACTGGACGCGATCCGGCTGGTTCAGGAAGCCGCTCCGGATCTGATCGTTTTGGATGTTATGATGCCGGAATTGGGTGGCCTATCTGCCTGTTCTCGAATCCGGGAATTTTCAGATGTTCCCATTATCCTTCTAACCGCCAAAACCGACGATATGGATAAGCTGATGGGCTTCGACTGCGGCGCGGATGACTATCTGACCAAGCCTTTCAATATTCTGGAGCTGAAGGCGCGGATCCGCGCCCTACTTCGCAGATCTCAGGCAAAAGAAAAAGAATCTTCCGAAACTGTCCTTACCATTGGAAACATCTCTCTGGATCTGGATGCCCGAAATGCTTACCGCTCCGGAAAGCCCGTGGACCTGACCGCCAAGGAATTTGATGTGATCGAATTTTTGATGCGCAATCCCAACCGCGTTTATTCCAGAGAAGCGCTTCTGGATACCATCTGGCTGTATGAGTACCGCAGTGACATTCGAACCGTGGATGTTCACATTCGCCGTCTTCGGGAAAAGCTGGAGGACAATCCGGCTGAACCCAACTATATTATGACGAAGTGGGGCGTTGGTTATTATTTCAGAAAGTAATGAAAAGCAGAGCCGCCGGTATCGCAGTGCGCAGTACCGCTATACTTTGATCTACATCTGCATCACCTTTGCCGTCCTCATATTCCTAAACATTTACACCTCCGGCACCAGTCAGAAGCTGTTTTATCAGAGCAAGGAAAACTCTATGATCGAAAAATGTCTTCTTGCGTCTTCTGAAATCGCGAATCTGGATGTGCTGAATCCCGCCACGGCCTCGGCAGCCGTAAATGCCATGAACAGTCTGCGGGTATCCCGCCTGATCATTACCGATCAATCCGGCATTGCTGTCTATGATTCCCTGTCAGAGGGCTCCCGTGCCGGTTCTTATGTGCTGCTGCCGGAAGTCATCCGTGCTATGGACGGATATAATGTTTTCTCATGGCACTATCACGACGGCACCATGCAATCCCGTGCCGCAACACCGGTGCTGCATTACGGAACGCTGGTGGGCTGTGTCTATATGATGGAGTACGATACGGAACAAGGCGCACTGATCCAGTCACTGCAATCCAACATTCTAAGCATCACGCTGATACTGGAACTTGTTGTCATCATATTCTCCATCGCCTTTTCCAACGCTTTTTCCAGACGACTCAACCGCTTCCTTACTTCTATGCGCATCATCCGGGAAGGTGACTATTCCCATAAGGTTAAAATGGGTGGTCGTGATGAGCTGTCGTTGCTGGGCGATGAATTCAACCAACTTACAGAAAAGCTTCAGATCTCCGAAAACAAGCGGCATCAGTTTGTTTCCGATGCCTCCCATGAGCTCAAAACCCCGTTGGCATCTATCAAGCTTTTATCCGACTCCATTTTGCAAAATGATATGGATATGGAAACTGTGCGGGAATTCGTAAGCGATATCGGTAATGAATCCGAGCGACTTAACCGCATGAGCCAGAAGTTGCTTTCCCTGTCCCGGATCGAGGGGCAGCTGGACAGTGACTGTGAGATCATCTACATGACACCTACCATCCAGCAGGTAGTCAGAATGCTGTCGGGAATTGCAGAAAAGAGTCAGGTGACCATCGTTACCGAACTGGAAAACGACAGTCCTATTCTGATTTTGGAAGACGACTTGTATCAAATTGCCTTTAATCTGGTGGAAAACGGCATCAAATACAATGTTCCCGGCGGAAAGCTTACCGTCTCTTTGGGGCGGGATGAAGAAAACGCATTTCTGCGTTTTGAAGATACCGGTGTGGGCATCCCCAAGGAGTCCATCAGCCATGTGTTTGAACGCTTTTACCGGGTAGATAAGGCAAGATCCCGTACATCCGGCGGCAGCGGTCTCGGTCTTGCCATTGTCCGCAGCATGGTGCGGCGCAACGGCGGCGACATCCATGTGGAAAGCGATATCGGTAAAGGTACTTGTTTTACGGTCACCTTCCCTTATTTTGACGAGCCGGAGGATGAATTATGAAAAAGATGCTGTGTGTGATTATTTCCTTTGCTCTGTCATATACTCTTATTTCCTGTGATTCTTCTAAAGAGAGCATTCAGGAGCCTGTGGATTTTTATTACTGCCAATTGGAAATGGATTACGGAATCGAGTCACAGGCCATCAGCAAAGAAGTAAGAGATGCCAAGGATCGCCGGCAGGACTATTCCTATCTCCTGTCACTGTACCTCAACGGACCGGAAAGCTACGCTTTGTACAATCCGTTTCCCAGAAGCACCTCCTTAAAAGGCTTTGCCCTGCAGGACAGTACCGCATTCGTCCACTTAAATTCTTCCTTTGCTTCCCTTACCGGGCTGGATCTAACCCTTGCCTGCGCCTGCATAACCTTGACTGTCTGCGAGATGACCGGTGCCCAGCAGGTCACCATCCGTGCAGATGATGCCTTGTTGGACGGCAATCCGCAAATCACCATGACATCGGACAGTTTTCTGATGATGGATGACAGCAATATCGTGATCCGTCCCGAATAATCCTGCCGAAAGGAGCAGTTCCATGAAATTAGTTTCCTGGAATGTAAACGGACTTCGTGCCTGCATTCAAAAAGGTTTTCTGGATTTCTTCAACAAAATCAACGCCGACTTCTTCTGTCTGCAGGAAACCAAGCTGCAGGAAGGGCAAATTGAACTGGATCTGCCCGGTTATGAGCAGTACTGGTGCTATGCCGAGAAAAAAGGCTATTCCGGCACCGCGATTTTTACCAAACACACCCCCATGTCTGTCCGCTACGGTCTGGGTATTCCGGAACTGGACACCGAAGGCCGGCTGATCACACTGGAATATCCGGAATTCTACCTCGTCACCTGCTATACCCCCAATGCCCAGCGGGAACTGGCCCGAATCGAGCACCGTATGAAGTGGGAGGACGCTTTCCGCGCGTATCTGATAGCTTTGGACGAAGTGAAACCCGTGATCCTCTGCGGCGATTTGAATGTGGCCCATCAGGAGATCGACCTGAAGAATCCCGCCTCCAACCGGGGCAGCGCAGGCTTTTCCGATCAGGAGCGGTCTGCCTTTACCCGGCTGCTGGAAAGCGGCTTTACCGACACCTTCCGACATCTGAATCCGGATGCCACCGGCTGCTATACCTGGTGGAGCTATATGTTCAATGCCAGAAAGAACAACGCTGGCTGGCGCATCGACTATTTTGTGGTTTCTGACCGGCTGAAAGAAGCTATCTACTCCTCGCCCATCCACAGTGATATTCTCGGCTCTGACCACTGCCCTGTGGAATTGGAGCTTGGGATTTCCTGCAACGGAAGCATCTGGAAATCCGACGCAGAGGGAACAGCAAAGCAAATCAAGCAAGATGTACTCCTCTTAAACGACAAAACAAAAAAAGCCGTTGTATCCGGCTTTGCCTGTCTGCTGCTGGCACTTGGCTTTGCCGCAGGTTTTTTCACAAACCAGTTTCTTAATAAGCCGGAAGAAACCGCTTCACTTGAAAATAGCAAGCCTCTAGATGATGATATTATTAGTGTGTTCAACTATCCTATGTACATCACTTCCGACGGCATCATCATATCTTGTGGCAGGACTTCCGACTCAATTAGCAAGGTCAGCGATGCCCAGGCAAAAGGTATGTCAACGGAGGAATTGATCGGCTACGCCGTTCAGATTCCGGAGCTGCTCATTTATAATCAGAGACTCGCCGTATCTTATGTAGATCCGAAGGTTCTGACTCCCCACGACTTTGAGGAAATGGCAGAAACCTATCCCGCGCTTGCGGAGCTTGCCACAAGAGAGGACGCCGGAATTAAAATGGTGGAGCGCATTTTATTCTCCTCCGATACAAACGTAATCCGTGTCCTAAATCTGCTGCTGACGCTGGACATCTTTAAGATAGAGGGGGGTCAGGCAGAAAACAAATCTGCTGATCATGGTGTGATCACCGACTCTTCTGGTCGTATTATTCTGGAAATCCCTCTCTGCCAATAACAGTTAAGCCCCTTGCCGGAAGCAAGGGGCTTACTCTTTGCATATTCACTAAATGATCGTTTACACTATTAATCACGAATCAGGATACCGGGCTGTCCGTTGCGCTTTTCAAAGACCGCCTTTTCCAGCTGCCGCAAGTATTCAAAGGGCTCATCCGGTGATATGGGAATAAACTTTTCTTCCAGTTTACTATGCTTCGGCACAGCCCGAACAGTCATTTCTCCCTGCCCCAGCTTATTCACCGGAATTCGGGAGTTCAAAACAAACCCTTCTCCCTCCGGTACCGGCACACCCAGACTTTCACATTTTTCGCCGCAGCTTACCGTAAGGCGGTAGATCACTTCGCCGCTTAAGTCGCAGCGGCAGGAAAAATGATAATAAAGACCTTTCTTTACCACGCAGGCTTGTCCGATAGGCTCTCCGCCCCGCAAAATTGGATATGTACCCATAAAAAAATCCCCCTTTGCCACAAGCCTATGCGGCAAAGGGAGTTATATTCATGTCAGTTCTTGATTCAGCCCGAAGCTGACGGCAATGGCATCATCCACCAGTGCCATGTGGCCGGCATCCAGATGGCCCATATGCTCCCGCAGACGGCGCTTATCGATGGTGCGGATCTGCTCCAGAAGGATCACGGAATCCTTGCTCAAGCCTACACTTCCACCGGCTATGTTTATGTGGGTAGGGAGTCTGGCTTTCCCTGTCTGGCTGGTGATGGCTGCTGCAATGACTGTTGGAGAATGGCGGTTTCCTGTATCGTTCTGTACGATCAGTACCGGCCGCGTTCCCCCTTGCTCACTTCCCACCACCGGAGAAAGGTCTGCGTAAAAGATATCCCCCCGCTTTACCGTGGTATCCATTTGCTTCACACTCCGAAGAAATCATTACCTGCGCTACCGGAACGGTTCCATATGTAACGCGGCTGATTCTATTGTCCCACGCACACAGGATTTTATACGGTAGCCTCTGCGAAATATCCTATGCGCGTTTTCCCTTCGAAGTTACACAAAGCTGAAGTTTTTGACCTCCAGCGACAAGATCCTTCTCCCCTGCCACAAAATCTCGCCCCGGATCGGCACATCGTTTTGATTCACCCAGATATCCAGATGCAGCGCATCGTCGGCATAGCTGTCATCAATGGCAAGCCGAAGCAGATCCCCTTCCTTGCCGCAGGATGTTAAATAGCCGCTGCGCAGCGTCTTTACAAACACCCACGGTGCGGACACCGGTGTGATCTGGTTATCCGCAAGCAACGGAAAAGACAGTGCTTTCCCATCAAATGTCAGCTTTCCCCCGGATGCGGACACAGTTCCGCTGATACCGGAAATGGTCTCCGGTTTCACAACAGTAAAAGTCAAATTCCCTTGGCTGTCCACACTGCATTGGGCAGAAAATGTGTAGGTTTTGCTTCCGTAGTCTGCCGTAATGTCCGTTTCAAATTGGATGCTCTGGGCAAGCAGCTTTGACCTTAGAGCCATTGCCCGATCCATATCCCCGTCTTTTCCGGAACAACCGGTCAATAACAGCAAAACAAACAGCATCGCAACGATTCGTTTCATGGGATTCCCACCCTATTTCAGTAGTCGCGGAAGCACCTCCAGCATATCACTGGGCAGCATACCGTACTGCCCGATCTCCTTTGCGCAGATATCCCCGGCAGCGCCGTGAAGCCACGCGCCGCAGGCTGCTGCCTTTAGAGGTTCCACACCTTGCCCCACAAGGGTAGCTATGATCCCCGCCAGCACATCGCCGCTGCCGCCAACTGCCATTCCGGGATTCCCTGTGTGGTTTACATAACCATCTTCCCCATCTGTGATCACAGTTTCGTGGCCTTTCAGAAGCAGAATGCATCCGTTTTCCCGGGCAAAGGCTGCCGCACAGAACACCCTGTCCGGTTCAATCTGCCCATAGATGCGGCCAAACTCTCCTGCATGGGGAGTGAGTATGGTAGGATAGTGCCTATCGCGCAGTATATCCATATGCCCGGCAAGAACATTTATGCCGTCAGCATCCAGAATAACCGGACAAACCGCATGCTGAAGCACCGCTTTTGTTACCAAAAAGGTATCCTCTGATTGACCGAGGCCGGGCCCGATCAGTACCGCATCCATGTTTTCAAGCCGTTTCAAGATCTCCAGGATCGCTTTTCTGCTAAGCTTTCCACCTTCATCAGGCAGTGGGAATACGATTGCTTCCGTCAGCTTCACCGCTTCGATGGCGTAAATGCTTTCGGGCACGCCCAAAAACACCAGCCCCGCTCCGCTGCGCAGTGCGCCCATGGCAGCAAGCGCCGCGGCTCCGGTGTAACCTACACTTCCGCACAGCAGCAGGATTCTGCCGTAATCCCCTTTATGGGACTCCGGCTTCCGGTCCGGCAGGATCGATAAAACATCCTCATGCACCAATGACTTGATCTGCATAATGCCCCCTCCTTTTATTTGCATACTACCATAAATCTGCCATACCCGTCAAGATTCGGCATGACTGTTTTGTACATTTTTTCAATTGACAAGGTTTTATATCTATGGTATAATATCGGGCGATAAATTGAATCTTTCCTACCGAAAAGAAAGGAGAACACTATGGCAATGCAGAAGGAAAACACCAATATTCTCACAGCTTCCTGTGCTCCGAATGTTCGTGTTTCTATTGCTGACCGTCTTTCGTCCGTTGACCTGTGTGCTTTCAATTCTCCCGAATATGTAATTGTTCCCGGCTTTTGTGATGTGCATGTGCATTTCAGAGAGCCGGGTTTTTCTTATAAGGAGACGATCCTCTCCGGATCTCTGGCAGCAGCCCGGGGCGGCTACACCGCCGTGTGCACAATGCCCAATCTGGATCCGGTGCCGGACAGCAAGCAGAATTTGAAGCAGCAGCTGGATCTGATCCGGCAGGACGGTTTGGTCTGCATCTTCCCCTACGGTTCCATCACCGTAGGTCAGAAGGGCGAGCAGCTTTCCGACCTCAAAGGTATGGCCCCTCAGGTCATCGCCTTTTCTGATGACGGCAAGGGCATCCAGAACGCCGATATGATGCGTTCTGCCATGCGTAAGGCAAAGCAGCTGAAGAAAATGATCGTCGCCCACTGCGAGGACAATTCCCTCTTGAACGGCGGCTATATCCATGACGGCGAGTACGCAAGAGAGAACCACCACCGCGGCATCTGCTCTGAAAGTGAATGGGGTCAGATCAAGCGGGATCTGGAGCTGGTCAAGGAAACGGGCTGCGCCTACCATGTATGTCACATCTCCACCAAGGAAAGTGTGGAACTGATCCGCAAAGCAAAAAAAGAGGGTCTGAATGTCACCTGTGAGACAGCCCCTCACTACCTGATTATGGACGACAGCTTCCTGCAGGAGGACGGCCGCTTTAAGATGAATCCCCCTCTTCGCAGCGCCGAAGACAGGGCTGCGCTGATCGAGGGTATTCAGGACGGCACCATCGATATGATCGCCACCGACCACGCCCCCCACTCGGTCGAAGAAAAGAGCAAGGGGCTGGACGGCAGCGCTTTTGGCATCGTAGGTCTGGAAACCGCATTCCCCCTGCTTTACACCTATCTGGTTATGGAAAACATCATCACTATCGATCGGCTTCTGGAACTGTTGGTGACCAATCCCCGCAAGCGCTTCGGCATTCCCATGGGCTGCGATTTCTCTGTCTGGGATCTGCGGCAGAGCAGCTATATCGATCCCGCAGATTTTCAGTCTCAGGGCAAAAACACCCCCTTCACCGGCTGGAAGGTTTGGGGAAAATGCATGGCTACCGTCTGCGACGGCAAGCTTGTATGGATGGAAAAAGTAAGGAAATAATTTAGTTTGAGATAGATTTAGGAGGATATAACATGGCAAAGCGTACGGATTTGAAAAAAATTATGATCATCGGTTCCGGCCCCATCGTCATCGGCCAGGCCGCAGAATTTGACTATGCAGGCACTCAGGCCTGCCTTGCACTGAAAGAAGAAGGCTATGAGGTCGTCCTGGTCAACTCCAACCCCGCTACCATCATGACCGATACCACCATCGCGGATAAGGTCTATATGGAGCCGCTGACTCTGGAATATGTAGCAAAGATCATCCGCTATGAGCGTCCCGACGCCATCGTTCCCGGCATCGGCGGCCAGACCGGCTTAAACCTTGCCATGCAGCTGGAAAAGAAGGGCATCCTGAAGGAGTGCAGGGTAGAGTTGCTGGGCACTTCCAGCGCATCCATTGAGCGTGCAGAAGACCGGGAACTGTTTAAGGAACTGTGCCAGTCTATCGGCGAGCCGGTTATCCCCTCCGAGATCACCTACGATCTGGAGCAGGCCAAGGAAGCAGCTAAGCGCATCGGTTATCCCGTTGTTCTGCGTCCTGCCTTTACTCTCGGCGGCACCGGCGGCGGCTTTGCCTACAGCGAAGAGGAGCTGATCGAAGTCGGCATCAACGCTTTCAATCTTTCTCCCGTGCATCAGGTTCTGATTGAAAAGTCCGTCAAGGGCTATAAGGAGATCGAGTTCGAAGTTATGCGTGACTCCGCTGACCATGCCATCACCATCTGCGGCATGGAAAACATCGACCCCGTTGGTGTCCACACCGGCGACTCCCTCGTTGTCGCCCCGATCATGACCCTGAACAATCATGATCTGAAGATGCTGAACGACTCCGCCATCAAGCTCATCAAGGAGCTGAAGATCGAAGGCGGCTGCAATGTTCAGTTTGCACTGAATCCCCATTCTTCCGAATATTACCTCATTGAGGTCAATCCCCGTGTTTCCCGCTCCTCCGCACTGGCTTCCAAGGCTTCCGGCTATCCCATCGCAAGAGTCACCGCCAAGATCGCCGTGGGTATGGAGCTGGACGAGATCAAGATCGCCAACACCACCGCCGCATTTGAGCCTCAGCTTGACTACATGATCGCCAAGCTGCCCCGCTTTCCCTTCGACAAGTTCACCTCTGCCACCAATGTGCTGGGCACCCAGATGAAGGCCACCGGCGAGGTCATGGGCATCGGCTCTACGCTGGAAGAGTGCCTGCTGAAGGGCATTCGCTCTCTGGAGATCGGTGCAAACCATATTTACCATCCCAAGTTCGACACCATGACGGTGGACGAGTTGCTGGAGTATATCAGCGTTTTCCGTTCTGACAACATCTTCGCCATTGCGGAACTGGTCTACCACGGCGTTTCCATCGAAAAGATCCACGAGGTCACCCAGATCACTCCCTTCTTCCTGGAAGCCATCAAGCGGATCGTTGACATGGAAGAGCTGCTGAAGGTTAAGGTTCGCGACCTTGAAACCCTGACCGCTGCCAAGAAGATGGGCTTCAGCGACAAGTATGTAGCTAGAATGTGGAAGTGCAGCGAGCTGGATGTTTACAACTTCCGCAAGGAGCACAACCTGTTCCCCGTATTCCGCATGGTGGATACCTGCCACACCGGCGCTTATATCCCCTACTTCTACTCCTCCTACACCGGAGAAAACGCCTCCGTTCTGACGAACAAGAAGAAGATCGTGGTTCTGGGCGCAGGCCCTATCCGCATTGGCCAGGGCGTGGAATTCGACTACTCCACAGTCCATGCGGTTATGACCATCAAGAATGCCGGTTACGAGGCCATCATCATCAATAACAACCCCGAGACCGTCTCCACCGACTACACCACTGCAGACAAGCTGTACTTTGAGCCTCTGACTCCCGAGGATGTGATGAACATCGTGGAGTTTGAGAAGCCTGAGGGTGTCATCGCCTCCCTGGGTGGTCAGACCGCGATCAACCTGGCCCAGCCTCTGCATGACCGGGGTGTGAAGATCATCGGCACCGACTGCGCTGCCATTGACCGGGCAGAGGACCGCAAC
>JAFQUA010000002.1 GCA_017408725.1 Oscillospiraceae bacterium
AAAATGATTACCGATATGGAACGCATCGGTGATCAGGCGGAGGATATTGCAGAGATCATTACTTTTTTGAACGGACGCACTATGAATGGTATTGAACACATCGAGGACATGGCCAGAGAAACGATCAAAATGGTGACCGAGAGCGTGGATGCCTTTGTGAAGAAAGATGTGGCATTGGCGGAGCAGGTTATCGCGCATGATGATGTGGTAGACACATTGTTTAGTGAGGTGAAGTGTGCTATCATTAAACTGATCGCAGAAACCCCCGTTGACGGTGAATTTGCACTTGACCTTTTGATGATTTCCAAGTATTTTGAACGCATCGGGGATCATGCAACCAATATTGCCGAGTGGGTGATCTATTCTATAACAGGTACACATAAGGAGGGGTAATGATGATTTGGTATGTTGAGGATGACGCAAGCATCCGTGACATCGCGATCTATGCACTAAACTCCGCCGGATTTGAAACGAGAGGCTTTGAAGATGGTCTTACCTTTTGGGAAGCACTGAAAAAAGAAAAACCGGAACTGATCGTTCTGGATGTAATGCTCCCAGGTATGGACGGAGTTGAACTCCTGTCCAAAATGAAGGAGTCCGCAGAATATAAGGGCATACCCGTTATTATGGCGACTGCTAAGGGACAGGAATACGACCGCATCCATGGTCTGGATCTGGGCGCTGATGATTATATCGTAAAACCGTTCAGCATCATGGAAATGGTATCCAGAGTAAAAGCGGTGCTGCGCCGCAGCCAGCCCCAGCAGGTTTCCAAGCTGTTGAAGGCAGGCGGTCTGATAGTCAATCTGGACGAACATACTGTTGTTGTGGACGGCAACAGAGTTCAGCTTACATACAAAGAATTTGAACTGCTTCGGATGTTTCTGTCACACTCCGGCATGGCCTTTACCCGTGAACAGCTGTTCTCACAGGTGTGGAACATGGACTACATGGGTGACAGCAGAACGCTGGATATGCATATCCGTACTCTGCGCCAAAAACTGGGGAATTACGGCGAACGGATCGAGACTGTCCGCAACGTAGGTTATCGTTGGGAGGCCGGAAATGACCAGTAAAATCCTGAAATCTATTTTAACTGTTGCTATCTCAGTTCTGCTGGCGACCCTTTTCATCATAACCGGTGTGCTGTACCAACATTTCAGCGCAGTACAGCAAATGCAGCTCAGAGATGAACTAAGCCTCGCGGCCAGTGCCACGGAGCAACTGGGCGAGGCATACCTCGCAGACCTGTCCTCAGACCGCTACCGTCTGACATGGGTAAGCAGAGACGGCGAGGTAATGTTTGACAGCGATGCAGATGTTTCCACCATGGAAAACCATGCCGACCGTGAGGAAATCCGGGAAGCCCTGACCAGCGGCACCGGCAGCAGCACGCGGTATTCCACCACCCTTTTAGAAAAGACAGTTTATGAAGCTGTCCGTTTGGACAATGGAAGTGTACTCCGCATCTCCGTCAGCCATGCCACTGCGATTGTTCTTGTTTTGGGGATGCTTCAGCCTATTGCTTTGCTTGTCCTTCTTGCCATTGCCTTTTCTGCATGGTTGGCCCACCGCATGGCAAAGCGGGTGGTGGAGCCGCTGAACAAGCTGGATCTGGATAGACCCATGGAGAACGATGCCTATGAGGAACTCTCTCCTCTCCTGCACCGCATTCATGCCCAAAGGCAGGAGATCAAGCAGCAGATGTGGGCCTTGCAGCGCAAGCAGGACGAATTCGAACAAATCACTGGCAATATGAAAGAGGCGTTGGTCCTACTGGACGCAACCGGACGAATTGTCAGCATAAACCCCGCGGCAAAAGCGCTGTTTACCGCAGACACTTCCTGTATCGGCAGTGATTTTCTAACCATTGACCGAAAACAGAATATGCGGCAGGCTATCAGCGAGGTTCGGGAAAACGGCCACGCATATTTCCGTTCCGCAACCAATGGCCGAGAGTATCAGTTCGATTTGAGCAGGATCGAGGACTGCGGCAAACTGCAGGGCATTGTTATTCTGGCTTTTGATGTGACAGAGCAGGTCAACGCAGAAAAGCACCGCCAGGAGTTTACCGCCAATGTCTCCCACGAATTGAAAACGCCGCTGCAATCCATCATTGGCTCTGCGGAGCTGATGGAGAACGGTATTGTGAAGGAGGAAGATGTTCCTCGCTTTATCGGTCACATCCGCAAGGAGGCATCCAGACTGGTCTTTCTGATCGACGATATTATTCGCTTGTCAGAGTTGGACGAAGGCACAGAAATGCCCCGTGAGGATGTTTCTCTGAAAGTTCTTTCTGAGGAAATTTGTGAAACACTTGCAGATGCCGCAAAGCTGAAAGATGTTTCTCTGGAAGTCACCGGCGATGATGGTGTTGTCAATGGTGTCCGCAGATTGCTGTACGAGGTCGTTTACAACCTTTGCGACAATGCCATTAAGTACAACAACCCCGGCGGCAGCGTGAAAGTAACCATTGCCCAGAAATCCGGCGAAGTTCTGCTGAGCGTGCAGGATACCGGCATTGGTATTGCTCCCGAGCATCAGGATAAGGTGTTTGAACGCTTCTACCGTGTGGATAAGAGCCATTCCAAACAGTCTGGTGGTACCGGCCTTGGCCTGTCTATTGTGAAGCACGCCGTGCAGTATCATCACGGAAAACTGTCCGTGAAGAGTGAACTAAACAAAGGAACTACAATTTCTATACTTTTTGAAACGCGGAAATCTGCCGCATTATACGAAAACGCTAATTGACAAATCGCAGTTTATTGCAGTATAATACCGTGTGTTGAACGAAGGCGTTCATCAAGGGACTTTTGTCCCCTGATGGACGCCTTCTTCTTTTTTTGTGAGTTTTTCTCGGGAGGCAGGTATATGACAAAATATATTTTCGTGACCGGTGGTGTAGTATCCGGTTTGGGTAAAGGTATTACGGCGGCGTCTCTGGGACGTCTGCTCAAAGCACGGGGGCTGAAGGTGGCCGCACAGAAGCTGGACCCCTATATCAATGT
>JAFQUA010000007.1 GCA_017408725.1 Oscillospiraceae bacterium
CCCTTGTCAGGGGAGCTGTCACGCGAACAGCGTGACTGAGGGGTAGTTTCTCTCCCTCCGTCTCAGCCTAACGGCTGAGCCACCTCCCTCGTCAGAGGGAGGCTTGGCTGCATTCCGTTCGTAACATAAACGATCATTTACTTCACTTGGAGGAAATCATGCTGCTATCCTACATTCGCACCGTTATTCTTTATCTGATCCTCATCGCCGTGATCCGCATGATGGGCAAGCGCCAGATCGGCCAGATGGAACCCTCGGAATTTGTGGTCACCATGCTGGTGGCAAACCTTGCTTCCATCCCCATGCAGGACGGTGGCATCCCCCTTTACTCCGGCCTTGTTCCCATTTTAACAGTTTTGGGCGTAGAGCTGGTGCTGTCCGCTCTTTCCATGCGCAGCATCATCGTTCGCAGATTACTCTGCGGGAAGCCGGTGATCCTCATAGAAAACGGCCGCATTCTGCAGGATAATCTTCGCAGCACCCGCATCACACTGGATGAGCTGACCGGACATTTGCGGGAAAAGGATGTTCTGGATGTGACCTCCGTTCAGTATGCCATTCTGGAAACCGACGGCAACCTCTCGGTATTCCCCTATCCGGAGCATTTGCCCGCCAGCGCGAAGGATGCAGGGATTCGTCTAAAAAAGCAGCACCTGCCCATTACACTGGCAGCCGACGGCTGCCTTTATAAGCACAACCTTTCCGTAGCCGGAAAGAGCAAGGAATGGGTGGATAAGCTGTTGCGGGAAAAGGATACAGAGCTTAAGGATGTATTGCTTCTGACCGTAGACGGTTCCGGCAAAACCACACTTTTGCGAAAGGAGGAAGCCACATGAAACGGCTCTGGCTCGGAGTTTCCTTTCTGGTCCTTCTGCTGGCTTTCGGCATCTGGCAGACTGTGGGAGTTTCCGGAATTCATGGTGACCTCTCCCAAACCCTTTCAGATGCCGCCCTTGCCGCAAGCCTCCAGGATTGGGAAACAGCAAATAACCTTACGGAAAACGCTCAAACTCAATGGGACCGTTACCGGCATCTCACCGCTTCCTTTGCAGACCACCAACCTCTGGAAGAAGCGGAGCAGCTCTTTGCCGAGCTGCAAATCTGCAAGGAACTGTCGCTGGAAGAAAACTATGCCGTTGTCTGCTCAAATCTATCCCAGATCTGCAAGGCCATCGGAGAAAGCTTCCAGATCAGCTGGTGGAATGTGTTGTAGTTCTGTTATTTACTTCCCTTTGCCAAAGCAAGGATCCCTCTGGCAAGGGCATTGGCTGCCAGCATGGCCTGCTCATGGGTATCTCCCGCAGCACCCACCTCAATGAGCAGGCTTCCCGGTGTCAAATCCATATTAAATCGGGAGGAACGGAGGCTGACCGGCCGGGTCACCCCCGGATCAGAGCGCTCCAGCACCGCGCTGAGCTTCAGCGCCAAAGCAAAATTCTGCTGCCAGTTGGGATGGTAATTGCCCCCTGCATCCGTGCCCACCACCACCAGCAGCTGGGAGGATGGCTGTCCATCCACAGTGGCGGAGGTGGTAAGCTGGGTTCCGTTCGCGCCGTCAGATGCGTCCCGGTGGATGTCCAGCACCATCTGAATGGAAGGATACTGGCGCAGATATTCCTCAATGGCTATTCTGGAATTGCCGTATGCGCCGTTGTAGGAAGGATAATCGTGATAGCTGCGATCGTGCAGTACGGAGATCCCTCCCGCTTCCAAAACTCTTGCAACCTCTTCACCAATGGATACCATGTTGTAATGCTCGTCCAGCGTCCGGTATGCCGCGTCCTCTTCATACTCCGTTCCAGGGGTCTGGGTATAGGCTTCCGTCCCATGGGTGTGTACGATCAGCACCGAAGGCGCGTCACCCGTCAAATCCCACCCAAGGGGCTGGGTCAGCAGACTTTCCACATCCGGTCGGTAATCGCACCCATAATATACGGAAATGCTCTGCATATCCTCCGGCGAGAAGGTAAGAACCGCTTCCGGCGGAAGTGACTGCTCCGGTGGCTGGGTCTGCAGGGGCTGTGTTTGCTGGGGTACACTCTGGGGTCGGCGCACAAGTCTGCCGGTCATAAGATACACGAGAAAGGACTGCGCCCCTTCACTCTGAAACAACTTCCCAACCGGTTCAAAAAACCCTCCGCCTACAAGACGGAGGGTGATCGCCAATACAATAAGCCCTGCCCCCAGCCTTACGGTCTTCCGCTGTTGATCCATAAGATCCCTCCCGATAAATTGTCGAAAATCTTCGCAAACATCGAAAATTGGCGGATGATCAGGCTTGTCCTTTCGGGGCAGCCGCCATATTCTTTTATTTTTGCGGACGGCACCACTTGGGCCTGTCCTTCAGTTCCAGCCGCAGATTGCGGAAAAATTCCTGCAGCAACGCAGAAGCCTCTTCCTCCCGCACTCCGGCGCACACCGCCGGATGGTGGTTGAACTCCATGGAAAACAGATCGCACACCGATCCGCAGGCGCCGCATTTGCTGTCTGACGCGCCGTAGACCACCCGGGGGATCCGGGCATTGACAATAGCACCGGCGCACATGGGACATGGCTCCAAGGTCACATACAGCGTACACTCCCACAGCCGCCATCCACCCAAATTCCGGCAGGCTTCGGCAATGGCTTCGATCTCCGCGTGACCCAGAGCCGTTTTGCCCGTTTCCCGGCGGTTTCTACCCCGGCCCACGATTTCACCGTTTCTTACAACGACGCAGCCCACGGGAACTTCCCCCTCGGCAGCAGCCTCTTTCGCCAGCGCCAGCGCCTCGTCCATATAAATAAGGTCATCCATAGGCCTGTCCTCCATTTGAGAGATAAATGATCGTTTAGCGCAGCACCAAGGCTCCCCTTGTCAGGGGAGCTGTCACGCGAACAGCGTGACTGAGGGGTAGTTTCTCTCCCTCCGAGCCGCCGTTCGGCGGCCCACCTCCCTCGTCAGAGGGGGGCTTTGGCGCACGCCGCTCATAACATAAACGATAATTTATCTTACTCCAAACAAGAGGTTTCGTCAAGATTCCATCAGCAGCGCGGCAAAAAGAACCGTCAGTTCCTGCCGGGAAAAAGGCGTGGTCCTGCGCCGGTTCAGCTTTTGCTCCAGCTCCGCCATGGAAGAAAGCACCGTCTGATCTGCCTTTTGCATCTCCTGCTGCGAGCCGGGACGGCCTGTAAGCAGATAATCCACAGACACACCGAACACCTCCGCCAGCGCTACCAGCAGATCTGCCGCCGGCTCCCGCCGCCCCTGCTCATACATTCCAACCGCGCTGGCACTGATCCTGAGTCTTTGGGCCAGCTCCGCCTGACTGAAGCCGGCCTGCCGCCGCAGCGCCGCGATTCGTGCACCTAACATAACCGCACCCTCTTTTTTTGTATTTGGTAGGCAAAATATACCATGCCAGCCTTGAAAAAATGGGAGAAATCTGGCTCCTACACATTTCGACGGACACCACACGCTCCGTGTAGTATACTATTGTCTGGAAACATCTGGAAATGACGAAGAAAAACTGCTCCTGTTTTTCGACAATTCCGGTTTCCCATTTACGCGAGAGGAGGATGTCCTTGGCTAGAATAATCGAACCTACCCTATACATAGACGAGCAGGCATTGCCCCCTGCATATTTTTGCCCCCACTGCCGGGGCGCACTGTATCCCCCGGGCTATATATGTCTTCGCTGCGGGCAGGATCCGCTATGACCCTGCAGCAGATCAGCCGGGATTACGAAGCTGCCGCGGTGCTTCTTCGGCAGCGGCTGCGGCTTTTGCGGCAGATGCTTGCCGCCACAGAGGATCCGGAGGATATCTGGCACCTGAAGCGGCGGATCGCGGAGCTGACCCCCATGCTGACCCAGATGAACGAGCTGAGGGAACTGACCGAGCACTACTACGACAGGGGGTACTACCGCAGTGAGAAATACACTCTTTGACGGTTACGAAGGCCCCCGTCTGCCCCGGGAAGTACAGCTCAAAAGGCTGAAAAGGGTCATCGAGGCAGAATTGTCTCCTTGCCAGAAGCAGACCCTCACCGCCTACTATTTTCGGCAGCTGACCATGGACGAGATCGCCCGGGAGCAGGGCGTAAACAAAAGCACCGTATGCCGGACCCTTCACCGGGCAGAGGCGAAGATCCGCCGGTGCCTGCGATACTAAATGCATTGCCGTGACACTGGGTCACGGCGTTTTTTTGCAAAAATATCCGACAATTCCATTCTTCAGGGGTTTTCCTTTGTGGGCCGATATGATAAAATGAAAAAAACACAAAAAGAAACCGGGTGTCTTTATGGCAAAATGCGTTATTTTCTGCGCTGCGGAATTCGATTCGCTGGTGCAGCCTTTGGAAAAAGAAGATCTGATCATCGCCGCTGACGGCGGTCTGCGGCATTTGCAGGAATTGGGAATCACTCCGGATGTGATCTTGGGAGATTTTGATTCTCTGGGCTATATTCCGGAGGGCGCCAATGTGTTTCCCGTGGAAAAGGATGATACCGATGCCATGCTGGCCATCCGCCACGGTCTGAAACTGGGTTTCAAGCAATTTATCATCTACGGCGGCATGGGTGGCAGCAGACCCGATCACACCATGGCTAATCTGCAATCTCTTCAGTACCTTGCGGAGCATGGTGCCCGGGGGTATCTGGTGAGCAAAAACCACATGATCACCGTGATGAAAGAAGAAACTCTGGTATTCCCCGCCACGGCAGAGGGCATCCTTTCTGTTTTCTGCATCGGAAGCGACGCCGGGGGTGTTACGCTGGAGGGCTTAAAATACCCCCTCACCAATGGGACTTTGACAAGCAGCTTCCCTTTGGGCGCCAGCAACCATTTTACCGGAAAAACCGCTTCCGTCACTGTGAAAAGCGGCTGTCTCTTGCTTTTTTGGGAACGGAAAAACGGATTTCCCCAACGCAATCCCTTGTAATCACACACAAGGAGGTCTTATACCTTGCGGAACATAAAGAAAAACGCTGCTCCGACCCGGCAGGATGTGCCGGTCATAAACGCGGATCCTTCCCTCGGTCTTTCTGAAGAAGAAGTACTGCTGCGGCAGAGCAGCGGGTGGTCCAACGGTCTGGTGCAAAGCGCTGCCCGTACAGAACGGGAGATCGTTCTGGAAAAACTCCTCACCTTTTTTAATCTGGTCTTTGTAATTCTTGCCGCGTTTCTGGCGCTGACCGGTTCTTCCGTCAAAAACATGACCTTTCTGATTGTGGTGGTGTGCAATATCGCCATCGGTATCTTTCAGGAGATTCGGGCAAAGCGGGCCGTTGACCGGCTGACGCTGGTCGCCGCCGCCCAGCTGAAAACCGTCCGTGCAGGCGAAGTGGTGCGGATCCGCTCCGACGCTCTGGTTCGGGATGATATTGTAGAATTTTCCACCGGCGACCAGATCTGCGCCGACGGCATCCTGCGCACGGGCACTCTGTATGTAAACGAAGCGCTGATCACCGGTGAAGAAGATCCGGTTTTGAAAACTGACGGTGATACACTGCGCTCCGGCAGCTTCGTAATCGCCGGTACCGGACGGGTACAGCTGACCCATGTGGGCGCCGATTCCTTTGCCGCAAGGCTGGCTGCCGAAGCTAAAAACGGCGCAAAGGCCGCAAAATCCGAAATGATGCGGGCTCTGGACCGGTTGATCCAGGTGGTAGGTATTGTACTGATCCCCGTAGGCCTTTTCCTTTTCTATCAGGAATTCAAAATTCTGAACAGTTCTCTGACCGACAGTGCGGAGGCTACCGTTGCCGCACTGGTTGGCATGATCCCCGAGGGGCTTTACCTGCTGACCAGCGTTGCCATGGCAGTATCGGCCATCAAGCTGACCCGCCAAAAAGTGCTGGTGCAGGACATGAACTGCATCGAAGCCCTTGCCCGGGTGGATGTGCTGTGCGTGGACAAGACCGGCACCATCACGGAAGCCAAAATGGAAGTGGACAATGTGCTGCCGCTGACAGATGACACCCCCGAGCGGCTGGAGAGCATCCTTTCCGCCATCTATTCCGGCTGTGAACCGGAAAACGATACTGCCCGGGCGATGGAAGAGATGTTCGCCACCGGTTCCGATTGGGTCTGCACCCGCAGAATTCCCTTCACATCCGCCACAAAATGGAGCGCTTCCGTTTTCCGTGGGCAGGGCACCTTTATCGTCGGCGCACCGGAATCCGTCATGGGAAACCGGTATGATGAACTGCAGGAAACTGTGGAGGATTGGTCCTGCCGGGGTTACCGGGTGTTGCTGATCGCCCAGTATGCCGGCGAGCCGGATTCTTATCTGGAGCCGGGGAAGCTGCGTGCTCTGGCACTGGTGCTGCTGACCAACCGGATCCGTCCGGAAGCCAAGGAGACTTTCGCTTACTTCGCAAAACAAGGCGTTTCCGTCAAGGTCATCTCCGGTGACAATCCCATCACCGTATCCGAAGTTGCCCGTCGGGCTGGAATTGCTGACGCAGACCGGTGCATAGACGCATCCACGCTGGACACCGACAGTGATTTTCTGCAGGCGGTTCAGGAATACACCGTATTTGGCCGGGTAACTCCCGACCAGAAAAAGCGGCTGATCCTTGCCTACCGGAAGCTGGGGCACACCGTTGCCATGACCGGCGACGGCGTCAACGATGTGCTTGCCATGAAGGAAGCGAACTGCTCCGTGGCCATGGCCAGCGGCGCACAGGCTGCCAGTCAGGTAGCCAAGCTGGTGCTGCTGGAATCGGATTTTTCCGCCATGCCGGACATCGTGGCAGAAGGACGGCGTGTCATCAACAACATTCAAAGAGCGGCCACGCTGTTTCTGGTAAAGAACATTTTCTCTCTGGGACTCTCCCTTGTTTCCGTCATCACCGGCTTGGGCTATCCTTTGATCCCCATCCACATGACCATGATCTCCGCCCTGACCATCGGCATCCCCTCTTTCTTTCTGGCGCTGGAGCCCAATTACGAGCGGGTAAAAGGAAAATTCTTGCCCACCGTACTGCGAAAAGCATTGCCCGGCGGCATCACCAACATTCTCGCCGTACTGATGGCGCAGGCCTTCGGTGTGATCTTCGGCCTGCCGGAAGCGGAAAGCGCCACGGTTTGCGTGAGCGTTCTCAGTGTTGTGGGTCTTCTGGTGCTGTTTGAAACCTGCAAGCCCTTCGACAAATTCCGCGCTGTACTTTGGGGTTTCCTTGCAGCAGGCATCGCGCTTTGCTTTACGCTGCTCAGACGCCTTTTTGAACTGCAGGTTGCAGACAGCCGCACCCTGCTGGTAATGGCCGCGCTGATGCTGATGACCCCAACGGTATTCTTTGCCATGCAGCGGCTGTTTGACTGGGGCGACAAACTGGTAGCCCTTCTCCGCCAACGACGCTGCAAATGATCGTCTATGTTATGAAATGGAAGCCCAAGCCTCCCTCTGACGAGGGAGGTGGCTCAGCCGTTAGGCTGAGACGGAGGGAGAGAAACTACCCCTCAGTCACAGCTTACGCTGTGACAGCTCCCCGGACAAGGGGAGCCTTGGTGCTGCGCTAAACGATCATTTATCCTATCTATAAATTCCACGGTGGTGAGATCATGCTGACCTATGAACTGAAAAAAGCGCCGGGTATGCCCCTTTATGAAGCTTTGTACCGCTGCCTTCGGGGGGATATCCTCTCCGGCCACCTTGCGCCAGGAGAAAAATTGCCTTCCAAGCGGACTCTGGCGGAAAATCTGAAGGTCAGCAAGATCACCGTGGAAACCGCCTACAGCCAGCTGCTTTCCGAAGGCTACATCCGTTCCGAGGAAAAGATCGGCTATTTCGTGGAAGATGTTCTCCGTTCTCCCGTTCCCCAAAGCCACGTCCTGTCTGAACCGGAAGAACCGGCTGCGCCTACGCTGGATCTGACAGCCAATGGCTGTGCCCACTTCCCCTTTTCCGTATGGAGCCGGCTGCAGCGGCAGATTTTGCTGGATTACGGTGAAAAATTGCTGAAACCCCTGCCCAATCTGGGTGCGTGGGAGCTGCGGCGCGCCATTGCTGAGCACCTTGCGGGCTTTCGGGGGATGCATGTCAGCCCCGAAAATATCCTTGTAGGCGCGGGCACCGACTTTCTTTACAATATTCTTATCCAGCTTCTGGGACGGGACAAGACCTTTGCCGTGGAAGAGCCGGGTTATCACAAAATCCGTAAGGTTTATGCCGCCGGCGGTGTCAAATGCGTCAGCGCCGGCGTGGACAGCAATGGCGTGGAGCCTGCCTCGCTGACGAACGCCCAGGTGCTCCACATCTCTCCTTCCCACCATTTTCCTACGGGTACCGTTACCTCCATGCAGCGCCGCACAGAGCTTCTGGACTGGGTCAAGCAAAATGGCGGCTATATCATCGAGGATGACTATGATTCGGAATTCCGGTTCCACCCCCATCCCCTGCCTGCATTGCAGGCGCTGGACACAACTGGACGGGTGATCTATATGAACACCTTCTCCAAAAGCCTTGCTCCCTCCATCCGTGTGGGTTTTGTAGTACTTCCAACCGCGCTGATGGCCCGTTTTCAGGAAACACTGGGCTTTTACAGCTGTACCGTGCCCAGCTTTGATCAATATGCATTGGCCCGCTTCTTAAAGGAGGGGCATTTTGAAAAGCACATCAACCGGATGCGAAAATTCTACCGTACCCGCCGGGATCAAGTGGTGGCTGCGCTGAAAAGCTGCCCCTGGGCAGAGAAAATGACCATTCTGGAAGCGGATGCCGGGCTGCACTTTCTGCTGAAAATAGACACTGCCCTGCCGGACGAGGATCTGATACGCATCTTTGCGCAAGCGGGTATCCGTGTTAACCCTCTCAGTTACTACTATCACGGCTCCATTCCCCACTGGGCAAGGCATTGCCTGCTGGTCAACTACTCTGGTCTAAGCGAAGATCAACTCTGGCGTTTGGAAACCGTATGCATCGATTAACCGGGGCAACCGCCCCGGTTTCTATATTTTTCTTGCCTTTTGGGGCTTTTGTCGGTATAATACCACTATAAATCAGCAAAGGAGGGACTGTTATGGGCGAAAAACAGAATATTTTCCGGGGATGTCTGCTGGGTCTGGCCGTAGGCGATGCTATGGGCTACACCGTGGACAGCAAAAGCCTTGACGAGATCTGTGAAGATTACGGTCCCAACGGTCTGCTGGGTTACGACCTCGTCAACGGCTATGCCGATGTGACCTCCTACACACAGCTGGCCGCCTTTGCCGCCAACGGTCTGCTTCTGGGTCTGACCCGGGGACGGCTCCGGGGCGTTATGGCACCGCCGGTGCGCTACATTGCGCTGGCGATCCGGGAATGGTCCCGCAGCCAGCATTACTGCGAGCAGGAAAAGAACCACTGCTGGCTATCTACCGCATCCGAACTGAAGCGCCGCCGGTGCATGGACACCTGGATGCTCAGCACCTTGAGCCGGGAGCCGTTGGGCACCATGGAAGAGCCCGTCAACCGTTCTGATCATCCCGCTGCGTTGACGGAAGTGATCCCCATTGCGCTGCTTGCCAATGATCTGGGTCTGCCGCCGGAGGAAACCGTCCGCCTCGGTGCGGAAGCCGTAGCACTGACTCACGGCGATCCCGATGCCTTTTTAAGCGCAGCTGCCCTTACTTACGCCATGGGTAAGATCATTTCCGAAGAAACCGTTGACCCGGAAGCGCTGGCCAGAGAAACTCTGAATGCCATTCAGCTTCAATTCGGGCGGGAATACGGACAAACCACCAAGCTCTGGGAATTGGCGCAAATGGCTATGACACTGGCAGAATCCGACGATATCTCCCAGATGGAAGCCATGGAACGCCTTGGCTGCCGCACTGCGCCGGAAGTGCTTGCCGGTGTGCTGTATACCTGCATCACCTGCAAGGGAGATTTTGACGCCGCCATGATCACCGCTGTTAACCATTCCGGACGCAGCGCCGCGGTGGGTGCCATCACCGGCGCGATTTTAGGTGCCCGTATGGGTGAGGAAGCCCTTCCCGAGTTTTATCTGGAATCGCTGGAACCCACACCGTTGCTTCTGGAGCTGGCGGATGATCTTTCCCAAGGCTGCCCCATGGTGGCAGGAAGCAACCTGTTTGACGACGATTGGGACCGGAAATACCTCCACGCAGGGCTGTAAATTGGGATTTATGGAAGCCTCCCTCTGATGAGGGAGGTGGCACGGCGTAAGCCGTGACGGAGGGAGAGAAGCCAAAAAAGATAACTGTTTTGTGTTATCAAAGATTAAATATCAGGATTTTCTCTCCCCCAGTCATGCCCAAATGCATGACAGCCCCCTCGTCAGAGGGGGCCAAGGTCTTTTCAAACATCCCGATAAACAGAAATTTTACCCATTTTCAGTACGTTTCCCGAAAAATGCCGAAGAAAAGGTGGAAAAAGGGGTTGCAATCCCGGGAAAAGGGTGCTATAATCCCTATGTAAGATGTTTGACTTTAGGAGAGAGGGGCGCGCCCCTCTCTCTTTTTGAATGACAAAGGAGTAAAAATGAAGGTAACAGACATCGTTTCCGAATTTGCAAAACCCATTGTAGAAGCCCACGGCTGCAGCCTTTGGGATGTGGAGTATGTGCGGGAAGGCTCCGAGCGGTTCCTGCGGCTCTATATCGAAAAAGAAGGCGGCGTGGATATCAACGACTGTGAGGCCATTTCCCGCGCCGTAGATCCGGTGCTGGATGAAAAGGACCCCATTGCGGAATCCTATCATTTCGAGGTATGCTCCGCAGGCCTGGAACGGGCGCTGAAGCGGCCCTCCGATTTTGAGCGCTTTATGGACAGCCCCATCATGGTCAAGCTGTACCGCCCCCGGAACGGACTCAAAGAAATCCCCGGCATCCTGCGCGGCTACGAAGACGGTAAGATCACCGTGGAAGCCGGCAAAGAAACAATCGTATTTCAAAAATCTGAAGTCGCGCTGGTGCGGCTTCGCGTAGAATTTTAAAAGGAGAAAGAAAAATGGCCAGAAAAAATGTAAAAAAGCCTGAGGCCCACAAGATCGACTGTGCCGAAGTGTTTGCCGCGCTGCGGGATCTGGAAAAGACCAAGGGCATTTCCGTAGAATATATGGTAGAAAGAATGAAGCAGGGCATGGCCAATGCTTACCGCAAGGACCGTGAGGACCGTCGGGATGTCCCTGCCGACAACGTGGTCGTAGACTTTCAGGAGTCCGGCCTCAGCGTTCATGTAGTCAAGACCGTGGTGGAGGAAGTGGAAGATACCGCTCTGGAGATCCACATCGATGCCGCCCGGAATATCAACCCCGATGCCCGTGTGGGCGAGACCGTCTCCATTCCCGTGGAAGTGGAAAAGTTCAGCCGCATCGCTGCCCAGACCTTTAAGCAGGTTCTGATCCAGGGCATCCGCGAGGCGGAGCGGGGCGTGGTTTACGAAAGCTACTCCTCCAAGACTCAGGAGCTGCTCACCGGCACCATCGCCAAGAAGGATCCCAGCGGCGACATTCTGGTCACCGTAGGCCAGGGCAACGAGCAGCACAATGCCGTGCTTCGCACCAGCGAGCAGATCCCCGGCGAAAGCTACCGCGAAGGCGACAAGATCCGCGTTTACGTACTGGAAGCCCGTCAGGGCGCCCGTTCCACCAATGTGTACGTTTCCCGTACCCATCCCAATATGGTTCGCCGGCTCTTTGAGCTGGAGACTCCCGAAATTGCCGAGGGTCAGGTAGAGATCCGCAACATCGCCCGTGAGGCAGGCAGCCGTTCCAAGATGGCTGTCCGCGCCACCATGGAGGGCATCGATCCCGTTGGCGCCTGCGTCGGCCCCCGTGGCGGCCGTGTGGGTGCCGTTGTGGAAGAGCTCTGCGGCGAGAAGATCGACATCGTGGTCTGGTCCGAGGATCCCTGCGAATATGTCAAGGCAGCCCTCAGCCCCGCCGATGTGGTTTCCGTCACTCCCGTGCCCGGCCAGAAGGCCTGCCGCGTCATCGTTCCCGATGACCAGCTGAGCCTCGCCATCGGCAAGGAAGGCCAGAACGCCCGTCTGGCTGCCCGGCTCACCGGCTACAAGATCGACATCAAGCCCGCTTCTCAGGCAGAAGCAGAGTAAAAGCAACATACGTCATTGCGAGGAGGCCCATTGGGCCGACGTGGCAATCCGTACCCCCTGCACGGCAAAGAAACGGATTCCCACGCCAGTGTGCGCACTGGCTCGGAATGACGGGAAAAGAGATAGGAGGCAGTCTGATGCAAAAGAAGATCCCCCAGCGGCAGTGTATGGGCTGCCGGGAACGCAAAGATAAAAAAGCCATGCTGCGGGTGGTCCGGGGCACTGACGGCGTTGTGTCGCTGGACTTCAGCGGAAAGCTCAACGGCCGGGGTGCTTATGTCTGCCCGGATCCCGAGTGTCTGAAGAAGGCCCAGAAGAGCAAAGCTCTGGAGCGGTGTCTGGAAACCCAGATCCCGCAGGAAGTCTATGACCGTATGGTCAGAGAAATGGAGGCGCAAAGCCGTGGATAAAGCCCTGAATTATCTGTCCCTTGCCCGCAAGGCAGGAAAGGCAGAGCTGGGTGAAGAGCCCGTAGGCGCGGCAGCCAGAGCGCTGCATGCCCACCTGATCATCGTTGCCGGTGACGCTTCCGACCATACCTGGCGCAGAGCAAAATCCTTTGCCGCCGGAACCAATCAGCAGTGTGTCCGCCTGCAGTGCAGCAAAGACGAGATGGGTATGGCCATCGGCCGCTCCAGCCTTGCCATCGCCGCCATCACCGATGCCGGTCTTGCGCTGGCTCTGGTGCAGTCCCTGAATCAGCCGGAAAAGCATAAGGCCGTGCTGGAAGTCCTGCAGGAAAAAGTCAGCAAATTGCAGCAGCGGCAGAAGGAAGCCAAGGCCCACCTGCGCAACGTGCGCAAGGGCAAGGCAAAGAAGTAAGTAGTCCATTTTGGAGGTGCATATATGAGTTTAGTGAAGTATCGTTTGAAGGAGGTCGCCGCGGATTTCGGCGTAGCCCCCAAGGAAATTGCGGAGATCATCTCCAAGTTTTTTGAAAAGCCCAAGTCCAATACACAGGTGCTCACCGCTGACGAGCTGAATGTTGTTTTTGATTACATGACCCAGCACAATCAGATCGCATCCCTGGAGCAGGTATTTGCCGTGAAGCCCAAGGAGCAGCCCAAGGCCGAGCCCGTAAAGGAAGCACCCAAGGCTTCCCCCAAGCAGGAAGCACCCAAGGCAGAAGCCACCAAAGCCGCTCCCAAACAGGAGGCTCCCAAGCCCCAGCAGCAGCCCAAGCCCGAAAAGCCCAAGGAGCCCGAACGCAAACGGGAACGCCGCGTTGTGGATACCTCCGCCGTGCAGGTCAATACCAACCGGTTTGCCGATGTAGACAATCTGGTTTCCGAAAAAGTTCAAAACTATCAGGGCGGCAAGCAGCGCATCGGTGGCGGCAAGGGCAAGCAGCAGCAAAAGCAGCAGCAGAACAACAAGAAGGGCAACAAGGCCCGCAACGAAGAGCAGGAGAAGTTGCGCCGTCTGCAGATGGAAGTGGCCCGCAAGGCACCTGTTACTGTTAAAATCCCCGACGAGATCACCGTGGGCGAGTTGGCTTCCCGGATGAAGAAAACCGCCGCCGAAGTTATCAAGTGCCTGATGAAGAACGGCGTTATGGCCGGTATGAACCAGACCATCGACTTTGACACCGCTGAATTTGTTGCCACCGAGCTGGGCTGCAAGGTGGAAAAGGAGATCACCGTTACCATCGAAGAGCGGATCATCGACGACCATGTGGACTCTGCCGAAGAGCTGGAGACCCGTGCTCCCGTTGTTGTCGTCATGGGTCACGTTGACCACGGTAAGACTTCCACTCTGGACGCCATCCGTAAGACCAGTGTTACCGCAGGCGAAGCCGGCGGTATCACCCAGCACATTGGTGCATATACTGTCGATGTAAACGGCCAGATGATCACCTTCCTGGATACTCCCGGCCACGCCGCCTTTACTTCCATGCGTGCCCGTGGTGCCAAGTCTACCGACATCGCCATTCTGGTAGTTGCCGCCGACGACGGCATCATGCCCCAGACCGTGGAATCCATCAACCACGCCAAGGCAGCGGAAGTGCCGCTGATCGTGGCCATCAACAAGATGGACAAGCCCACCGCCAACCCCGACAAGATCAAAGAGCAGCTGACCAAGTACGACCTGATCCCCGAAGAGTGGGGCGGCGATACCATCATCGTTCCCATCTCCGCCAAGACCGGCATGGGACTTGACGATCTGCTGGAAATGGTGCTGCTGACTGCCGAAGTGCAGGAACTGAAGGCCAACCCCAACCGCCGGGCCAAGGGTACGGTTATCGAAGCAAGACTTGACAAGACCAGAGGCCCCATCGCCACCTTGCTGGTGCAGAACGGCACTCTGAATCAGGGCGATATCATCATCGCCGGTACCGCCGTTGGCCGTGTCCGCGTGATGACCAACGACAAGGGCCGCACCGTTAAGACCGCAGGTCCCTCCGTTCCCGTGGAGATCACCGGCCTTGCCGAAGTTCCCGCTCCCGGCGACGAATTCAACGCCGTTACCGACGAGCGTATGGCCCGTGAACTGGTGGAGCAGCGTAAGCAGGCCGCCAAGGACGCCGCTGCCAACGCCATGCAGAAGGTCACGCTGGACAATCTGTTTGCCCGTATGCAGGAAGGCGAGATGAAGGAACTGCCCCTGATCGTCAAGGCCGACGTGCAGGGCTCCGCCGAAGCCGTGAAGGCTTCTCTGGAGAAGATCTCCAACGAGGAAGTCCGTGTCAAGGTCATCCACGCCGGTGTCGGCGCCATCAACGAAAGCGATATCCTGCTTGCCAATACCTCCGGCGCCATCGTGGTGGGCTTCAACGTCCGTCCCGATACCGGCGCTCAGGCCAGCGCACAGCGTACTGCCGTGGATATGCGGTTCTACCGGGTTATCTACGATGCCATCGACGAGATCGAAGCTGCCATGAAGGGTATGCTGGCTCCCAAGTTTGAGGAAGTCGTCATCGGTCACGCCGAAGTCCGCATGACCTACAAAGTCAGCGCCATCGGCACCATCGCCGGCTGTATGGTCAAGGACGGCAAGGTCACCAGAGACGCACAGGTTCGTGTGCTGCGTGACAATATCGTCATCCATGAAGGCGAGATCGCCTCTCTGCAGCGCTTCAAGGACGCTGTCAAGGAAGTTACCGCCGGCTACGAGTGCGGCATTAGCATTGCCAAGTACAACGACATCAAGGAAGGCGACATTTTTGAATGCTTCGCCATGCAGGAAGTTAAGAGATAACCTCACCCAGCCGCACCGCGTCCGCGGCGCGGCTGGTACTTTACTACTTTAGGAGGATGTAACTATGGCATCCAATCGAATCAACCGAATCAACGAGGAAATCCAGAAATCTCTGGCATCTGCTCTCATGTCTGTCAAAGACCCCCGGGTGGCTGATGCTCTGATCTCCATCACCCGTGTGGAAACCACCCCCGACCTGCGCTACACCAAGGTTTTCGTCAGCATCCTGCAGGAGGACAAGGCCGCCGATGCTATGAAAGGTCTGAAGTCCGCGGCAGGTTTTCTTCGCCGCCAGTTGGGCAGCGATGTGCGGCTGCGCTGCGTGCCCGAGATCGTCTGGGCGCTGGATGACAGCATCACTTACGGCGCCAGAATGTTGGAACTGATCAATTCCCTCGAGGTAAAAAGCGATGATGACGAGGACTGAGTGCGCCCGGTGGCTGCTGCGCCACGATAACTTCTGCATTCTGACCCACCTGCGGCCCGACGGAGACACCGTCGGCTCTTCCGCCGCCCTGTGTCTTGGTCTTCGGCAGCTGGGAAAGACTGCCCACATTCTGGACAATCCGGAAATCACGGAAAAATACAAACCTTTGCACCAGGGGCTGACCAAAGCTGCAGCGGAGGAAGGCGACACCCTCATTTCTGTGGACATTGCTTCCGCCGGTTTGCTTCCCAAAAACGCCAAGCCTCTTTTGGACCGCATCGCTTTGCGGATCGACCACCATTTTTCTGCCACTTCCTTTACTCCCGAGGAACTGGTGGATCACACCGCCGGTGCCTGCGGCGAAATTATCTACGATGTGCTGACGGAAATGGGCGTGAAATTGGACAAGCTTGTAGCGATCCCTCTCTACACCGCCGTTTCCACCGATACCGGCTGCTTCCGTTACCCCAACACCACTGCCCACACCTTGCGCACCGCTGCGGCTTGCCATGATACCGGTGCTGATCTGCATCTGGTGAATCAGCTGTTGTTCGACACCAATTCTCTTCCCAAGCTCCGTATGCAAGGCTGGATCGCGGAAAATGCCCGTTTTCTCAGCGGCGGAAAGTTCGCGGTATGTGCAATTCCTTTGTCCGTTGAGCAGGAACTGGGGGTCACCGAGGACGATATGGACAATATTTCCGGCTTCCCCCGTTCCATCGTGGGTGTGTGCATGTCCGCCACCCTGCGCCAGACCGCCGACGGCGGTATCAAAGTATCCGTTCGGGCTGTACCGGGGTACGATGCCTCCGCTGTCTGTTCCAAGTTTGGCGGCGGCGGACACAAAGGAGCTGCCGGCGTGAGCATGCGGATGCCCCTTGAAGATGCTGCCGGACTCATCGAAAACGCTATGTTGGAGCTTTGCCAATGAACGGAATCGTAATTATAGACAAACCCGCCGGCTGGACCAGTCAGGATGTGGTAAGCAAGCTGCGGGGCGCACTGCATACCAAGCGAATCGGTCACGGCGGCACTTTGGATCCCATGGCCACCGGCGTTCTGCCGGTTTTCGTAGGCCGTGCCACCCGGGGTGTGGAATTTTTTGAACACGCGAAAAAAACCTATGAAGCGGTTTTGCAGCTGGGTATCACTACCGATACGGAGGATACCAGCGGCACCGTGCTGGAAGAAAAGGAAGTTTCCCTGACGGAAGCTGATATTTTGGCGGTTTTGCCCCGTTTCCGTGGAGAAATTATGCAGATCCCGCCCATGTATTCGGCGCTAAAGGTAAACGGCAAAAAGCTTTATGAGCTGGCCAGATCTGGCAAGGAAGTGGAGCGGCAGCCCCGTCCCATCACTATCTATGAGCTGGAGCTGCTGGAATTTGGCGGAAATACCGCCCGTCTCCGGGTCCACTGCTCCAAGGGAACCTATATCCGCACGCTGTGCAAGGATATTGGTGAAGCTCTCGGCTGCGGCGGCTGTATGGCGGCGCTGCGGCGGGTGCAGGCAGGAGAATATGCCATTGCCGAAGCCGTGCCGCTGCAAACCATCGTGGAATCATCCGATCCCGGGCAGTATCTGCGCCCCGTGGACAGTATGTTCCGTAATTTCCCTGCTGTAACACTGACCGAAAAGCAGGAACAGCGCTGCCGCAACGGCAATTCCTTTACCCTCGGAATTGCCGACGGTACATACCGGGTCTACAGCCAGACCGGCGAATTTCTGGCGCTGAGCATGGTAGACTCTGGCGTTATGTCAACTATCAAGAGCTTTTTTGAAGTGTAATGCAATCACAAAGCCTCCCTCTGACGAGGGAGGTGCCCCGCAGGGGCGGAGGGAGAGAAAATATCACTTTTATCGCTTTGCTTGTATAAAGCAGTAACTTTTAGGTTTTCTCTCCCTCAGTCAGCTTCGCTGACAGCTCCCTCGTCAGAGGGAGCCTTGAGAGTGCGTAAAACTGCAATTTGACCTCTGGAGAGCCTATGAAAGAAAGAACAATTTACGCCCTCGGCTTTTTTGACGGGGTGCATCTGGGGCATCAGGCGCTGCTCGCTGCCTGCAAGAATCTTGCCCGGCAAGAAAACTGTGCCGCCGGCGTCATCACCTTTGATGCCCACCCGGACACCTTGGTGCTGGGCAAGACCCCGGCATTGATCAACACCGCCGCCGACCGGGCGATTCTGCTGAAAGATTTCGGCATAGAGACCGTCATCGCCCTGCCCTTTGACAAGCCCATGATGGAAATGTCGTGGCAGGAATTTTTCCGGATGCTGGTGGAAACCTATCACGCCGCCGGCATTGTCTGTGGCAGTGATTTTCGCTTCGGTCATCGGGGCGAGGGCAACGCAGAGCTTCTTCGTGCAGTCTGCGAAAAAGAGAATATTCCCTGCGCCGTGGTTCCGGAGCAAACTGCGGACGGCATCCGTGTTTCCTCTA
This sequence comes from Oscillospiraceae bacterium, assembly GCA_017408725.1. Next base: position 18,104 of record JAFQUA010000007.1, read on the forward strand.
CCCATATCCGCACCCTGCTGGAACAGGGCGACATGGAAACCGCTGTCCGGTTTCTGGGGCACCCTCACGTCCTCTCCGGTACCGTGATTTCCGGTCGAAAGCTGGGTCGCACCATCGACATTCCCACCGCCAATCTGGCACTTCCCGAGGGACTTCTGATCCCCCGACTGGGCGTTTACGCCTGCCTTGTCGACATTGACGGCAAAAAACACATGGCAGTGACCAATGTTGGCACCCGCCCCACCGTGGAAGGCCACCACATCACCGTAGAACCGTGGATCTTGGACTTTGACGGCGACCTCTACGGCAAGCAGATAACGCTGGAATTTCATAAATTCCTCCGCCCGGAGCAAAAGTTCCCCAACCTTTCCGCTTTGCAGGCGGAAATTCGAAAAAACGGGGAAGAAACCCGAAATTTCTTTAGAAAAATGTGAAAATTTTTCTTTACTTTTGGGAAAACTCATGATATGATAACCGGGCTGGCTATGGCCAGAGGTTATTACTATGCCCGCAGCTCAGTTTTGGGAAGACACCGACCCTTTACTTGGCGCGAGGTAAATTTTAAAAAAGGTGGTAAACACAATGATTCAGAAGGAAAAGAAGACCCAGGTTATCCTGGACAACGCAACTCACGAAGGCGATACCGGTTCTCCCGAAGTCCAGATCGCTATCCTGACTGCCCGCATCAACGAGCTGACCGATCACCTGCGTACCCACAAGCACGACAACCACTCCCGTCGTGGTCTGCTGATGATGGTTGGTAAGCGCCGCAGCATGCTGGACTATCTGGCTAAGAAGGACATCAACCGCTACCGTGCTCTGATCGCCAAGCTGGGTATCCGTAAGTAAGAATGTGGAAGGGCGACGGATATCGTCGCCCTTTTTCACGAGAAGTCAATTATCGGGAGTAACTTTAGCAGTTGAAAGTGTCGACGAAACTCGCCGCCAGTTTCAAGTGCTAAACCTCCCGAACAAAAAACACTACAGGAGGTAACACAAATGATTACTCGCAAGCAGTATCCCAATCATCATGTCTACGAGACTGAGATCGGCGGCCGCACCTTTACCGTTGAGACCGGCAAGGTTGCTGAGCTTGCCAATGCCGAGTGCATCTGCCGCTACGGCGACACCGTGGTTCTGACAACCTGCACCTGCAACCCCATTCCCAAGTCCGGCATCGACTACTTCCCCCTGACCATCGAGTTTGAAGAGAGAATGTACGCCGTTGGCCGCATCCCCGGCTCTTTCAACCGCCGTGAGGGCAAGCCCTCCGAGCGCGGCATCCTGAATAGTCGTATTATCGACCGTCCCATGCGTCCTCTGTTCGACGAGGAGCTGCGTAACGACACTGTCGTTACCTGCACCGTCCTGGCCGCTGACGACGATCATCCCGTTGAGATCGTAGCTTCTCTGGGCGCTTCCATTGCCATCGCAACTTCCGATGTGCCCTGGAACGGACCCGTCGCTACCACCAATGTTGCTTACCTGAACGGCGAATATATCGTCAACCCCAGCGCCGAAGAGCGCGAAAACTGCGAATGCTTCGTCTGCATCAGCTCCACCTTCGAGAAGGTCGTTATGATCGAGACCGAGGCCAATGAGGCTCCCGAAGCCATCGTTTACGAAGCCATCCGTGTTGCCCACGAGACCAACATGGAAGTTGTTAAGTTCATCAACTCCATCGTTGCCGAGATCGGCAAGCCCAAGTTCACCTTCGAAAAGGCTGCTGTCAACCACGAGCTTCTGGACGATCTGATCGCTTACGGCCTGCCCCAGATCGAGAACGCTCTGGACACCGACGATAAGAACATCCGCGAGGAGCGTCTGACCGCCGCCCGCATCGACTTCAAGAACCAGTTTGTCGAGAAGTACGGCGAAGAAGAGTTCGAGACCCACATCGAATTGTGCCTCTATAAGATGCAGAAGAAGGTCGTCAAGAAGTGGCTGCTGGCCGGCAAGCGCGTTGACGGTCGTGGCATGGACGACATCCGTCCTCTGGACGCCGAGGTCGGTGTTCTGCCCAGAGTCCACGGCAGCGGTCTGTTCGCCCGTGGTCAGACGCAGGTTCTGTCCATCTGCACTCTGAACACCCTCAGCGCTGCTCAGAAGCTGGACACCATCTACCCCGAGGACACCAAGCGCTATATCCATCACTACAACTTCCCCGC
>JAFQUA010000056.1 GCA_017408725.1 Oscillospiraceae bacterium
GGCGCACTCAAAGACGAAAGGCTCACGGTATACATTCTGCATGGGGCCGTACAGATACGGAGGACGCAAGATATAAGCATGAGGAACTGCCTGCCGCAGATATTCCTCTGCAGCCAATTTGTTTGTGCCATAGGCACCCCAATGGACGTTAGGGCCGCAATCCTGATCTTCCGTAAAAGGCTGGAGATTGGTTTCCGGGTAGACGGCGGAAGATGAAACCATGATGTAATCACCGAATTTGCCCAGAGTATTCACCAGATTCTCCACGTGCTCCTGGGTGTAGGCAGTGATGTCTAACACCGCGTCAAATTCATATCCCTTAAGCATATCCCCCAGATCATTCCGGTCGCCTTCAATCAGCGTCACATTGGGAAGCTGGGGCTTGCTGTTTCGGTTCAGAACATACACATCGTCGCCCTTTTGGGCGAAGTAATTTGCGACAAAACGACTGACAAACACCGTGCCGCCGGTGACAAGAATTCTTCTCATGATGATAGCCCCCTGGCACACAATTTAATCCATTATATCATGCTGAAGCGTCAATGTGAATGCCAAATATTGTTCAAAAAAAGGTTAAGCCGGAATTTCTCCCGACCCGTGTAAGCAGTATGTCGTAGTGACTTCACTTACATACTACCACTTACCCTCTCAAAATGACCGATGAGCGCAATTGGCAACACATCCGTCTGATTTTGTGCTATGATTAGGGCACTGGAGGTGAGTGGATGAAATTTAACCTCATCATCGATAAAGTCAAAGAGGAAGAAGTGACTGTAACCGTCCATGAGCGTTCCGCTCTGACGGAGCAAATCGAGGCCTTGGTCAAGCAGCATACCGGCACGGACCGAATCACCGCTTTTGCAGAGGATGAAATGAAGCAGCTCTCCTTTGCCGATATCGAGTGTATCACGGTGTTGGATGGAAAGACTTACGCCATTGATGCTGAGAACAAACGCTACCGCCTAAAGCAGCGGCTGTATGAATTGGAAGAATTGCTTCCCACGTTCTTTATCCGCATCAATAAGAGCACACTGGCAAACGAAAAGAAAATCCAGCGGTTTGCGGCATCCTTCAGCGGCGCGGTGGATGCGGTGTTTCAATGCGGTTACCGGGAGTATGTTTCCCGGCGGTGCTTTGCGGAAATCAAAAGGAGGTACGACCGATGAAGAAATATGCACTTGAATTTATCAAACGGGGCCTAATGGCCGCTTCTGGCGGTCCCGTCGTTCTCGCCATTGTCTATGGCGTCATCGGTGCTACCGGTGAAACCAGCAGTATTACTCCGGGTGAGGTCTGCATGGGCATCCTGACCGTGACGCTGATGGCATTCATTGCCGCAAGTATCACCATCGTCTATCAGATGGAACGGCTTCCTCTGGCCTCTGCCATCGCCATCCATGCCGGTGTACTGTATCTGGATTATCTTGTGATGTACCTGCTGAACAGCTGGATCCCCCGGGACTTGACTGGAATAGGTATTTTTACAGCAATCTTCGCCGTGGGCTACGCGCTGATCTGGGTATGCATCTATTTCAGCATCAAAGCAAAAACCGACAGGATCAACCGGAAACTGCGAGGTGAAGCAAAATGAGAAAGCCTTTTCTGGACAATCTGCGCTACTCCATCGTTCTGCTGGTTATTTTCTATCATGTTTTTTATCTGTTCAACAGTGTGGGGGTTATCACTAATGTGGACATTCCAGGAATTCCTGCGCTGGATGCAGTGCAGTATGTATTGTATCCATGGTTCATGGTGACTCTGTTTGTGATCTCCGGTATCTGTGCCCGGTATTCCCTGCAAAAGCAGACAAGCAAAGCGTTTCTGAAATCCAAAGTCCGCCGTCAGCTCATCCCCTCCATTTCTGTCATTTTTATCATCGGATGGACTTCCGGCTGGGTCACCGGGCAGTATGCGGATATGTTCGGCACCAACAGCGGTGCTATTCCGGGCCTTGCCAAATATCTGATTTGGAGCTTGTCTGGGATCGGTTCGCTGTGGTTTCTGCACCAGCTTTTGGCTGCAGATGTTGTGCTGGTACTGTTCCGCAAGATCGATAAGAAAGACCGCTTTCATCGGCTTGGCGGAAAAGTGAGTATGCCTGTTCTCTGTTTGATGGTCTTTGCTCTCTGGGGCAGTGCCCAGATTCTTAACACCCCGGTGATCGAGGTGCACAGAAACGGAATTTACATTTTCGCTTTTCTGTTGGGGTACTGTGTTTTCTCTCACGATCATGTTCAGGAAATGTTGGCAAAATGTGCACCGGCTCTTCTGGGCATCAGCGCTCTTCTGGCTGTCATTTACACAACTCACTTCTGGGGCAAGAATTACGCGTCCATGGATAATCTCAAACAATTTCTGACTAATGCCTATGCGTGGTATGCCACACTGGCGGTTCTGGGTGCAGGCAAACGGTGGATGGATAAAGAAACTCCCTTCACCCGCTACATGGCACCGCGCAGCTTTGGTTTCTATGTTCTCCATTATCCCGTTTTGACCCTTGGTGCCTGGGCTATGGATAAGCTGCTTCACCTTCCGGTCTGGTCCATGTACTTACTGTTGCCTGTTCTTTTGGTGATCATCCTCCTACCGCTGGTGGCAATCATCAAGCGAATTCCGGTTCTGAAAACGCTAATGCTGGGTGAATAAAATAGTTTGAGCCGGGATTGCTCCCGGCTCAATGTTTATTGATTTTGCAGAATCCTGCGGATGCTCTTTTCAGACAGGTGGTATCTGCGGCTGAGTAGCGCAACACTTTCGCCTGCCGCATAGTCACTTCGGATACGGTCATTCCTTAGCTTCAGCTCGGCTTTGTAGTCCGTTTCCTGTCCCCAGGCGTGCCGGGTTCCCGGCTTACGGGGAATGTAGATGTACACACCGTCGGCATATTCCTGAATTCTTCGGATTAGCTCTTCCGGCAGGATTTCTTCTGCTTTTATATAGCTCACGGCTGCCTCCTTGCTCAGTTTACTTCGTAAGGAAAACATCGGCTATACAAAGTCAGTATTCTGTTATTCTTGCATAGCCAACGCTTATGCAGCCATTACATAACGAATCAAGGCGCAATCCTCCTTTTTCGGGATTCCACCCCATAATATACGGCAAAATGGCAGTATTTTCAATCGCAAAGATTTTTCGGAAAAATCTGCGTCCCGGAAATGGATTCTAAGGAAAAATGTATGGGAATAGTGTCAGGCTGTTTTCTGTGATAGAATAAAGAAAAACAAAAAGGAAGGTACCTTCAATGAAAGAATTGCAGTACATTACATTGCGAGAAAATCCTGAACTTATGAACATGGCCGCAGATTGGTTTCATAGCAAGTGGGGTGTCCCCAAGGAAGCCTATCTGGAGTGTATGGAAGCCTACCTGAAGCAGGAAACCGAATTGGGCTGGTTCCTTTGTCTAGATGGTGACCAGATCGTTGGCGGTCTGGGTGTGATCGAAAACGACTTCCACGACAGACCCGATCTGACTCCCAATGTATGTGCCGTATATACGGAGGAAGGCTGCCGCTGTCAAGGTATCGCCGGAAAGCTACTGAACATGGCGGTAGAGAATCTGCGCTCTATGGGCATTTCCCCTGCCTATCTCGTGACCGATCATATCGGCTTTTATGAGCGGTACGGCTGGGAATTCCTGTGCATGGTCCAGGGTGACGGCGAACCTGATATGACACGGATGTACATTCATAAGTAAACAAAATAAACCCTGGGTTTCATGGAATAGAAACCCAGGATTCTTTTGTATTAATTCAAAAAACGGCTCTTATACCCTTTTAACCGGATGCCTTATGACGGTCTTCCACTTTTCAGGCTCAACCTTTCGTGCGTCAGACAAATAAATCTCATGATGTAATCTGCTTTGGCTGAAGTCA
>JAFQUA010000008.1 GCA_017408725.1 Oscillospiraceae bacterium
ATTTCTACAGTTAATGTTATAGTCATTTTAATCACGTGCTTTCTATGTTTGTCTCGCAACTCACATATTAACACATGATTGCAAGAGGAAGGGTTCGCCCTTCCTTTTTGCTTTCTTGCCAATAATTATTTTACACTAAGGATGATTTCACAAAACTTTCGGAAATTAAAGGAGCAGAGATAGCGGAAAACGCATCTTATCTCTGCTCGAATGTATCCGCACGGGAAATGAGTTTAGCGATTGGACAGAACCCCGGCTATATTAACAATATTGAGTCGGGAAAGTCTTTGCCATCCTTACCGGGTGTATTCTATATCTGCGATTACTTGGGAATTTCGGTAAGCGAGTTCTTTGATCTCGATACCAAAAATCCCACTAAGCTTAATGACATCATTAACGACCTTAAAAAGTTGGATGACCAACAGCTTGACAGCATCGCCAATCTCGTAAAGGGATTAACCAAGAAATAAATCGGGCACACAAGCAAATCTAAAAAGGACGATGACCCAAATCAGTCATCGTCCTTTTGACATAGATGCCTAACAACCATTTAGTGTACCTACTATGCGGCAGCTTTAAAAATTTCCCCTTATTTTTTCCCTTACGGGGATGGTAAACGATGGTTAATGGCGGTTAAAAGTGGTAGGTAAATGTTTGAAATAGGCTAGTATTTAGTAGTAAACAGTAAACTTTGGTTAAAGAAAGTAAATGTCCAGCCAAATTCAAATCCCTCTCACTCCGCCAAGAGCCGCACCCAAAGGGTGCGGTTTTTTACATTATAGTTGAGGGATTTGAACCCACTTAATGCAATGCTTCTTAAAAAGGAACCGCGCCCCAAAGGGTGCGGTTTCTATTTGATCGCTGTATATGTTAATTTAGGGATTTCAACAGGGAGGAAGCATCCAGCTTATCATACTTTGCCAGGAATCCGGCCAGTTCACCGGCGATCTGCTTCCAACCGCCTACGCAGTTGCTTTCAATGTTCAGCGGCAGCAGGGGATCGTGGAGGGAAAGGCGCAGCAGGAACCAGCCGTTGCCGTGGGCATCATCCAGATTCACACGGACACCCTCGTAATTGCTGGGAGCCAGAGTCCAGCCCGACTGATTCTGGGCGTAGGCGGTCAGCTCGTCGATGACCTGCTGGCCGTAAGGCTTGAATTCATCCATCAGGATGTTCATACGGAATTCCACACTTTCGGCGGGCTCTTCCAGAGACGCGATCATAGATTCCAGCGTGTAGCCTTCTTTTTTGCCTCTTGCCAGCTCGATGAGCAGCTTTGTCACGATGTATGCGCCGTCATCCAGGAAATAGTTCTCCTTAAAAGCGCCGTGACCGGAAGTTTCGATGGCAAGCTGGCTGTCCTGACCCAGACCATTCAAACGGATGGACTCATTGATAACATTGCGGTAGCCGCGCTTAAAGCGGTGATGGATACCACCCTTGCTCTCGATAAACTTTGCAAGACCGGTGGAGGTAATGGAGTCGGTGACGATGGTAGTACCGGGATGATCCCGCAGCAAAATGGCAGAGAGCATGGCAATGATGCGGTTGCGGTTCAGTTCACTGCCGTCAGAAAGGACAGCGCCTGCACGGTCAACGTCGGTATCGAAAATAATGCCTAGATCGGCGTTGGTTTCCTTTACGGCTTCGGTAATGGATTCCATGGCTTCTTTGTTTTCGGGGTTGGGGATGTGATTGGGGAAGCTGCCATCGGGATTCAGATAGCGGCTGCCGTCGGTGTTTGCGCCCAGAGGCTTCAAAACCTTGTCGGCATAGAAACCGCCGGCACCGTTACCGGCATCCACAACGATGCGGAAGCCTGCCAGAGGCTGCTCATCGCCGGTAGCGGCACGGATCTTATCTGCAAGGATCTTGGCGTATGTATCCATAAACTGATCGCACACAAGGCTGCCAACCGGCAGGCCGGTGACATCAGCGCCTTCTGCGTAGGCGAGGATCTCCTTGATATCGCCCTTTTCCAGGCCGCCTTCTGCGGTAAAGAACTTGAAACCGTTGCGGTTGAAGGGCAGGTGGCTGGCGGTGATCATGACACTTCCGTCAAACCGGTAGCCTTCGGTAACGGTGGACATAAACATAGCGGGTGTGCTGGCCATGCCGAAGTCGGTCACATTCAGACCCTGCTCCACCATAGCTTCACAAATCCAACGCGAAAGCGCTTCACCGGAGAGACGGGAATCACGACCAACAGCAACACGAAGGGCTTTCGTGTTGTTCTTTTTGATTAGCCAGAGAGCAAAACCTCTGCCGATGTTGCGGCAGACTTCTTCAGTCAGGTTAATATGCTGACCTTCGATACCCTCCAGCGCGACACCGCGGATATCACTGCCGTTTTGAAGTTTTTTATAATCCATATTCATTCTCCTTTGAATAAAATTTACTGTTTAGGGCCGACTTTCTTTTTGGTTCCGTCGGGCTGTACGATGTATGTGTTTTCCAGATGGCCGACGAGGCTTGCTTTCACGGAGTCGATATAAATTCTGCGCAGCTTGTCCCGCTCTGCAAGCTCCTCTTCGCTTAAACCATCCGCTTTTGCTTTTTTCGCCAATTCATTGATCCTTGCAATGACATCATCCATTTTCATAGCGTTACCTCACAAATATCTGTGGATCAGGATGCTGATCCGTCCTTTTTTTGTTTGCCCGTTAACCTCTGCCAGTAAGATCTTGCCGCTTCCACGCAAAGCAATTTTTGAACCCTCAGCTACGGCTTTATCAGGTTTTTCGCAGGGCAGGCTGTTTACGGTTACTTTGCCCGCGGCAATATATTGCGCAGCCAGGGATCTTCCAATACGGAATCCGGAGCTGATGACACTGTCAAGCCGTAAAGAGGCAAGTGTATCTCTGATCATTTTGACTTCCGGTTCGGGAATGTTGGCTTCATTTTGGGGAATTTGCGCTATATGCAGCTTCGTTCTGCCTGCGGAAGTAAAGCTCTGAAGCAGATAGGGGGCGATCTCCGAAGTTATAAACAGATCACAGCTTCCTTTGTCAACACAGATATCGCCGATGGCATTTCTTGCAATTCCGCTTCCAATCAGGGCACCCAGAAAATCCCGGTGGGTCGGCGTGTCTCCCTCGTAGAAAGTGCATCTAAGGCAGGCAATCGGTGACTCATCAGATTTCAGCCAATCTACACAAAGATAATCGGGAAGATATACAAGCATTTTGCGCTCGGCATCCTCATAACCGCCGAATGCATACAAATTTTCCGGTTCACCAAACAGATATCTTGCCATTTCCTGCTCACGGGGAGTAAGAAAGGGGGTGTGGGCTGGAATATTGCGCTTCATTCCGGAATTGATCTTATCCCAGAGCATGGAAAGAAGCATCCTGTCTTCCTGGGTCTGGGCAATTTTCTCGATTTTACTGCGATCCATACTATCACCGAGAGTATTATACCATAGCTTTTGTTGATTGCAAGGAAGTTTTTCTTGTACTTGTGTTTGGTCTGTCGTATAATAAAGAAAAGGACGGTGAATGCTTTGATCATCGGAATCATTGGTGCCGGAGCATCCGGCATGGCAGCTGCTTTGGCTGCCGCACAGAATCCAGATAATCAAATACTGCTTTATGAGCGGCAGGTCCGGGTCGGCAGAAAACTGCAGGCAACCGGAAACGGACGCTGTAATTTAACCAATCTGAATGCTACTGCAGATTCCTATCATGGAGACCAGCCTGAATTTGCAGCGGAGGCAATTTCCGCGTTTTCTGTTGAACAGACATTGGATTGGTTCCGGTCACTTGGACTATATACGGTTGCAGAAGCTTCCGGAAGGGTGTACCCATATTCCGACCAAGCCAACTCTGTGGTGGATATTCTTCGGTTTGCGTTGATGCGACCGAATATTGAACTGCGCACCGGTGTGGAAGTGACGAAGATCAAACGCAGTGGAGCAGGTTTTCTTGTTGAGGACGGAAATACTTCCACCTGTTGCGATAAGTTAATTATTGCCTGCGGAGGTCTTGCGGGAACGAAGCTTGGCGGTTCTATGGCGGGTTATAAGCTGCTCAAATCCATGGGGCATAAGATCACAAAGCTGCGTCCGACCCTTGTGCAGCTAAAGAGCAGTTGGAATGGATGTGTTTCCCTGAAAGGTGTTCGCGCTAATTGCCGTGCATCCATTTATTGTGGAGAAAGACTCCATAGTGAAAGCATTGGAGAATTGCAGTTTACGGAGTACGGTCTTTCAGGTCCTGTTATCTTTGAGATTTCCCGTGATGTTTGCTACGGCGCAGGGGATTGGCACTGCCGGTTGGATTTTCTTCCCGATATGGAGGAAGCGGAACTGCTGAGCGCCCTAAATCTTCGCAGGGGCAGAGCGCTTCCGGTTGAAGAACTACTTACCGGAATTTTGCATAATCGTTTGGGCCGTGTTTTGGCGGCAGCCGCAGGCATTCGCGGGCAGCGAACAACAGTAGATTTGACGGATGCGGAATTGAATACTGTATGTGAGATCGTAAAAGGGCTCGATGTTGTTTTGACAGAAACTATGGGTATGGACAGCGCCCAGGTGACAGCCGGTGGTGCGGTTACCGATGAATTTGACCCAAAAACCATGGAAAGCAGGCTTGTTCCGGGGCTCTATGCCTGCGGTGAAGTGCTGGATATCGATGGCGATTGCGGCGGCTATAATCTGCAGTGGGCATGGAGTTCCGGTATGCTGGCAGGCAGAAACGTAGGTGAGGTGAAAGAATGATTCGTATACAGGATATATCCATGGCACCCAGTCACAATGTGGATCAGCTGATCTATGAAGCCGCTCAGCTTTTGCGCATCTCGGCATCCAAGATCCGCAATTTGATCATTGTGCGCCGTTCTGTGGACGCCAGAAAGAAACCGGATGTCCGCATCATTTATACTGTGGATGTTGATGTTTCCGGAAACGAGGGAAAGATCCTTCGCTCAAGCGGCTGCAAGCGGGCGGCAATTGCGAAAAATGAATATTACCGTGTTCCTAAAACATCCATCGTACCGGAAAACAGGCCGGTTGTTGTGGGCTTTGGCCCTGCGGGTATGTTTGCCGCATTAGTGCTGGCTATGAGCGGATTAAAACCGTTGGTATTGGAACGGGGCGAAGACGCATTGACCCGTAATGAAAAAGTGCAGCGCTTTTTTGAAACGGGTGAATTGGACCCCGAAAGCAATGTACAGTTCGGTGAGGGCGGAGCAGGCACTTTTTCCGACGGAAAGCTGAATACCAGCGTGAACAATGTGCGGATCGGCTGGATCCTGGAACAGTTTGTGAAAGCAGGTGCCCGGGAGAATATTCTTTATGATGCGAAGCCCCATGTGGGAACGGATGTTCTGCTGAAAGTGGTTCAAAATCTGCGTAAACGCATCATTTCTCTCGGTGGCGAGGTGCGATTTGGAGCAAAGGTGACGGGGCTTTTGCTGGATAACGGCAAGGTTAAGGGCATAGCTTTGGAAAATGGTGAGAAGATTCTTACGGATCATTTGATCCTAGCCATTGGTCACAGCGCCAGAGATACCTTCTCTATGCTGAAAGATATGAAAGTACCTATGGAACCGAAGCCCTTTGCCATGGGTGTCCGCATTGAGCACAAGCAATCCATGATCGATTTTTCTCAGTACGGAACAAACGAGCTTCCGCTTCCGCCGGCTGATTATAAGCTGGTAAAACATCTTGAGGGTGGTACAGTCTATACTTTCTGTATGTGCCCAGGAGGTTATGTTGTAGCTGCGGCTTCTGAGGAAGGTATGGTTGTTACCAACGGTATGAGCTATGCGGACCGCGATGGAGAGAATGCCAATGCCGCACTGCTGGTGACAGTAAATCCATCTGAATTTCCTTACGAAGGCCCTCTTGGTGGCGTTCAGTGGCAGCGGGATTTGGAAGCAAAAGCATATGCGGTGTCCGGAAGCTACCGGGCCCCGGCGCAAAGGGTAGGCGATTTCTTAAAGGGACAGCTCAGTACGGATTGCGGCAGCGTGAGACCCACTTACCGCCCAGGGGTGTTCTGGTGCAACCTTCAGGATGTGCTCCCTAAAAAGATCACGGATGCGCTGAAGTCTGCCTTGCCGCTGCTTGACAGAAATCTTGCCGGTTTTGCCCATCCGGATGCTGTGCTTACAGCACCGGAAACCAGAAGTTCGTCTCCTGTGCGGATTTTGCGGGACGAAAACAGACAGTCTGCGGTGAAAGGCTTATATCCCTGCGGCGAAGGCGCAGGCTATGCCGGCGGAATTATGTCTGCCGCGGTAGACGGGATCTTGTGTGCAGAAGCTGTGATCGCTGCGTTGGAGGGAAATTCCAATGAATGATAAACAGATCTGTGCGCAGCTTCGCCAGAAATTTGGAACAGTTGGATTGGCGCTTCTGATGTATTACGGCATCATGAATGCTGCGGTTATCCTTGTCTGTGTAGGGCATACGGTTCTTTTGATTCTTTCGTATTTGCTGACGGATCCCAAAGCACTTCTATCAGAAGCAGTGATGAATTCTGTTCTTGACAGCGTGATCAATAACGGCTGGGGATATCTTCTGGCAACACTTATCGGCTCTGTACTTTTACTGATGTGGAAGAAAAGACAGTTTTGTTTTCGTGATATCTGGGTGCAACAAAAACCTATGAAAGCCGGAAGCTTTTTCATGCTTTTGACCATCTTCATTAGCGCGCAGGCGTTGGTTCAGTTCACGGCAGCTTATATGGAATGGTTTTTCGGTATTTTTGATATTTCCGTGATGGATGCGCTGGAGGAAATGTCGGTAACCGGTGACAGTCTCAGCATGTTCCTATATGCGTGTATCGCGGCACCCCTCTTTGAAGAAGTGATCTTCCGCGGATATGTATTAAGAAAACTGGAGCCCTACGGCAGAAAATTTGCAATACTCGGGTCTGCTTTCTTATTTGGTATTTTTCACGGAAATATCCTGCAGACACCTTTTGCCTTCGTGGTTGGATTGATCCTCGGTTATGTGACTTTGGAATATTCCATTGTGTGGGCGATGTTGCTGCATTTAATCAACAATCTGATCCTTGGGGACTCTTTAACACGAATTATGCAGCTGCTGCCGCCCTGGGTCGGGGAACTGATTTTTGCTGCTGTTATTTGGGGAAGTTTTCTGGGGGCGGTTATCATTCTGATCGTAAAGCGCAAGCAGGTGTTTGCCTGTTTTTCCGGACCGAAGATCCACCCGCTTTGCTTGAAGAGTTTCTTTACCTCTCCGGGTATCTTGATTTTGACCGGTGTGATGCTTTGCAACATCTTTTTAAGTGTTTTGATGATGATCATTGGACAGATATAGCATAAGCCTGCAGTGATTTCTGAACTGCAGGCTTTTTTTATGTCATCAAAACAACCGCCAGTACAATCTGCAATACGAGGATCACAGGTATGCCGATGTTAAATTTCAGATGCTTGGTTTTGTGGCGGAATGTGTACATGCCGGCAAGAGTACCAAGGCTGCCGCCGATGACAGCGGCGCCTATCAACACTTTTTCCGGAATACGCCACTTCTTTTTTCTGGCTTTTTGCTTATCGGAGAGCATAAGCAGGAAGGCTGCTGCATTGATTAGTATCAGGTAACCGGTCAGCATAAATCTGGTTCCTTTCTGGAGGGATAGTTGTGAAAAAAGTATGGTTTATCATTCTGGCAGCTCTGATGCTTACGGGCTGTGCTGCGTCAGAAACATTTGAAACAGTAGGGGATGATTATGATGCAGTGCAGGTTTTTTCGCCATCCAAGCTGATATTTGCGATACCAGAAGATGCTGCGGCGCCGGTCATCCAGGGAAACGACGGTGTGCTGTATTTTTGTGATGGGTATGAGATCATGGTGCAGACCCTTGCAGGTGGTTATTTGGACCGGTCACTGCGATTGCTTACCGGATATGATTCCAGTTCGCTAACGGTAATGACAACACAGATCGGGGATACGGCAAGATATGAAAGCACCTGGATTTCCGCAGGAGAGGCCGGTGACCATGTGGGCAGAACCGTGATTATCGATGATGGGGTCTATCATTACAGCTTAAGTGTGATGGCTCCGGCAGAAGAAGCAGGAAGCCTGCAGGAAAGCTGGCAGGAACTGTTTTCCTCAATTAAGCTTCAATCCTGATTCATTGCGTCAAGACACATCTGCCTGCAGCGGTCAACGACGCTTTGGGGATACAGAATCCGTGCTTTTTTGCCGAAACCGATGATCCAGCTTAAAAAGATCGGGGAAACAGCAACACGGGCGGTAAATACAAAGTGTTCCGGACCGTCGGGAATAAGCATCGTATTCCTTCCAAAGCGGTCGATCACAACATTGATCAGTTCCCGGTGGAAGCGCATTTTGACATCTACAGCATCACCGGAGAACATCTGAAACAGTTGGTTTGCGTACTCAATCAGGGCTTTTCCGGTCAGTTCCGGGCAGGGCTCTCGTTTTTCACCGGTCAAGCGAATGTCACTCATTCTATCAACGCGATAGGAAGTAATACCGTGCCGGGGAGACTGTGCCAGAAGATAGCAATTCTCATTATCCTGACACAGACCGTAGGGGCTGACTGCATAGTCCTTTTCCCGATAATGCCTAGTTCCATCTAGTGCCCAGTCAAAATAACGGAAGGAAATTTGAGAATTTTCCGCAATTGCCTCCTGTATGGTGTCAACACTGTAGTAGATCGTTTCGTTCATGCTCTTGACCCGGCCGGAAACCAGAACATTGCGCTTCATAAGCTTGGCATCCAGTTCATTGCACTGGTTGCACAGCTTCTCGATCAGTTCTCTGGACTTCTTTTCGGTCAAGTAACGGCTGGATTGCACAGCGTCGATCAGCAGCTTCAGTTCCGGCAGTTCAAAATTGCGGGATGCGATGTAATAGCCGCCGTTTTTGCCGGGTTTTGTGACGATATCAATACCATAATCTATCAAAGCGGCAATGTCAGAGTACACTGTCTTGCGGTCGCAGCGAATATTGTGCTGCCGATCCAGCATGGAGATCAGCTCCGCAGCTCTCACGGGATTCTTCTCGTGGGAGTTTTTTTGCAGGTAATCCAGTATGTACAGAATCTTCAATTTTTGATTATCAGACTTGGGCACGGGTATCACCTCGGTATCAACAGTATGCCTACAGTATAGCACATCATTGCCCGTAAAGGAATGTTAATTTGATTTTTTTCTTCCTGTGTGGTATTGTATAGTAAAAGGAGGATTACCATATGGGTTATTTTGGTTGCCATTTATCCGCTTCCGGCGGGAATATGGCGATGGTCAATACAGCTGAGTCTATTGGCGCCAACACTTTTGCGTTCTTTACCCGCAATCCCAGAGGTTCAAAAGCGAAAGCGGAAGATCCCGTGGACGCAGCAGCCGCGATAAGTGCTTTACAAGACCGAAATTTTGGCAAGTTGGTTGCCCATGGAAGCTATACCATGAATCTTTGCACCGGGGATCCGGAGGCACGGCAGTTTGCTGCAGAAATTTTGAGTGATGATCTTCGCCGCATGGCGGGACTTCCGGGAAATTACTATAATTTCCATCCCGGTTCTCATGTAGGACAAGGAATGGAAATTGGTATTGAACAAATCGCCACGGCCTTGAGGACTGCCATGGAACAGGGATATCCGGTGACTGTGCTGCTCGAGACTATGGCAGGCAAGGGCAGTGAGGTCGGCGGAAGGTTTGAACAGCTTCGGGATATCATTGATGCGGTAGGGAAATCTAATCTGGGAGTTTGTCTGGATACCTGCCATGTTTGGGATGCCGGATATGATATCGTCAATGACCTTGACGGTGTGCTTGCAGAATTTGACCGCATGATCGGTTTGGACAAGCTTTGCGCTCTGCATTTGAATGACTCAAAAAATCCGCTGGGAAGCCATAAGGACCGCCACGCTTGTATTGGCGAGGGCTATTTAGGCGTTGAAACCTTCCGGAATATTGTAAATCATCCGGCACTTTTGGGGCTTCCCATGATTCTGGAAACGCCAAATGAACTGCCGGGTTATCAGCGTGAGATCGAAATGCTCCGTGCTATGGAGGCGTGAGCGTAGAAATATTTATTAAGGAGGTGACTATATGGATAACTGGCTGTACGCGTTCTCGCAGGTGGAAGATACCTATGTTTATGTTTATCAAACAATTTTGCGCTATGTTATGCCTTTGCTTGCAATCGTGCTGCTTTTTCGTGTAGTCAAGCCTCTTTTGACATTCCGCCGGGAACCGGAAATCTGGGCATGGCTTTCTCTTGAGAATGGGAAAAAGCTGCCGATTACCCACTGGGAGAGTGTGATTGGCCGAAGCAAACGCAGCGATGTTGTGATCGATCTGCCCACAATCTCCCGAAATCATGCTGTATTGATCCGTTATGATGATGGAAGTTGGTCAATTTCTGATGCCGGCTCTAAAAGCGGCGTGTTTGTCAACGGCGAGCGGATCGATATCTGTGCGGTTTCTCCGGAAGATATGATTACGATTTCCGGTGTCAATATGAAACTTCAGCCCATTTCCCGAAAGCAGGAAATTCTGCTCACGCAGCTTCGCACGAAGGCAGCAAAACCTATAAACAGTGTGATCAATGCAATGATCCTTACTCTGATGCAAGTGCTGATTTTGCTGTCTTATCTGCTTACCGGCGCTCCGGAACGGTCCGCGGATATGTTTCTGGGCATTGGCGGTATTACATTGCTTCAGTGGGCGCTGCTTATTTTTTATCTTGTCATTCACAAGCCGTCCTTTGAACTTGAAACCATCGCTTTCTTTTTGTGCACCGTTGGCATGGCTGCCATTGCCGCTACAAGGCCCGCTGAGATGACGAAGCAGCTGATCGCGTTGGTGCTTGGTCTGTGCGCTTTTGTGGGCGTAGGCTGGGCTGTACGGGATCTGGAACGAGCCAAAAGTATGCGCTATCTTGCAGGTGCCATTGGTATTTTGCTTTTGCTCGTTACGCTGGTATTTGGCAGAGAATATCACGGCGCGAAAAACTGGTTAGTGATTGGTTCGTTGTCGATCCAGCCATCGGAACTGAGTAAAGTATGCTTTGTGTTTATTGGCGCTTCTACGATGGACCGGATCATGAATAAACGCAATATCATATTGTTTATCGGTTATACCGTGGCCATCTGCGGGTGCCTTGCGGTGATGAATGATTTCGGTACGGCGCTGATCTTCTTTGTGGCATTTTTGCTGATCGCCTATCTTCGCTCCGGCAGTGTGGGCACATTGGCGCTGGCCTGCACATCTCTGGGCTTTGCCGGTGTCCTTGCGCTGAAGATCGCCCCCCACGCTCTGCGCCGGTTTGCGGCTTGGCGGCATATCTGGGAAGATCCACTAGGTGCCGGACATCAGCAGACAAGAGCCCTCATGTGCCTTGCATCCGGTGGATTGTTTGGTCTGGGTGCCGGTAACGGATGGATGAAGCATGTGTTTGCATCGGATTCAGATATGGTTTTCGCAACGGTATCGGAAGAATGGGGACTATTGATTGCGGTGATGCTGATTTTGTGCATCATTGCCATGGGCTTGTTTACGCTGCGGACAGCGGCAATGGCACGAAGCAGCTTCTACACTATCGGAGCCTGCACAGCTGCGGGAATCTTGATGGTGCAGGCGATCTTCAACGCAATGGGCACTGTGGATATCCTGCCGTTGACCGGTGTTACATTCCCGTTTGTGTCCAATGGCGGTTCCAGCATGATCTGTGCATGGGGATTGCTGGCTTTTATGAAAGCTTCCGATACCCGCCAGAATGCAAGCTTTGCTGTCCGTCAACCAAAAGAGGGGAGTGTGGCAGATGAATAGAATCATGGGCCGTACGAAGATCCTTCTGGTGCTGATCTTGATTCTGGCATTGGGAATCAGTTTGTTCATAGGCGAATACTTCATAAATGCAGCGGATTGGGTCATTTTTGCCGGATCGCCCCATGTATACAACGCTGGTAACTTGGGCTGCGGTGTGGTGACAGACCGGGATGGCGTATTACTGATGGACTTGACCGGAAGCCGGGTCTATGCGCAAAATGAGACGCTTCGTAAGTCTGTGCTGCATTGGCTTGGAGACCGGCAGGGTAATATCAGCGCACCGGCTCTACCGCATTATGCCGAAGCCATCACGGGTTTTGATCCTGTGAACGGTGTTTATTCTTATGGCGGAACAGGCGGTCAGGCATCGCTGACGCTTTCCGCGAAGCTGCAGATGACGGCTTTGGAAGCGATGGGGGAGCATAAGGGAACCCTTGCAATCTATAATTATAAAACCGGTCAGCTGCTGTGCGCAGTTACCACGCCCACATTTGATCCTGACAATGTACCGGATATTTCCGGCGATACAACAGGCAGCTATACGGGTATGTATTTAAACCGGTTCACTCAGTCTACCTATACACCGGGTTCAATTTTTAAGATCGTGACTGCGGCTGCGGCGCTGGAACATATTCCCGATATCCAGCAGCAGACATTTACCTGTACGGGAATTGTGGAGTATGGCATTGATAAGGTGACCTGTGAGCAGAGCCATGGTACTATGACATTTAAGGAAGCCTTTGCCAAGTCCTGCAATTGTGCCTTTGCGAACATTGCAGGCCAGTTGGGGGGACAGACACTTACCCGTTACGCGAACCAGTTTGGTGTACTGGACAGTGTGTCCTTTGATGGAGTAACGACTGCGGCGGGCAAAATGTCCGCATCCGGTGCGGCAGATGTTCTTGTAGCCTGGAGTGCGATCGGACAGCACAAGGATCTGATCAATCCCTGCAGATATATGAGTTTTCTGGGTTCAATCGCAGCCGGAGGCGTCAGTGTGGAGCCCCATTTGGTTTCCCAGATCCGCGACGGCGGTAAAACCACTTATCGGGCGGAATCCGTTTCGGGAAAGCGAATCATGTCTACCCAAACGGCAGCCACATTGCAGGAAATGCTGCGCAATAATGTGCAGAATTATTACGGCGACGAAAGCTTTCCCGGACTGACAGTCTGCGCAAAGTCCGGAACAGCAGAAGTTGGTGCCGGTCGAAAGCCAAATGCCATGTTCACCGGATTTGTTACGGATGAACGGTATCCGCTGGCCTTTATTGTAGCGGTTGAGGACGGAGGATATGGCAGACAGGTTTGCGTGCCGATCCTTGCTCCGGTTTTGGAAGAGTGCAAACAGATACTTGATGGTTAAAACTCAGACACCCTCTGCATACAATGTTGCAGGGGGTGTTATTATATGTGCCGAAGAAGCTATTTGTGCGGCTGCGCCCTGATTGCTTTTGGCTTTGGTTTGCTGGTCGGTTCCTGCTTTGAATCCGGTTTTTTGTCATTTAGCATCGGCTCGGCAATCATTGCGCTGGGTTTGTGGTGCATGGGGAAAAAATAAAGCGCATAAACTTGTCCCATGGTGAATATAGTTTAGTAGCACAGTGGGATAAGGAGTGATCTGCATGGAATTGCAATTTAATAAAACAGTCTGCCCATGCCTTCAAAAGGTGATCAGCAAGCAACAGACCCAGGAATTGACTCAGGAATTGCGGTTGCCGGATACGATGCCGGACATCGGTAAAATCCTTGGTTGCTGGGGGCAGATTCTCATTCGCGGAAAGGAATGGAGAACCGGCGGCATGAATGTCAGCGGCGGGGTGATGGTTTGGGTTCTGTATGCGCCGGAGGACGGTTCTGCGCCCCAGAGTGTGGATGCCTGGCTGCCGCTTCAGATGAAGTGGGATTTTCCGGAGACACAAAGGGACGGTGCAATCCGCGTCTTTCCGTATTTGAAAGGTATGGACTGCCGTAGTCTGTCGGCAAGAAAAATGATGATCCGTTCCGGTGTCAGCATTTTGGGTGAAGCCATTGAGCCGGTGGATATTGACATATGGAATCCGGATAATATTCCGGAGGATGTGCAGCTTTTGCGGCACAAATATCCCATGGAGCTGCCTCAGGAAGCGGGAGAAAAGCCCTTTTTGCTGGAAGATGAAGTCATAATTCCGTCGAATCTGCCTCCCTTGGCTAAAGTGATTCGTTGTGAGATTCAACCGAGAATACTTGAGAAGAAGGTCCTGGCGGGAAAGCTGGTATTTCGTGGTAATTGCGGTGTACATCTATTGTATGCGTCTGACGATGGCGTGTTAAATTCATGGGATATCGAGATGCCATTCTCCCAGCTTGCGGATCTGGATCGGGATTACGGCCCTAATTCGTCGGCGGATATCCATATGGTCGTTACCGGATTCGAGCAGGAGAGAAGTCCGGAAGATAAGCTACTGCTGAAATGCGGCCTTTCTGCCCAGTATTTGATCAGTGACCGCTGCGTAGTTGAGGTTGTTGAAGATGCTTACAGTAATATAAGACCCGTAAAGCAGCATCAGGAGTTGCTTCGCTTGCCGGTCAGACTGGATGTTCAGTATGACGAAATATCCGTTGAACAGAATTTAAATGCAGATCCAAAGAATGTAGTGGATGTTGCTGCATATTGGGATTGCCCGGTTCTGCGTCAGTCCGGCAATACGGCTGAGGCGGAAATCGGCGGTCAATTCCAGCTCCTTTATCGAAATGAAACAGATTCTCTGCAAAGCACCTCTATGCAGAAACGGGTGAACCGATCGTTGGACTGCGCAGCGGAAAATCAAGTGTATATGACACTTTCGCCCGACAGTCCAAAAATTGGATTCGGTCCGGAGGGAACGCAGGTTAACATGAGTCTGACATTGGAAACTGCCGTGTTCTCTCAGCAGGGAATTCCTATGATCACTTCTTTGGAACTTGGTGAGATTTATGAGCCGGATCCAGCGAGGCCTTCTCTGATCCTTCGGAAAACGGATGGCAGCACGCTTTGGGAGTTGGCAAAATCCTGCGGATCAACCGTTGATGCGATTTGTGCCGTGAACCAATTACAGCAGGAGCCGGTGGCAGACAGAATGCTGTTGATCCCGGTAATGTGAATAAAAACCGCCGTCCCGGGGGAGAGCCGGGACGGCGGCGGTGGGCTGTCGCAGATGGGGTTGCCCGCCAACTTAAGTTTATCGAAATAAGACTGCCGGAATCCATTGTTTCCTGTCGAATCTTCATGGAATTTTACCTTGTTATTGTTGACATATGGTGCTATAATATTTGAGTAAAATTTCATTAGAAGGTGTTTTTATGAAAATTGACGTTTATTCCGGTTTTCTGGGTGCAGGAAAAACCACGCTGATCAAAAAAATGATCTCTGAAGCATATCGGGGTGAAAAACTCGTTCTCATTGAAAATGAGTTTGGTGAGATCGGTATTGACGGTGGTTTTTTGCAGGATGCGGGTATCAATATTACAGAGATGAATTCCGGCTGCATCTGCTGCTCTTTGGTAGGCGATTTTGGCAAAGCACTGAATCAGGTCATTGCTGAGTATCAGCCTGACCGGATCGTGATCGAACCCTCCGGTGTAGGCAAGCTTTCCGATGTGGTTGCCGCCGTTCGCAAGGTCACAAATGACGATGTGACACTTGGGTATACCATAGCGGTTGTGGATGCCACCAAGGTTAAAGTGTATATGAAGAATTTCGGTGAATTCTACAACAATCAGATCGAAACTGCTTCTACCATCGTCCTTTCCCGTACGGATAATATTGCGCAGGAGAAGATGGATGCAGCGGTTGCGCTGCTGCGGGAGCACAATGCTGATGCCACCCTGGTAACAACACCCTGGGATCAGCTGACCGGTCAGCAGCTTTTGGAAGCTATGGAGGGCGAGAATACCATTGCGGAGACCTTAGCGGAGATGGGACACGAGCACCATTGCTGCCATGGCCATCATCATGAGGAAGAAGAGCATGGACATCACTGCTGCCACGGCCACCACCATGAGGAAGAAGAGCATGGACATCACTGCTGCCACGGCCACCACCAAGAGGAAGAAGTGCACGAGCATCATTGCTGCCATGGTCATCACCATGAGGAAGAAGTGCACGGGCATCATTGCTGCCATGGTCATCACCACGAGGAGCATCATCATGACCACGGTGAGCATTGCGGTTGTCACGATCATGATCATGATCAACACCACGATCATCATGCTGACGAAGTGTTCACTGCATGGGGTACGGAAACTACCCGTAAGTTTGCCGCCGAGGAGATCCACAGTGCGCTGCAGGAACTGGATTCCGGCAAATTCGGTATGATTCTGCGTGCCAAGGGTATCGTTGCGGGAGCTTCCGGCCAGTGGATTCATTTTGATTTCGTCCCCGGTGAAGAAAACATCCGCTATGGCAGCGCGGCAGTTACCGGCAAGCTTTGTGTGATTGGATCCGAACTGGATGAAGCTGGCGTTGCAGGTGTCTTTGGCGTGTAAGGTGAACGATATGCAGCAGATTCCTGTTTATGCGTTTTCCGGCTTTTTGGATTCCGGTAAAACAAAGTTTATTCAAGAAACTCTGGAAGATCCCCGTTTCAACGCTGGTGAGCGCACCCTGGTTCTGGTATTTGAAGAGGGAGAAGAGGAGTTTGATATTTCTACCTATCCCCACCAGAATGTATATTTAGAGGTTCTGGATCAGCAGACGGTAACCACAAAGGAACTCCAGGCTCTTGCCAAGAAGCATAAAGCACAGCGCGTTGTCGCAGAACTCAACGGAATGCAGCTGGTAGGCGATCTTTATATGCGCTTTCCGGAGAATTGGGTGGTAGCGCAGGAAGTGATGTTCGCCGATTCCACCACTTTTATGGCATACAATGCCAATATGCGCAATCTGGTGATGGATAAGTTGATGGGCGCCCAGATGGTAGTCTTTAACCGCCTTACACCGGGGCAGGATACTATGCCCTTTCATAAGATCGCCCGTGCGGCCAGCCGCAGGATCGATATTCTTTACGATTATACTGACGGCACTACTGCCTTTGACGATGTAGAAGATCCGTTGCCCTTTGATATCAACGCCAAAGTTATCGAGATCAAGGATCCGGATTATGCGCTTTGGTACCGCGATGTCACAGAAGAAACGGAAAAGTATGAGGGTAAGACGGTTCGGTTTAAAGGTCAGGTTGCCATGCTCCGCAGGGAGAAAAACGGCATGTTCGCTCCCGGGCGGTTCGTTATGACCTGCTGTGTGGACGATATTCAGTTCTGCGGGATTCCTTGCAAATTCGCAGGCGCGAATGCTTTGGACCCCAGATCCTGGGTCATGGTAACTGCGACGGTATCGGCCCAGAAGCATCCGCTCTATCAGGGAGAAACCGGCCCGGTTCTGACCGCAATCAGTGTTAAGAGTGCAGAGCCGGCAGAGGAAGAGGTTACCGCGTTTTAATTTTAAATGCGCACTGCCGATGAGCAGTGCGCATTTGCTTATATATTCCAAACAAAAATTCGATAACAATGAAAAATATAGTGCATTTTTGGGAAATCTGTGATATACTGCTTGCAATAGAGTGAGGTGAGCTTATGTATCAACCCTTAGCAGATCTTTTAAGACCCACAAATCTTGATGAGGTTTTTGGTCAAGAGCATATTTTGGAGCAGGGAGCGGTTCTTCGCCGTTTGATCGATTCCGGAAATATTCCCAATATGATCTTTTATGGCCCTAGTGGCACCGGTAAGACGACAGTTGCCAATATTATTGCAAAGCAGACGAATCGTACCCTCTTTAAGCTGAATGCCACAACAGCCTCCACTGCGGACATTAAAGAGATCGTAAGTCAGTTGGATACATTCATGGCTCCAAACGGTGTGCTGCTTTATCTGGATGAGATCCAGTCCTTCAATAAAAAGCAGCAGCAATCCTTGCTTGAGCATATTGAAAACGGCAAGATTACCTTGATCGCGTCCACAACGGAAAATCCGTACTTCTATGTTTTTAACGCAATATTGAGCCGGTCGACGGTTTTTGAGTTTAAGCAGATTTCCGCCCAAGCTTCGCTGCAAGCAGTGAAACGGGCAGTAAAATTCATGGAGAACAGGGCAGCTTTGACGGCACTGCCGGAGGAAGGTGCGCTTGAATATATTGCCGGTGCCTGCGGTGGTGACCTAAGGAAAGCAATGAATGCTGTGGAAGTATTGTTTTCTGCGGGTATTCCCAATGATGGCAAGCTGATGCTGACCCTATCCGATGCCAAGGATGTTACTCAGAAAAGCGCACTGCGGGCAGACAGAGACGGAGATAATTATTATGATCTGCTGTCCGCTCTGCAAAAATCTATTCGCGGCTCAGACCCCGATGCGGCAGTCCATTACCTCGCAAGACTGTTGGAAGCGGGTCAGATGCAGTCCGCCTGCCGGCGGCTCATGGTGATCGCCAGTGAGGATGTGGGCCTTGCTTATCCGATGATCATACCCATCGTAAAATCCTGCGTGGATATGGCTTTGATGCTTGGTATGCCGGAAGCCCGGATCCCGTTGGGGGATGCAGCGGTTCTGATGGCAACCAGTCCCAAATCGAATACCGGTCATATTGCGCTGGATATGGCTCTTGCGGATATCCGTGCAGGCAAAGGCGGGGACTTCCCAAGGCATTTGCAGAATGTTCACGCCGATACCTATACGATGGAGCGGGAGCAGGGATATCAGTATCCTCACGAATTCCCAAATCATTGGGTCAAGCAACAATATTTGCCGGATGAATTGGCGGGAAAACAGTATTATACCTACGGTTCCAACAAGCTGGAACAGGCAGCGAAGCAATACTGGGACGCGATCAAAAATAAGTAACGGTTCTGCTCTGTGGATAGTACTCCCATTTGTCCAAATGACCTTCCGTTATGAAATAGGGCAGTTTTTGTTGTGGCGGTTCCGTTTTGAGAACCTCCAGAATTGATAGCTTGATCTTGTGTTTTTCCGGCTGAATGGAACGGATATAAACACTTACTCTGTCTCCGACTTTTATACTGGACTGCGGTTCGGCAAGACCGGATAAGTTGGGTGTCAATTCCACAAAAATGCCGTAAGGCAAAATGCTCCGCACGATTCCGGTAACGGTTTGACCGTCTCGAAACAGTGCGGCGTTATCCTCCCATGTTCCTAATAATTCTCTGCCAGTCAGTTCAATTCTGCGGTTTGCTTTATCTATTTGCAGGACAGCTGCATATAGTAACTGGCCACACCGATAAAGCTGCGCCGTATTATCCAGTCGCGAAACGCAGCACCTTCCAATCCGCATTAGGCCAGTGATCCCGCATCCAATATCGCAAAAAACGCCAAAGGACGCAGGATTCTGTACAATTGCCGGAAGGATATCTCCGGGGTGCAGGTTTTCGATAATATGATTGAGGGCTTTCTCCTGCGCGGCTTTTCGCGACAGAATGGGTTTTGCCTTGTTATCAAACCCCATTATCTGAAAACAGACGGGTTTTCCTACCTTGGACATTATGCTGTGGATATGGAGTTTGCCTGCAGCGGCTTCATCCTTGGTAATTACGCCAATCGTATCCCCCAGATCGACAAAAAGATTATGGTTTTCATCACATTTTACGCATATTCCCTGCAGAATCTTACCGCTGATAGCGGCGTTCTGGATACTTTCTAAATCCGGAGGTATGTGGTGCATTCCCTCGGGGTGGTATAAATACATAATCATTCCCCCTTTATCAATCAGTATACGGTGCGCAAACGCAGTTTATGACAGGAGGTAGCGATGGATATTCAGCTTCAGGATATTTTGGTTATGAAGAAAGAGCATCCCTGCGGTGACAAGCGGTGGCTGGTTTTGCGGATAGGAGCGGATTTCCGGTTACGGTGCATGGGCTGCGGTCATGAGATTATGATACCGAGATTTAAAGCAGAGAAGAATATTAGTACGGTTATTCGACAAAATAACATATCGACAGAATCAAACGGCAGCTGATAGGGTCAGCTGCCGTTTTTCTATATTCATGAAAGGTTTTGTTTGCTTTTTCACGATGGGGCACGTTATTTGCGGTTCAGCAGGGACAAGGATGCGACCAACTTTTTCGGGGCCAGAGGATATACTGAATGCATCCGCAGGGAGGTGGTTGTATGCAAATCTATCTGGATCTGATGATTCTGCTCAATTTTGTGGTGGACCTTTTGCTGTTGCTTGCCGTTAATAGACTTTGCGGGTATCCGGTTCGACCTTTTCGGTCGGCTGGAGCGGCGGGGGTCGGTGCTGTTTATGCTGCTGTATGCATACTACCCGGATATCGGTTTATGTCAGGACTATTTTGGAGGGTTATTTTTCTTTGCATTATGTCCGTGGTGGCATTCGGGTGGAACAGATCAACACTAAGACGGGGTGTGCTATTGATTTTCTTAAGTATGGCCTTAGGGGGGGTCGCTGGTTGTATTGGAAGGGGAGGCTTTTGGGGTATTGTTGTTTCTGCAGCCGCAATGCTTGTTTTGTGCCGCATCGGTTTTTATGGAGGCTCGGTAAGAAAAACATATGTGCCGGTAGAACTGCGATACAGAGGGAAAAAACTAACATTGGTTGCTTTGCGGGATACCGGGAATCTTCTTTCAGACCCCGTTACAGGACAGAAAGTATTGGTTACCGGACCGGAGATTGCATGGGACGTAGCTGGCCTTACTCCATCGCAGTTAGCACAACCCGTAGAAACCATATCCCAGTGCAGGATACCCGGTTTGCGGTTAATTCCGTACCGCTGCGTCGGACAGTCCTGCGGGATGCTGCTAGCCATGAATTTTGATTCGGTGAAAGTAGCCGGAATTGAATGTGGGCATCTTGTGGCTTTCACACCGAATGGTTTTGGTGCCGGTTCTGAATATCAAGCATTATCAGGAGGGGAAATATGATTGTATCGTTGCGTCGCTTGTTGGAAAAGATTGGTTTAGTACATGATAATGAGATTTATTACATAGGCGGCAGTGATATTCTTCCTGCACCATTGAAAGGAGCGGAGGAGCAGCAAGCCTTGGAGGCGCTGGAGCGCGGTGAGGAATCCGCGAAGAATTTGCTGATCGAGCGGAATTTGCGTTTGGTGGTGTACATCGCAAGAAGATTTGAAAATACGGGTATTAATTTGGAAGATCTGATTTCTATCGGCACGATCGGTTTGATTAAAGCCATCGGCACATACCGCCGTGAGAAGAATATCAAGCTTGCAACTTATGCATCGCGCTGTATTGAAAATGAGATCTTGATGCATATCCGGAAAATTGCCTGCCAAAAAGCGGAGGTTTCCCTGGACGAGCCGATCAATATGGATTATGACGGCAACGAATTACTGCTTTCTGACATTCTGGGAACGGATGAAGATATGATCCTTCGGCCTTTGGAGGATGATGTTGATTTGTGTTTGCTGCGAAAAGCGTTGTCTGAGCTTCCGGAAAGAGAACGGGAGATCGTATGGATGCGCTACGGGCTGAACGGCTACAAAGAACTCACACAGAAAGAGGTCGCACAAAAGCTTGGGATCTCTCAATCGTATATTTCCAGGCTGGAAAAAAGGATTATGCTCCGCCTGAAGAAGGAATTAATACGGCAAACGTCATGTGTGTAGATATTGGTACTTGATATTGGGGCGTTCTTGTGTTATAATCGATACAAATTTATATCGATATACTTTTGGATCGATAAACGGAGGTACGCAATGGAACGCAAAGAGATTTCCAAATCCGTTCTGAAGCGCTTGCCCGGCTATCTGGCATATTTAAAGACGCTTTCTGATGATCCATCACCGTATATATCCGCAACTGCCCTTGCCAATGCTCTTGGAATGGGTGAAGTGCAGGTGCGTAAGGATCTAGCTATGGTGTCAGACGGTGGCCGGCCGAAGATTGGTTATCCAAGACTATCTTTGATCGATGATATTGAGCAGTTTCTGGGATATGACAATACAACGGATGCTGTTTTGATCGGTGCAGGCAAACTGGGACAGGCACTTTGCGGATACAGCGGTTTTGATGCTTATGGCTTGAATGTTCTTGCCGCTTTTGATGCTGCACCTTCTGCATCCCACACGGATGAAGGAAAGCCGATTTTCCATATTTCTCAATTGGAAAGCTTCTGCCGCAGCAATAAAGTGCTGATGGGCATTATTACGGTACCGGCTGCTCATGCACAGGAGGTTTGCGATCAACTGATTTCTTGCGGAATTAAGGCGATTTGGAATTTTGCTCCCATCCATTTAGATGTACCGAACAATATTCTTGTTCAGAATGAGAATATGGCTACATCACTTGCAGTGCTCAGTATGCATTTGCAGGCGCAAATCAAAGATAAAAAGTAAAAAAGCGGCTGTGCGATTGCACAGCCGCTTTTTACTTATTTTCCGGGCTTGAAGCTATCCTTCAAGCTGACACTTCTGTTGAATACCAGATGATCGGGAGAGGAATCCTTGCTGTCAGGGCAGAAGTAACCCAGACGCATGAACTGGTAGGATGCAGGGGCCTTGGCGTCAGCCAGACTCTTTTCAACCTTACAGCCGGTGAGGACTTCCAGAGAATTGGAATTCAGACAGCTCAAGTAATCCTTGCCTGCAGCATCGGGATCGGGATCGTTAAAGAGGTTGTCGTACTGACGGACTTCCGCATCCACAGCGGTTTCGGCGTCTACCCAATGAATAGTTGCGCCCTTGACCTTACGGCCATCAGCGGGATCGCCGCCGCGGGATTCAGGATCGTAGGTGGCAAGAACTTCTACCACATTTCCGTTTTCGTCGGTAACACAACCGGTGCACTTGATGAGGTAGGCGCCCTTCAGACGGCATTCAGGGCCATTGGGAGTCAGACGCTTATACTTTGGAATGGGCTCAGCCATGAAATCATCCGCTTCAATCCACAGATTCCGGGAGAAGGTGACTTCCCGTGTCCCGTCCTCGGGCCGGTTGGGGTTGTTTTCCACTACCATGGTTTCACTCTGACCTTCGGGATAATTGGTAATGGTCAGCTTGATGGGCTTCAGAACAGCCATGACACGCTGAGCAGTTTCGTTAAGATCCTCTCGCAGACAATGCTCCAGGAAAGCAAACTCAATGGTATTGGGGGATTTGGCTACGCCAACACGGTCGCAGAAGTTGCGGATGGAAGCGGGAGTGTAGCCCCGGCGGCGCAGACCGCAAAGAGTGGGCATTCTGGGATCGTCCCAGCCGGAAACATAGCCGTTTTCAACCAAAGCTCTCAGCTTGCGCTTGGAAAGCACAGTATGGTCAATGCCCAAGCGGGCAAACTCGATCTGACGGGGATGATGGGGAACGGAGACATTCTCAACGACCCAGTTGTAAAGGGGTCTGTGGTTCTCGAATTCCAGAGAGCACAGGGAATGGGTAATACCTTCCAGCGCGTCCTGAATGGGATGGGCGAAGTCGTACATGGGATAAATGCACCACTTGTCACCCTGGCGGTGGTGATGCATGTGACGAATCCGGTAAATTACGGGATCGCGCATATTGAAGTTGCCCGAGGCCAGATCGATCTTTGCGCGGAGGGTATACTTGTTATCCTCGAACTCGCCGGCACGCATCCGCGCGAACAGATCCAGACTTTCCTCAATGGGACGGTCACGGTATGGGGACTGGGCGGGGGTGTTCAGATCGCCGCGGTAATCCTTGAACTGCTCGGGGGTCAGCTCACAGACATAGGCAAGGCCCTTCTTGATCAGCTCTACAGCGTACTCGTAGTCCTTTTCAAAATAGTCAGAGCCATAGTAAAAGCGGTCGCCCCAGTCAAAGCCCAGCCAGTGGATGTCTTCCTTGATGGCTTCAACGAACTCCACATCTTCCTTGGTGGGGTTGGTATCGTCCATGCGCAGATTGCAAAGACCGTTAAACTTTTCAGCTGTGCCGAAATCGATGATCAATGCTTTGCAGTGTCCGATATGCAGATAGCCGTTGGGCTCGGGCGGAAAACGGGTGTGAACAGTCTGTCCAGCGTAACGCCCACCCTCAGCGATGTCTTCTTCAATAAATGCGTGGATGAAATTCTTGCTTTCGGTGATTTCAGCCATATTGCAGTAACCTCTCTTCGGTAAAAATTACATTTCAAATAATTATAACCGATTGTTACCATTTTTGCAACAGAAATTCTGTGCGTCCTTTTTAATTTGTAAAATATCAGAAAACAATCGGGAAATTGTGAAATTTGTTGTTGTCAATTCGCCTTTCTTATATTAAAATAGGATAAGATATAGGAGAAGGAGTGGTAACATTTGTCTGTACTCAAATACAAGCGCATCCTGCTGAAGGTCAGCGGTGAGGCGCTGGGTGAAAAAACAGCACAGGGCGACGGCTTCGGTCTGGACTTTAAAAAAATCGGTGAAGTTTGTGAAGCCATTAAGGAATGCGTGGATATGGGCGTGCAGGTAGGTCTTGTGATCGGCGGCGGTAACTTCTGGCGGGGTGTTAAGAACGGCAGCGGCAAAATGCAGCGCAGCCACGCCGATGCCATGGGTATGCTGGCGACTGTTATGAATGCCATCGCGGTTGCGGACGTGCTGGAGCAGTACGGTATGGACGCGAGAGTATTGACAGCGGTGGAGATTCATAAGTATGCGGAATACTTTACTAGAGATCTTGCCCACCGCTATCTGAATGAAGGCAAGGTTGTTATTTTTGCGGCCGGCACAGGCAATCCCTATTTCTCCACAGATACTGGTGCTGTGCTCCGCGGTGTGGAAATTGAGGCAGACGCCATTTTGATGGCCAAGAATGTGGATGCCATTTATTCTGCAGACCCCAAGAAGGATCCTAATGCCGTACGGTACACGAAGCTTACTTACGATGAGTGTCTTGCCAAGCACCTGAAGGCTACCGATACCACCGCTATGGCACTGGCCATGGACAATGACATGACTATGGTCTGCTTCGGTCTGGCTGAGGAAAACAGTATTATCCGTGTGGTTCGTGGCGAAGACATTGGAACCACCGTTACTAATTGATTTATAGGAGGATTCAGCAATGAGTGTTGATTTTAAGGAATTTGAAAGAAGAATGAGCAAGGCTGTGGACCATTTGCATGAGGAATTCGGTGCAGTTCGTGCCGGTCGTGCCAATGCAAAGGTTCTGGACCGCATTAATGTGGAATACTATGGAAGTGAAACTCCATTGAACGGTGTTGCGACCATTTCCTCTCCCGATGCCCGTACGCTGGTCATCGCCCCTTGGGATACCAAGCTGCTGAAGGACATTCAGAAGGCTATCCAATCTTCTGATCTGGGCATCAATCCCCAGAATGACGGTAAGGTTATCCGCCTTATTTTCCCTCAGCTGACTGAGGAGCGCCGTAAGGAACTGACCAAGCAGGTAAAGAAGTATGCCGAGGACGGTAAGGTTGCTATGCGCAATATCCGCCGTGACGGCATGGATTATGTGAAGAAACTGAAGAAGAACAGCGAGATCACCGAGGATGAGCAGAAGAAGGCAGAAAAGGATCTGCAGGACCTGTTGGATAAGTATATCAAGAAGGTGGACGAAGCCACCGCTGCCAAAGAAAAAGAATTGATGGCCATTTAAGGCCCATATTGTGTATTGGGGGCGGAAACGCCCCTAATGCTCTGTAAAGAGGTTATTATGTCTGTATCTGATCATACCAAAAATCATCAGCCGCCCCAGCATATTGCGATCATCATGGATGGAAACGGGCGGTGGGCAAAGCAGCGCAAGCTCCCAAGAACCGCCGGTCATAAGGCCGGTGCGGAGGCGTTTCGTAATATTGCCAATTATTGCCGTAAGATTGGCGTGAAATATTTAACAGTCTATGCATTTTCTACGGAGAACTGGAAACGGTCTCAGGAAGAAGTTTCCGGCATTATGCTGCTTTTGGGTGCATATTTAAAGGAAGCCCTCCGGGATATGGAGAAGAATCGTGTGCATTTCCATTTCTTTGGAGATTTGAGCAGATTGAGTCCCGATTTGCGGCAGCTGTGCGAGGAAGCCCAGAGCCGTTCTGCTGTTTATCACGATGTGCAGGTAAATTTCTGCTTAAATTATGGTGGCCGTGACGAGATCGTTCGCGGTATCCGCGAATTTGCGAAAGATGTTGCCGCCGGCCTTCGTCAGCCTGAAGACATGACAGAAGAACTGTTTGACGCTTACCTGGATTCTGCCGGTGTGCCGGATCCGGAACTGGTCATTCGCCCCTCGGGAGAAAAGAGAACCAGCAATTTCCTTCCGTGGCAGACAGTGTATTCCGAGTTCGTTTTTATGAATGTACTTTGGCCCGACTTTGGCCCCAAAGATCTTGACGAAGCGATTGTCGAATTTCATCGCCGGAATCGCCGTTTTGGAGGTGCGTAAGAAATGAAAACAAGAGTGATTACCGCTGCGGTTCTGGTTCCGTTGCTGTTGCTGGTTTTGTTTGCTGCACCGAAAATCGTTATGGTGATTCTGTTCAGCTTGCTTTGTGCCTTTTCCGCAATCGAATTACTGTATAATACAGGCCTTGTGAAACATTTCCGTCTTGTTATTTATACGGTCGTTACTGCGGCGCTAGTGCCAGTTTGGTGCTATTTCGGCATGAACAAGGCTTGGGCGCTGGCTGTGATTTTGCTGTTTCTGGTTCTTTTGTTTATGGAAACAATGCTTTCCGGCATGAAACTCCGCTTTGACAGAATTTGCATCTGTATCGCAGGAGGACTGTTGATTCCGTTCCTGCTTTCCAGTCTGGTTCGGATTATTGCACCAAATAACGGACGATATGTCATTCTGATTCCCTTTGTTGTTGCGTTCCTTTCGGATTCCGGCGCATACTTTATCGGATGTCGGTTTGGAAAACATAAGCTTGCCCCGTTGATCAGCCCTAAGAAGAGTGTGGAAGGTGTTTTTGGCGGCGTTTCCTTTGCGATTGTAGGTATGCTGCTGTATACTTTTGTGATTCATGTTTTCTTTAAAGCGTCTGTTAATTACGGGTATGCGCTTGTTTATGCAATCGTTGGATCCGCAATCGCTGTTTTCGGGGATCTGTGCTTCTCCGTGATCAAGCGCCAGACAGGCGTCAAGGATTACGGAAATCTGTTCCCCGGTCATGGCGGGGTCCTGGACCGGTTTGATTCCATGCTGTTTGTTTGTCCGTTGGTTGAATTGTTGTTGGATGTTCTTCCTGTAGTGGTGGTAGAGGTATGATAAAAAGTGTCAGTATTTTGGGGTCTACCGGCTCTATCGGCCGGCAGAGTCTGGATATTATCAGCCGTATGAATGTTCGTGTGGCTGCTTTGACTGCAGGTACCAATGTGGAGCGGATGGCCGTGCAGTGCCGCATGTTCCGCCCAGAGCTGGCTGTTATGGCTACACAAGCGTCTGCTGAGTTGCTTCGTGACCAAATCAAGGATTTAGATATCCGGATTGCATGGGGCGAAGAAGGCCTGATAGAGGCTGCTACTTTACGAAGCGCAGAATGCGTAATCACTGCAGTTGTGGGCATGCTTGGCTTAAAGCCGACACTGGCAGCAATTCGCGCAGGTAAGCGGATCGGTCTAGCCAATAAGGAGACGCTTGTCTGCGCCGGCGAGCTTGTAATGGCTGAGGCAAAAAAGCATTCTGTACAGATCGTTCCGGTGGATTCCGAGCATTCCGCCATTTTTCAGTGCTTGATGGGTGTTTCGGATCGGGATGAAGTCCAAAGAATCCTTTTAACTTGCTCCGGCGGACCGTTTTTTGGCATGGACCGGCAACAGCTCAAAAATGTTACCAAGGCGGATGCGCTAAAGCATCCCAATTGGAAGATGGGTGCAAAAATCACCATCGATTGTGCTACACTTATGAATAAGGGTTTGGAAGTTATCGAGGCTATGCGGCTTTATAACATGCCTGCGGATAAAGTGGATGTTTTGATCCACCGCCAGAGTATAGTACACAGTATGGTGGAAATGGTGGACGGTGCGGTCATGGCCCAGCTTGGAACTCCGGATATGCGCTTGCCAATCCAGCTGGCTCTGACCTATCCTGAGCGTCAAAAGTGTCCTGTTGACCGTTTGGACCTCACAAAATGCGGCAGCTTGACCTTCTGTGAGCCGGATCTGGAGGCATTTCCGTGCCTTGCACTGGCGTACCGTTGCGCAAAGCTTGGCGGTACGGCATGTCCCGTCATGAACGGTGCGAATGAAGCGGCGGTATCTCTGTATTTGGATGATCAAATCGGTTTCTACGATATTTATGATCTAGTTTCAGGAGCTGTGAATGCGGTTCCGTTTATTCAAAACCCAACCCTTGATGAGATTTTGGAGTCGGACCGATTGGCCCGTGAATATGTTTTTCGTCACTACGCAAATTTGAAATGAGGACCTTATGAGTATTGTTTTTGCGATTTTACTATTTAGTATCTTAATATTCGTCCATGAACTTGGCCATTTTCTTGCAGCAAAGGCTTCCAATGTGCAGGTCAATGAGTTTGCCATGTTTATGGGTCCGGCTATTTTCAAAAAGAAAGTAGGGGAGACCCTATATTCCATTCGCTGCATCCCCATAGGCGGTTACTGCGCTATGGAGGGCGAGGATGCGGATACGGACAGCCCCCGTTCCTTCCAGAAGGCACCGTGGTGGAAGCGGCTGATCATTCTGGTCGCTGGTTCCGGCATGAATCTTGTCGCCGGTTTTTTGATCATGCTGATCGTGTTTGCACCGGCTGTACAGTTCATTACTCCGGTAGTTGCAGGCTTTGATGAGGGTTGTTTGCTTGCCGGTGATAATGGTTTACAAATTGGTGACCGGTTTTTGGAAGTAGACGGTGAAAAGATCTATACCCATTCCGATTTCAACATGATCCTCAGCTTGAACGGCGGAGATGTTCATGATCTTGTGATCGAACGCGATGGGGAAAAAGTATATTTGAATGATTTTAAAATGGAAAAGCGAATCTTTGGTAACGAGGAAATACCCCGATATGGTTTTAGTTTTTCCGTTGAAGACGCTACCCTTGGTGCAAAGCTGCGTTACAGCGTGAATTCCTGCATTAATGTCGTTCGTACCGTTCGTTTGAGCCTTCAGATGCTTTTGACAGGAAAGGCTGGATTTTCCGATATGTCCGGTCCTGTTGGTATTATGCAGCAAATGTCTGATGTTGCCGATCAGTCGGCCACTTGGGTGGACGCACTGATGAATATGCTGTATTTCGGTGGCTTCATCGCAATCAATCTGGCGGTCATGAATCTGCTTCCGATTCCGGCCTTAGATGGTGGACGGGTAGTGGCGTTGCTGCTGACCACAGTGATTGAAAAGATTATCCGCAAGAAGATTAATCCCAAGTATGAAGGCTATATCCATGGCGTCGGTATGATTCTTTTGCTAATCCTGATGGCAGCGATCATGTTTAAGGACATTTTCTATATTTTTAAGGGGTAACGGTTATGACCAGACAGATCCTTGTGGGTGGTGTCCCTATTGGCGGTGGAGCACCAGTGGTGATCCAGTCAATGCTGAATACTAAAACGACAGATGTCGCGGCTTCTCTGGTACAGATCCGAAAGCTGAAGACTTCCGGATGCCAGATCGCCCGTCTTTCGGTTCAAAACATGGAAGCAGCCCGGGGCTTTGCACAGATCTGCAAGGAAAGCGAGCTGCCACTTGTTGCGGACATTCATTTTGACTATAAGCTTGCCATTGCGGCAGCAGAAGGCGGCGCTTCAAAAATTCGCATAAACCCTGGTAATATTGGCGGAGAGGACAGGGTAAAAGCTGTTGTTGATGTCTGCAAGGATAAGAGGATCCCGATCCGCGTGGGTGTGAATGGCGGCAGTTTGGATAAGCGGTTGCTGGAGAAGTACGGTCATCCCACAGCGGAGGCGCTGGTGGAGAGCGCGTTCGAGCATTTGGAATTGCTGGAAAGGTACGGCTTTTACGATACCTGTCTGTCCATGAAATCGTCTACAGTGTCTACCATGGTTGCTGCAGCACGGTTGTTCAGAAGCAAGTGCGATTATCCGCTGCATATTGGTGTCACGGAGACCGGCCCGGTGAAAATGGGTATGATCAAATCAGCTATGGGCATAGGAGCACTGCTGCTGGACGGCATAGGAGATACCATTCGCGTCAGTTTGACGGATGATCCGGTGCAGGAAGTCTATGCTGCTAAGGATATTCTGAAGGCGGCCGGTCTGCGTAAAGAGGGCGTGAATATCATCTCCTGTCCTACCTGCGGCAGAACGCGCATTGATTTGATCAGCCTTGTCAACCGTGTGGATGAAGCACTGAAGGATTGCCAGAAACCCTTGACGGTTGCGGTTATGGGCTGTGTTGTCAACGGCCCCGGTGAAGCAAGAGAAGCCGATATCGGCATTGCCGGCGGTGATGGCTGGGGTATGATATTTGAAAAAGGAGAACAGGTTGAGAAGCTTCCCTTTGAGGAACTTCTACCTGCGCTGTTGAAGAGAATCGAGAATTTTTAAGGTAAGAAATGAACGAAAGAGTAGATTTTCTGAATATGTTTTCAGACTATGAGCCGCCTGAGCCACTGAAAAGTGCGCTGTCTCAGGCGGCCATTGTTGCTGCGGATTTGGATCCTGCGGCCAGAAAAATCCATGTTGTGATCCATTCTGATATTTATATCCCTCAATCTCAGCTTCGCATTGCACAGCAGGGCATTTGCGAAATTTACGGTTTGCATGAGTTGCTGCTGACTGCAACTTTTCCTGCAGACCAGCTTACATCTATCGAGCCTGCAGAGCTTATGGAATTGTTTGTACAGCAAAATTCCATGACTCGTGGTTCCCTTGCCGGTGCCCAGTGGAGTTGGGAGGATCAGACTTTAGTGATTCATTTACCCGCAAATGGCAAAAAGTTGATTGAGGAGTGTATTCCTGCTGTCCGCAGCATCCTGCAAGAGCGTTTTGCAACGGCAGTTGATTTTCGCATTGAGTCGGAACAATCGCTGGAAGGACAGGCGTTGTTTGATGCCATGGAGAAGATCCGCAATCAAATGATCAGCGAGCTACCCACCGTACCTCTGGCACAGAAAAAAGAGAATCCTGCCCCTACCCAGTCCGATTGCTTCTTCGGTAAATCCTTTAAAGGCACACCGATTTCTATGAATTCACTCGACCTCGATATGGGCAGCGTTATTGTTGAGGGACGGGTATTTGCTGTTGATCACAAGGAACTGAAAAAACGCAATGCTTGGGTCATTAGCTTTGATATGACTGACAATACCGGTTCTGTCCGGGTAAAACGTTTTCTGGAGGATCGGGAAGCAAAAGCGATCATTGAGAATGTGAAGGAAGGTGCTGTCCTGCGGGTTCAGGGCAAGATAACCGTCGATAAATTTGACAACGAAATGGTGCTCAATCCCTATTCCATGATGCCCGGCACAATGCCTAAGCGTAAGGATCTTACAGAAGGCAAAAAGCGTGTGGAGCTGCATCTGCACACCACAATGAGTAATATGGATGCCCTAACAGATACCGAGCAAGCAGTCCGTCAGGCTGCAGCATGGGGTCACCGCGCCATAGCGATCACAGACCACGGCTGTGCGCATTCGTTCCCCAATGCAATGCATGCTGTGGAAGGGAAGAAGGCAGCACTCATTGCGGGAACCGATGAACCAATCAAGGTTCTGTACGGCTGCGAAGGGTATTTTGTCAATGATGTGGACGGACGGGAAATTGTCCGGGGTGCTCAGGAAATGACCTTTGACCAGGAGTATGTTTCATTCGACTTGGAAACTACGGGCTTGCTGCCGGAATCTGATCAGATCATCGAGATCGGCGCTGTACTTATGAAGAGTGGCAAGGAGTTGGACCGTTTCCAGGCTTTTGTCAATCCTCATCAGGCGCTGGAAAGAAAGATCATAGATTTGACGGGCATTACGGATGATATGCTGAAGGACGCTCCGGATATTGAAGAGGTTCTTCCGGCATTTCTTAAATTTATCGGTGGTAGAGTGCTGGTAGCACATAACGCAAAGTTTGATATTTCCTTTATTCAGGCTGCATGCAGCAGACTGAATCTTCCGTATAATTACACATCAATTGACACTTTGTCACTGTCACAGCAGCTTCTGCCTCAGTTAGGCAAGCACAAGCTGGACATTGTGGCTAAGGAATTAAAGTTGCCGAATTTCAACCATCATCGTGCAGCAGACGACGCAAATATCTGCGGTTTGATTCTGGCAAAGCTGTTTCCCCAGTTGAAAGATATGGGAATCAATAGCCTGCAAAATGTGAATTCTATATTGATGAAGCAGCAGTCAAAGGGTGTGATCTTTGCCCGTAATCCCTATCACATTATTCTCTTTGCCAAGAACCAGGTGGGCTTACGAAATCTATATCATCTGATTTCCAATTCAAATCTCCACTTCCATAAAAAAGCACCCAGAATCCCCAAATCCGACATCTTGGCTCACAGGGAAGGATTAATTATCGGTTCGGGCTGTGAAGCTGGTGAGCTATTTCAGGCGGTTCTTAAGAAAAAGAGTTATGATGAACTGAAGCAGATAGCTTCTTTCTATGACTTTTTGGAGATTCAGCCGCTATCCAATAACCGTTTTATGCTAGCCAAGGGCATGGCTAAGGATGACGAAGAATTGCGAGAGTTTAACCGGACAATCGTTCGGTTGGGCGAAGATTTGGGAAAACCGGTTGTCGCAACGGGAGATGTCCATTTCCTGAATCCGGAGGATGAAATTTTCCGTCATATTCTTACCCAAAAATATGAGGATTGTGACCGGGATAATCCCTTGTATTTCCGTACAACGGATGATATGCTGCAGGAATTTGCGTATCTGGGTCCGGAGAAGGCGTATGAAGTGGTTGTTACCAACACCAATATGATTGCGGACATGTGTGAAAGGGTTCGTCCCGTTCCCCATAACCTTTTTGCGCCCAAGATTGAAAATTCCGTGGAGGATCTGAAGAATCTTGTCTACGGGAAATTCCACAGATTGTATGGCGAGAATCCTCCGGAATTTTTCGTTAAACGTGTGGAAACGGAATTGAATGACATTATTTCCTGCCATTATGATGTTATTTATATGTCTGCCCAGAAGTTGGTTCAGAATTCTCTGGAGCATGGCTATCTGGTCGGTTCCCGAGGCTCTGTCGGTTCTTCCATTGTTGCATACATGTCCGGAATTACAGAGGTTAATTCTTTCCCACCACATTACCGTTGCCCAAATCCTGACTGCAAGCACACTATTCTGGATATTCCCAAAGGCTATAACTGCGGTGCGGATTTGCCAGATGCCGTTTGCCCCAAGTGCGGGACGAAACTGGAAAAAGACGGTTTCAACATCCCTTTCGAAACATTTCTGGGTTTTGGCGGCGACAAAGTGCCTGATATCGACTTGAACTTTTCCGGTGAATATCAGGCAAAAGCCCATGCTTACTGTATTGAAATGTTCGGAAAGTCCCATGTTTTCCGAGCGGGAACTATTGGCACGTTGGCGGATAAAACAGCCTTTGGATATGTTAAAAAATATCTGGAAGAACGTGGTAAATCGGCTCCCATTGCGGAGATGAACCGTTTGGCTTCCGGCTGCGTTGGTGCACGCAGAACAACCGGACAGCACCCCGGAGGTCTTGTAGTTATCCCGCAGGAAAATGAAATTTGGGATTTCTGTCCGGTACAGCACCCGGCAGATGATCCCAATTCCGATCAGATTACCACGCATTTTGAATATCACTCCATGGAAGAAAATCTTCTGAAGCTGGATATGCTGGGACACGATGACCCAACCATGATCCGTATGATGGAGGATATGACGGGTGTGGATGCCAAGACCATTCCATTGGATGACAAGGATACAATGTCGATCTTCACATCCAGTAAGGTTCTTGGTTATGAAAATGATAAGATTCTTGGACCCACCGGTGCTGTTGCCGTTCCGGAATTCAATACCCGATTCACCCGCGGCGTTTTGCTGGATACCATGCCGACAAAGTTTGACTTCCTTGTCCGGATCTCCGGTTATACGCACGGTACGGATGTGTGGTTGGGTAATGCCCGTGATCTGATCACATCCAAGACGGCCACAGTTGACGGCACTATCGGTTGCCGTGACGATATAATGATTTACCTGATCTCCTGCGGTCTGCCGGAAAAACGGGCTTTTAAGATCATGGAATCCGTTCGTAAGGGCAGAGGTTTGCCTGACGGTGCGGAACAGGAAATGATTGATGCAGGAGTTCCGGACTGGTATATCGGCTCCTGCAAGAAGATCAAATATCTGTTCCCCAAGGCCCACGCCGTTGCCTATGTTATGATGGCGTTCCGTATTGCGTGGTTTAAGGTCTACCATCCGCTGGCATTCTATTCCGCATATTTCTACCGCCGCAGCCAAAAGGGCGGATTTGATGCGGTGTTAATGACGCAGGGCATGGACGCTGTCCTCGCGAATATTGATGCCATTGAGAACAACGAAAACGCAACAGACAAGGATGAAGATCTGCTGACAACCCTTGAGGTCGCTTATGAATACTATTTGCGGGGGTTTGAATTCCTGCCGATTGATATTTATAAGAGCCATGCAACCAAATTCCTGATAGTTGACGGGAAATTGCTTCCGCCTTTTGTTTCCATTTCCGGCCTCGGTGAAAACGCTGCATGGGATCTGATGCGTGGAAGAGAAGGCAAGCAATTCCTGTCCATTGAGGAAGTTGCCGCTGCCTGTCCCAAGGTATCAAAGACCCATATCCAAATGCTGAAGGATGCCGGTGCTTTTGGCGACCTTCCGGAGACCAGTCAGGTAAGTTTATTTTGAGTGAGGAGGTATATTATGCAAGATATCGGAATGCAGTTCCATATTCGCTGCCAGAAGGGTGATGTGGGCCGCTATGTCTTTCTTCCAGGCGATCCGGGACGCTGTGAGTCCATTGCAGCGCATTTTGAAAATCCGGTCCATATTGGAATGAACCGGGAGTATAATGTCTGGACAGGAACATTGATGGGGGAAAAAGTCAGTGTTTGTTCCACCGGTATCGGCGGACCTTCCGCAGCGATTGCTATGGAGGAGCTTGTGGCTATCGGTGCGGATACATTTATCCGTATCGGTACCTGTGGTGGAATCCATCTGGATGTCTGCCCGGGAGATGTTGTTGTCGCAACGGGTGCAATCCGCTTTGAGCACACATCTCTGGAATATGCCCCTATTGAATATCCCTCTGTCCCAGACTTTGATGTCACTGCAGCTCTCAAGGATGCAGGTGAGGACTTGGGCTTCCGGGTTCATACCGGTGTCGTCCAGTGTAAAGACTCTTTTTACGGTCAGCATAGCCCCGAGCGGTCACCTGTATCTTATGAGCTGTTGCAGAAATGGGAGGCATGGAAACGGTTAGGCGTAAAAGCAAGCGAAATGGAGTCTGCTGCGCTGTTTGTTGTTGCGGCGGCGCTGAATGTGCGCTGCGGCAGCTGCTTCCATGCTGTTTGGAATCAGGAACGGGAAAAAGCAGGGATGTTCATGCCTATGACTGAGGATACTTCCGGAGCAATCAAAGTGGGTATTGAAGCTATGAAACGCATTATCCAAGCCGATTTGCGGAAGGGAAATTAATCAGTCGATACGCCATATGTAAGAAAAATTCCCGAAGGTTATCCTTCGGGGATTTCTTATGCTTTTGGTTTTCTTTTGAAAGGGATCTGGGAGAGAATGACAGCGGAAAATACAAGAATACAACCTGCAAGCTCCCAGGGCGTTAACCGTTCGTTGAGGATCAGCCAAGCAGAAAGAACCGCAAAAACGGATTCCAGACTCATGATCAAAGATGCGGTTGTGGGTTCTAAAGATTTCTGTCCGACAATCTGCAGGGAATAAGCTGCGCCCATAGACAGTACGCCTGCATAGCAAAGCGGCAGCCAGCAGTTTACGATGGGTTGGATCTGAGGCTTTTCGGTAAAGAACATAAATACAGCAGACAAAACCGTCACAACCAGAGCTTGAATGCAATTCAACCGTATGCTGTCCAGATCACCTGCAAACCGGTCCACGATGGTGATTTGAACGGCGAATGCCACTGCGCAGAGCAGCATCAGTACATCACCGATGTTGATTTGCGTTACGCCTACACAGCTTAACAAATAAAGTCCTGCCACGGCAATGAAAATACTTATAACTGCGGCAGCTGTGGGTTTGCGTTTTAAGAAAATACCGAGAATCGGAACGATGACGATGTACATTGCGGTTATAAAGCCGGCTTTACCCGCATCCGTATAGACAAGTCCCACCTGCTGCAGACTCTGGGCAAAGAACAGAGCAAGACCGCAGAGGGCACCGGTACGCCATAACTTCTTGTCGGCCCATTTGCGGATAAAATTTTTGCTGTCCTTGCCGTCAAGAAGATAGATAACGGGAATTAGAGCGATAACTGCAAGCAGACAACGGACAGTTTGGAATGTGAATGGGCCGATCAGATCCATACCTGCACTTTGCGCCACAAAGGCGCTTCCCCAGATCACTGTTGCCAATACAAGAAGCAGGCTTCCCTTCAGTTTTTCTTTCATAATTATCACCGTGGGCTAATTTACCATATTTACGGGAAAAATGCAAGGATTGCTTTTTAAAAAAGCGGATGGTATAATGTAAAAAACAATATGTATGGAGGTATCCCAGTGGAAGAAATCAAGAAGATCCCCCAGCGCGATGAGATTGCGATTGAAGATAGATGGGCTACAGAAGATATGTACCCTTCTGATGAAGCCTGGGAAGCGGAATTGGAAACGATTGCTGAGGATCAGAAAAATGCGGTCGCTTACGCGGGTAAGCTTGGCGAAAGCGCTGCAAATCTTTACAATTATATCAGCGAAGGTGAGAAAGCCGGTACAAAGATCAGCCTGCTGGCAAACTACTGCATGCGCAAGGCGGACGAGGATACCCGGAATTCCAAATATCAGGGCATGGTTGGCAAATTTTATTCCATTATGGTTGCATACAGTGCTGCCTGCAGCTTTGATACCCCGGAAATCATGGCGATTTCTGATGAAACGCTGGATCGCTTCTATGCGGAATTGCCGGAATTGGAGCGTTACCGCCGATATTTGACCAATCTGCGCCGCCGTAAGGCTCATACCCTTTCTTCTGCGGAAGAAAAGCTGCTGGCAGCGGCAGGGGAGATGGCTTCCGCACCCGATGATATTTACGGTATGTTTGCCGATGCGGATATTTCCTTTGAAGATGCAGTGGATGCGGAAGGCAATAAGCATCCGCTTCGTCAGGGCAATTTCGTATCTTACGAGAACAGCGCTGACCGTGTGCTGCGCAAGAGTGCCTATGAGAATCTGTATGACAGCTTTGCTGCCTTTAAGAATACGGCCGCTTCCTTGCTGAATGCCCAGAATAAGCAGCTGAAGTTTTTTGCAGAAGCCAGGAAATACGATTCCGCTTTTGAAGCGGCACTGGACAGAACCAATGTTCCTACCTCTGTATATCTGAACCTGATTGAAGTTGTCCATAAGAATATGGACAAGATGCATCGGTATGTCCGCCTGCGCAAGAAGCTGCTGGGGCTCGACGAATTGCATTTCTA
The DNA here is from genome assembly GCA_017408725.1 of Oscillospiraceae bacterium. The sequence continues at coordinate 37,266 of JAFQUA010000008.1, forward strand.
CGATGTCTACACCCCGCTGCTTGCGGATGTGGACAAGAAGATCGACTTCACCGACGCAAAGCAGACTGTTTATGATGCTCTTGCACCTTTGGGTGAGGATTACCGCACTATTTTGAAGCAGGGCTTTGAAAACCGCTGGATTGATGTTTATACCAACGAGGGTAAGCGCAGCGGAGCTTATTCTGCTGGCGCATCTGTTCACCCCTATGTTTTGCTGAACTATACCGGCACTCTGGACAGCCAGTTTACACTGGCCCACGAGATGGGTCACGCCCTGCATTCTTACCTGTCCAACAAGACCCAGAATCCCATTGACGCCAATTATGTGATCTTTGTTGCGGAAGTTGCTTCTACCTGCAATGAGGCACTTCTTATGGAGTACCTGCTTTCCAAGACCACAGATAAGAAGGAGCGGGCATACCTCATTAACCACTTCCTTGAGCAGTTTAAGGGCACTCTGTATCGCCAGACCATGTTCGCGGAGTTTGAACTGAACATCGGCCGTATGATTCAGGAGGGCAAGACGCTCACCGCGGATGTTCTGTGCGTAGAGTACAAGCGTCTGAATGAGATGTACTTTGGCCCTGATATGATCGTTGATGATAGAATTGCGATGGAATGGGCAAGAATTCCTCACTTCTATATGAATTACTATGTGTTCCAGTATGCTACCGGTTATTCTGCAGCTATCGCTCTGTCCCGTAAGATCCTAAAGGAAGGCGAGAGTGCTGTTAAGGATTACCTTGCTTTCTTGTCCGGCGGCTGCTCCAAGAGCCCCATTGACCTGCTGAAGGGTGCCGGTGTGGATATGACCAGCCCCGAGCCCGTGGATCAGGCACTGCAGCTGTTTGGTGAGCTTCTGGATGAGATGGAAGCACTGACTGAGGAGTAAGCGATGCCGGATATTTTTCTTCCAACACTGCACACCTTTGCCATGAACAATATCTTCACCGGTTCTTGCGGGGCGTTTCGATTTCGTGCTGCCCCCAATGTAGTAATGGCCACGGCAAAGGAAGTGGATTTTGAGCAGTCTACCATTAAAGCGGAATTTTGGCACGGTCCTTTCTGTTATGAGCTGAGCACTATGGAAGGGGAGCAATCCTTTCCTATGACAGAAGAGGGAAGAAGTGCCATGAAGGCATGGTTGGAATCCAATATTTAATTTGTAATTCCTTGATGTTTATGTTAAAAACCATTGACATTTCGTCTTTTTATGGTAAAATACTGACGATATGCAAAGACTATGCGGAAACTAAGCAGATTCGTGCACATTCAGCGAAAGAGGGATAGTGAGAGCCTCGTATGTTGCTTGTCTGTATGCCACTTCCAGCGTCGCCCGGGATGACCGGGACGGGAGCTCCCGTTATAGAGCATCTAAGATGTCCCGTTTGGGATAATTAGGGTGGTACCGCGATTAACCTCGCCCCTATATTAGGGGCGAGGTGTTTGTTTTTGTCTGAACTTGAATTTATTATGGAGGTAAGATCCAATGAGCAATCCGAAGCCTTACGGCGTAAACGAACTGCGTGAGATGTTCCTCAGCTTCTTTGAGAGCAAGGGCCATCTGCGCCTTCCCAGTTTTTCCTTGATTCCCCAGAACGATGCATCTCTGCTGTTGATCAACTCCGGCATGGCACCCATGAAGCCCTACTTTAAGGGCGAGGTGGAGCCGCCCCGCCGCCGTGTCTGCACCTGCCAGAAGTGCATCCGTACCGGTGACATTGAAAACATCGGTAAGACTGCCCGTCACGGCACTTATTTTGAAATGCTGGGTAACTTCTCCTTTGGCGATTATTTCAAGCACGAAGCCATCGCATGGTGTTGGGAATTTTTAACCAAGACAGTCGGTCTTGACGAGAACCGTCTGTATCCTTCCATCTATGAAAACGATGAGGAGGCCTTTGAGATTTGGACCAAGGAGGTCGGTGTTCCCGCTGACCATGTGTTCCGTTTCGGCAAGAAGGACAATTTCTGGGAGCACGGTTCCGGTCCCTGCGGTCCTTGCTCCGAGGTCTATTATGACCGCGGTGAGAAGTACGGCTGCGGCGAGCCCGGCTGTACCGTCGGCTGCGATTGCGACCGCTACATGGAAGTCTGGAACAATGTTTTCTCCCAGTTTGACAATGATGGTCAGGGTAACTACACCGAGCTGGTGCAGAAGAATATCGATACCGGCATGGGTCTGGAGCGTCTGGCGGTTGTCTGCCAGGATGTTAACAGTCTCTTTGACGTGGACACCGTTATGAACATCACCAACCATGTCACCGCCATTACCGGCGCTTCCTACGGCCAGAGCACCAAGACCGATGTTTCTCTGCGTGTTATCACCGACCATATTCGTGCTTCTACCTTTATGATCGCTGATGGCGTCCGTCCCACCAATGAAGGCCGCGGCTATGTTCTGCGCCGTCTTCTTCGCCGCGCTGCCCGTCACGGCAGACTTCTGGGTGTAAAGAAACCCTTCCTGTTTGAGGTTGTAGAGACTGTCATTCGTGAGAATGAAAGCCATTACAGCTACCTACGGGAGCGCAAGGACTACATCGTTAAGACTGTTTTGACCGAAGAAGAATCCTTCTGCAAGACCATCGACGGTGGTATGCGTATTTTCTCCGAGAAACTCGCTGAGCATAAGGCAGAGGACAGGACCGTGTTTTCTGGCGAGGATGCCTTCCTGCTGGCAGATACCTACGGTTTCCCCATTGATCTGACTGCGGAAATGCTGGAAGATGAGGGTATGACCGTGGACATGGACAAGTATGTCGCATGCCGCGAGGAGCAGCGTGTCCGTGCCCGTGAGGCCCGTAAGGCTCTGGGCGATCTGGGCTGGGCAGGTATTGATCTGGGCCTTGATACCACCCCCACGAATTTTGTGGGCTATGATGTAAATGTCTGCGATGCTAAGGTTCTGGCGGTCTGTGTCGGCGAAGAAGTCACTGGCTCCATTACCGGCGGAGAAAACGGCATTATCGTTCTGGATAAGACACCCTTCTATGCCGAAATGGGTGGCCAGTTGGCTGACCACGGTGTGATCCTGGTTGGTGACAGCCGCTTTGAGGTCAACAATGTTCAGAAGGATAAGGGCGATAAGTATCTGCACAGCGGTAGGATGGTCAAGGGCACCATCAAGACCGAAGATGTTGTTTGCGCATCCATCGATGTGGATCGTCGTAAGGGCATCATGCGTGCCCACTCTGCGACCCACCTGCTGCAGAAGGCACTGACAAGTGTGCTGGGCGACCATGTCCATCAGGCCGGCTCTCTGGTTGAGCCCGACCGTCTGCGTTTTGACTTTACCCATTACGCGGCAGTTACCTCTGAAGAGCTTGCAAAGATCGATGCTATTGTGCAGTCCGCTGTTTTGGATGGGTATCCGATTGATACCCGCGTTATGGCCATTGACGATGCAAAGGCTCTGGGTGCAACGGCTCTGTTCAGCGAGAAGTACGGTGATAATGTCCGTGTTGTCAACATGGGCGGTTATTCCATCGAGCTGTGCGGCGGTACCCATCTTGACAACACTGCTAAGATAGGTCCTTTCCGCATTGAGAGCGAGGGTAGTGTTGCATCCGGCGTCCGCCGTATTGAGGCCATCACCGGTAAGGCTTGCCTTGCGGAGATGGAACTGGCCCGTCAGCGCATCTATGATGCCTGCGCGATCCTCAAGACCAAGCCTGCGGAGCTTGCATCCAAGCTTGAAACTCAGGTGGAGGAGATCAAGAATCTGAAAAAGACCATCGAGTCCATTAAGGCTCGTGAGACTGCCGGTGAGGCTGAACGTTTCCTGTATGGTGCCAGAAATGTCTGCGGCATGCATGTGATCACCGCTGTCGTACCCAATGCCGATCCTAATAAGCTGCGCCAGATGGGCGACCTGCTGCGGGACAAGGCTTCCGATGTGGTTGCTGTTCTGTCCGCAGTGAACGACGGCAAGATCACATTCCTGGCTGTTTGCGGTAAGGATGCAGTGGCTAAGGGTATTCGCGCCGGTGACCTTGTGAAGCTTGTTTGCACAACCTGCGGCGGCAGCGGCGGCGGCAAACCGGACTCCGCTATGGGCGGCGGCAAGGATGTTACAAAGGTAGATAATGCCCTTGCTCTGGTGGATGATTTCGTTTCTTCCAAGTTGAATTAATTTAGATATGGACGCTGCCGCTACCGGTAGCGTCCTTTTTTATAGGGGGAATCCTATGCGAAAGCTGATGTGGTTTTCTGTCGGCTTTGCCATCTCCTGCGCTTTGGGTGCGTATTTATTCCCAAAGCATTTTATGCTTTTTGGTGTCATCGCCTTGGTTCTGGGTCTTGGATCGGTTTTGGTATCCAAAAGATTCCGAGGTTTTCGGACCATTGCGGTAGTCCTTATTGCGTTTGCCGTCGGTACGGTCTGGTTTTTGTTGTATGATTCGTTTGCTCTGTCTTCTGTGAGAGTCTTGGATTCTACCTATGTAGAAACGGAGTTGGAAGTTTCTGATTATAGTGTCGTAACCGATTATGGCTGTACAGTCAGCGCGAATTTAACGAGAGATGATCGAACATACCATGTGACCATATATTTGCGGGAAGTAGTTTCATGCAAGCCAGGGGACATCCTTAAGGGTAATTTCTATTTCCGTTATACTTCAATCGGTGGTGCTAAGGATCCAAGCTATCACCGCGGTGACGGCATTTTCCTTCTGGCGTATCCGGAAGGGGAGGTTGCCCATGTGAGGGCAGATGCCGTTAAGGGGAAATATTATCCGCAGATGATTCGTATGCAGTTAATTCAGCGGATCGAAGCTTTGCTTCCAAAGGATGCGGCAGCTTTTGCAAAGGCGCTGCTGCTGGGAGACAGAAGCGGCATTGATTATGAAACAAATACAGCATTTAAAGTCAGCGGTATCAGCCATATCGTTGCTGTATCCGGTCTTCATGTTTCTATATTGATGAGTTTGGCAGCGCTGTTTCTCGGGAAAAGGCGTATTTTGCTATTTTTAATCGGGATTCCTACTTTAATATTGTTCGCAGCGATCACTGGCTTTACACCTTCCGTTACAAGAGCATGCATTATGCAGGGTTTGTTTCTGACGGCGATGCTTATTAAAAAAGAATATGATCCACCGACGGCCCTTGGACTTGCTGCTTTGGTAATGCTGGTCATAAATCCGATGGTGATTATTTCCGTCAGCTTTCAGCTTTCTTTTGCGTGTATGATCGGTATATTTCTGTTCTCCGGGCGAATCTATGCTTGGATTACGGATGAAAAACGGTTTGGCAGCACAAATGGGAAGGGTGTCGAAGCAAAAATGAAGCGTTGGTTTGCAAGTTCTGTCTCCATTTCCTTAGCTGCTTCTGTGATGACAACACCATTGGTTGCAGTGTATTTTGGCGCAATCAGTTTGGTGAGTGTTTTGACGAATCTGATTGTGGTTTGGTTAGTGACCTACATATTTTATGCTGTTCTTTTGATATGTGGTGTCAGCTTAATCAGTTTATATGCCGGTCGCATTGCGGCTTGGTTGACATCCTATCCAATTCGGTTGTTGTTGGGCACATCTAAATTGATTGCCTCTTTTCCTTTAGCTGCTGTCTATACAGAAAGCGTATACATCATCATTTGGCTTGCTTTTTCTTACGTATTGCTAGCTCTTTTCTTATGTATGAAAAGAAAGTCGGTACTAATATTTTTCTGCCTCTCAACGGTGAGCCTTTGCTTGTGTCTGGTGTTTTCATGGATCGAGCCATTGTTGGATCCCTGCAGAATGACTGTTTTGGATGTTGGCCAGGGGCAGTGTATTTTGCTGCAAGGTGACGGAAAGACATTCCTTGTGGATTGCGGCGGAAGCAGCGATTGGAACAGTGCTGATAAGGCAGCAGAAACGCTGCTGAGCCAAGGAATCAGTAGACTCGATGGGGTAATCGTTACCCATTATGATGACGACCATGCCGGTGGCATACCATGTTTGCTGACAAGAGTGCCTTCGGATGCAGTATATCTACCGTACATGATGGATGACAGCGGCATATCCCGCTCCATTCGTGAAGCAGCTGGGGATTCTGTGATTACTGTGTCTAATGATATGTCGATCCAATTCGGGCAGACCCAAATCACGATATTTGGTCCGGAATCCTATAATTTAGGAAACGAAAGCAGTTTATGTGTCTTGTTCCAGCGGGAAAATTGTGATATACTGATTATCGGTGACAGAGGTTCTCTGGGCGAGATGCTGCTTTTGCACCGAACCGAACTTCCTAAGCTGGATGTTTTGATCGCAGGGCATCACGGTTCGTCCGGTTCTACCGGCGTGGAATTCCTTACACAGACGAATCCGGAATATGTATTCATTTCGGTGGGGAGAAATAATCGCTACAGACATCCTTCGGATAAGTTGCTTGCGCGGCTAAGTGAATTTGGCTGCATTGTTTATCGTACCGACATTCATGGTACTATCATTTACAGGGGGTGAAAGAATGGCTAAAAAGCAAGAAGATAAATCCGAGCTTCAGCAGCTGAAGCTGAGTTTGCGGGAAAAGAAAGTAGACAGACTCTACATCTTCCATGGTGAGGAAGTTTTTTTGCTGCATCACTACCTTGGACAGCTAAAAAAGCTTTTGATCGATGACCTTACGGAATCCTTTAACTTTCATAAGCTTACCGCTGAAACCTTCGATATTCAAAGCTTTGCGGACGCTGTGGAGAATCTGCCTATGATGGCAGATTATACCATGGTTCATGTGGACGAAGTGGATTTTTTCAAGCTTCCGGAGGCAGACCGGGATAAGATAACGCAGATCTTGTCGGATATTCCGGAATACTGCTGCGTCGTCTTTACCTTCGAAACCACCCCATGGAAGCCGGACAAGCGCTTTAAGAAACTACATGACGCCATTCAGGCAAACGCAAATATTGTTGAGTTTCCCAAACAGGAGCTACGAGATCTCATTGCATGGGTCACACGGCATTTTGCTGCCAGAAATAAACAAATTTCAACAGATCTGTGTTCTTATCTAATCGATATCACTGGTGGAACTATGACGGTGCTTTCCGGCGAGATCGACAAGATCTGCTCGTATTCCGGATCAGAGCAGATCAAAAAAGCAGATATTGATGCTGTGACGGAACCGGTTTTGGATGCTGTTGTATTTCAAATGACGGATCAGCTAGGAAAAGGGCAGTACTTTGCTGCCTTGGAGTGTTTGCAGAAGCTCATTAAAATGCAGGAGGAGCCGCTGGGCATTCTGGGAAACATTGGTGCCCATTTTCGCAGAATCAGTGCAGCCAAAGTGTTGCTGGATAACGGTAAGAGTACTTCGGAATTGATGAAGCTATACGGAATGGGAGAATATCCCGCCAGAAAGACCATGGAAGCAACCAGACGATTCTCACCGGAATTCTGCCGTAAAGCACTTCAGTGGCTTATCGAAACTGATTATGCCATGAAGACATCTTACGATGACCCCACCAGATTGCTTGAGAAGCTGGTTTTGAATTTGGCGCAGGAGGCTAAAAATGGTTAAGATCCGGGAAGCCATCGTCGTTGAAGGGCGGTATGATAAAAATACCCTGTCTCAGATCGTTGACGCGCCGATTTTGGAAACATCGGGATTTGGTGTTTTCAAAGATAAGGAAATGGTGAAATTGCTTCGGCAGATTGCTGAAAAGAGGGGCTTGATTATTTTCACGGATTCCGACGGCGCAGGATTTGTGATCCGCAATTACCTGAAAAGCGCCATTGACCCGACATTCATCAAACATGCGTATATTCCGGATATCCATGGCAAGGAACGTAGAAAAACTGCTCCCGGCAAAGAAGGGAAGTTAGGCGTTGAAGGAATGACACCGGGAGTGATTCTGGAGGCACTGCGGCGGGCTGGAGCGACCATTGATGGAGAAACAGCTTCCTGTATGGATCAAATCACAAAGCAGGATATGGTGGAGCTGGGGCTGTCCGGCGGCAGTGGCAGCGCGGCAAAGCGCCTTGCGCTCATTAAGAAGCTGGACCTTCCGGAACATTTAAGCGCCAATGCGTTGCTGCAGGCTCTCAATTTACTATATGACTTAAAAGCATTAACTGAGATCGTAAATACCTTATGATCCCAGATATGGAGAAAAACAATGGTTGACATTTCTGTTAAAAATCTTACAAAATTCTTTGTTATCGGAGAAAATCTGCTGGAAGGATTGTCTTTTGATATTCAAGAAGGGGAATGCGTTGCTATTCTTGGCCGAAACGGCTGCGGAAAGACAACATTGTTCAATATCCTTACCGGGCAGATGGACTATGATGACGGCGAAGTATATGTCAATCCCAACAAACGGCTTGGTTTGATTTCCCAGATTCCCAGATTTCCGGTTGGATATACCGTTGAAGATGTTCTGCGTTCTGCTTTTTCTCCCGTTATGAAACTGGCAAAACGGATGGAAGCTTTGGAAAATGCAATGGCATCCGGTGCCACGCAGGATCAGCTTCGGGAGTACGACGATCTTTCCAATCGCTTTCAATCCGGAGGCGGCTACGAGATCGATGTGAATGTCGATAAGATCTGCAACGGTCTGGGTATTCAGAGTGCTCAGCGTTCCCAGATTTTTGACAGTCTTTCCGGCGGTGAAAAAACCAGAGTCAATCTAGCAAGACTCCTGCTGGAAAAGACGGATATCCTGCTTCTGGACGAGCCTACAAACCATCTGGATCTTAACAGTGTCGAATGGTTGGAAAATTACATCAATACTTTCAAGGGCACTGTCCTTGCCATTTCCCATGACCGTTATTTTCTGGATCAAATCGCGGATCGAGTGATCGAGATCACCGACGGCCACTGTGAGTTTTACTCCGGCAACTATTCCTTCTACATGAATGAAAAGCAGGAGCGTTTTAACCTGCAATTAAAGCAGTACGAGCAGGAGCAGGCGAAGCTGAAGCAGCTTGGCTATACCGTTGAGCGGATGAAGGGCTGGGGCATTAATAACAGAACCCTTTACCGCCGTGCCATGTCGATTCAGCACCGCATGGAGCGGATCCGTAAGACCGAGAAACCCAAAACAGAAAAGACCATGAAGGCCACTTTCGGCGAAAAGGACTTTTCTGGAGATGTGGTATTTAAAACGAAAAACCTTTCTAAGTCCTACGGTGACCGCACACTGTTTTCTGATGTAAACTTAAATGTGGAGTCGGGTGAACGTATTGCCATACTGGGTGATAACGGCACCGGAAAAACCACCTTTATTAAGTGCCTTCTGGGTAATGAAGATTGTGCCGGTAAAATCCAGTTTGGCCCGACGGTGAAATGGGGATACCTGCCGCAGACCATCTCCTTTACACATCCGGAAAGAACCTTGTATGACACCATGCTCTATGAGAAAAACTGTTCGCCGCAGATGGCTCGTGACCGTTTGGGGGCCTTTTTGTTCCAAGGCGAGGATGTGTTCAAAACCGTTGGAAACCTCTCCGGCGGCGAGCAGAGCCGTCTGAGGCTGTGCATACTGATGGATGAAAAGATCAACCTTTTGATCCTTGATGAGCCCACAAACCACTTGGATATTGCGTCTCGAGAGTGGATCGAAGCGGCCATTGAAGAGTTTGAAGGCGTGCTGTTGTTTGTTTCCCACGACCGTTACTTTATCGAGAAGTTTGCGGAGCGGATCTGGCTTCTTGAAGGTGGAAGCATCCGTGATTTTGCCTGCGGCTATGCGAAGTATCGCTCCATTCTTGAACACGAAGCTGCATCTAAAATTGTAGTGACTCCCGAGGTGAAGAAAAAGAAGGAGAAACCTAAGGGCGGAACCAAGGAAACGGACAAGCTTGTACGGCGTCTGGAAAGAGAAATCGAGAAGCAGGAAGAAGAAATTGCTCGTTTGGACGCGGCAATTGAGCAGGCTGCGGCGGATTATCAGGAATTGACCAGAGTCCTTTCAGAAAAAGAGGCTGCTGAAGGGGTTCTTCTGGAATTGATGGAACAATGGGAAGCCGCGCAGGAATGAGTAGGTGTTATGGTATGAGACCAGAAGATCAAGTAAAATTGACGCAGCAGGGAATTAAAATCAGTCATTTGAAGGAAATCTTCATACGAACGCTTCGAAGCGGCGGAATCTCCCGAGCGCAGCTCAAAAGGGAAATGCATTTGAGTTTTCCGTCGGTTTCGGCTCTTGTTGATGAACTGCTTGCTTCCGGTATTTTGGAAGAGACGGATTCTGTAAGTTGTTCCACAAGAGGGCGTCCCAGCATTTTGCTTCGTGTTTGTGCCGGTAGATGCGCTATTCCCGTTGTGACTATGCAGTACGATGGGTATTTGTGCAGACTCTATGATTTAGCATCAAATTTGATCGATTGCAGATTGATTCCGTTTAACTTTGTTCAATCGGCAAATGATTCACCGGACGGTAAGCGTTATCCGGATATGAAATCTCTGTGTGATCCGTTACTGAATTGGCTGGAGGAAGTGCAGTCAGCACAGAATGTCCCTGCGTTGATTTTATCAACGCCCGGAACATTTAACAAAGAGGGAGTCCTTACATCCTCTTCCATGTGCCTTTCAACGCCACCTGACTTTCTTTCTTACCTGTCGAATGCTGCTGAACTGACGATTTATCAAGGAAATACATCCGAGCATTACGCTTACGGGGAATATTACCGCGGCAACAGAAAAGATGATTTTGCGTTGATTCTGATCAGCCGTGGCGTCGGCGCGGCGGTTGTTCGTGACGGAGTGATACGGGAATCAAAGCCTACCCGTGCAGGTGAGTTCGGTCATATCAGCATTGACTATCGCGGCAGAAAGTGCATTTGCGGCGGCAGAGGCTGTTTGGAGCGCTATATCAGCACAGAAGTTCTGGCTGCTGACACAGCTTTGGATTTTGATGCACTTTGCAGCAAGTACCGTGAAGGAGATGGGGCTACTGTTTCTTTCTTAAATGAAAGAGCGGAACTCTTGGCGATGGGTATCAGCAATATGCTGACCATTCAGCCGGTTGAAAATGTTGTTTTGGGTGGCAAGATCACTTTGCTAGGGGATGAATTTCTAAATGCTGTTAGAGAATCCGTCAGAAATATCGGCTACCGCAAAGCGATGGACCGTGTGCAGCTGCGCTATTCAGAAAGGGCAGAGGATACCGGCGCGCTCGGTGCGTTGTGGCATTATTTTGAAAAGAATCTTGACCTGAGTTCCTTTGGCTGCATCTGATGTTTCCCTTGACATATGATTGTTTTTGTAATATAATTTCCTTATACTAAGGCGAACTAATTTAATGTACCGAATAGGAGGATCTCATATGAAACAGATTCGAGCAATGATGATTGGCGCCCACCCGGATGACTGTGATTTCCGTTGCGGTGGATTGGCGTTGAAATATGCTCAGGCAGGCCATAAGGTTAAATTTCTTGCGATGTGCGACGGTAGCGGTGGTCACCATGTTATGCAGCCCCATGAGATTGCAGCGAGAAGAAAAGAGGAGACTCAAGAGGTTGCCCGTCTGGCCGGAATAGAGTATGAAGTTTGGGATGTTTGTGACTGCGAATTGATGGCCGATCTGGATACCAGAAAGCGCTTGGTCAGAACCATTCGTGAGTTCAACCCGGATATCATCTTTTGCAGCCGACCCAATGACTATCATGCGGATCACCGCAATGCCTCTTTGCTGGTACAGGATGCGTCGTATCTTTTGATTGTTCCGCATTTTTGTCCGGATGCGCCGGCTATGAAGAAAATGCCCGTGATCCTCTATTATTATGATCATTTTCAAAATCCGCCTTTTTACGCGGATATTGCCATCAGAATTGATGATGTGATTGAGCGGAAATTTGAGATGCTGGCTTGTCATGTGTCACAGATGTTTGAGTGGCTGCCTTATACGAAGGGACGGTTGGACAGTGTTCCCGAAGATCCCGCCCAGAGATTGGATTGGCTCCATGAGCCCCGGATCCCCAGAGACGGCCGCCCGCTGGATGAAAGCATTCTCAACACGAATTTGATTGGCTCACAGAGCGAGTACCGTGAAGCTGTTTCTGCCGTCAAATACCGTGATAAGCTGGTGGAGCGTTATGGTTATGATGTTGGTATGCACACAAATTTCGCGGAAGCCTTTTCGATTTGTGAGTACGGAAGCCCTCTGACAGACGAAAACGCCGATATTCTTTTCCCATTTTAAAAAATACCCACGGTTCAATTGAACCGTGGGTAGAATTTTATATGGATACTGTTTGCTTTTTCACAGAGTGAATGCTATACTGTTGCAGGAAGGTATATCAAAGGAGGACGATTTTAATGCTTGATGTTGTTGCGTTTGGCGAGCTTTTGATTGACTTTACCTGCAAATCCATAGATTCTGATGGTTATCCCACTATGGAAGCCCACCCTGGTGGAGCTCCTGCCAATTTTCTGGCAGCATTAAGCAGTTTGGGTGCAAAGACTGCATTGATTGGCAAGGTGGGAGACGATGCTTTTGGAAGATCACTGATAAATACATTGGAAAATTTGGGTATCTGCACATCGGGTCTGATTATGGACAACAATGTATTTACAACTATGGCGTTTGTTACGTTGGATGCCTCCGGAAATCGTGAATTTTCCTTTGCCCGGAAGCCTGGTGCAGATACACAGATATGTATAAATGAAGTGAATTATAATTTAATTGATGAGGCGAAAGTGTTTCACTTCGGTACGCTTTCCTTAACAACAGAGCCTGCGCGTTCTGCGACCGTTCATGCCGTTTTATATGCAAAAAGCAAGGGTAAACTGATTACTTATGACCCCAATCTGCGAAAGCCTTTGTGGGGTGATCTTGATCAAGCCAAGCGACATATGCTTTGGGGACTCCAGCAGGCTGATGTAGTCAAGATCAGTGATGAAGAAGTAAATTTTCTGTTTGGCCTCGGCGTTGAGGATGGTGCTAGGTATATCCTTCGGAATTATGCTCCGAAACTAATATTTGTTACATGTGGTGCAGAGGGGTGCTATTTTATAAACCGTAATGCGTCCGGATGGGTGCAGAGTCTAAATAACATCAATGTTATTGATACCACCGGTGCAGGTGATATTTTTGGGGGAAGTGCTGTTTGGATGCTTCTTCAGAATGGCAAAGCTCCGGAGAATTTGCATGAAGCGGAGCTACGTCATGTTGCGTCCTTTGCTTGTACCTCTGCCAGCCTTTCTACAACCAGATTCGGCGGAATATCCAGTGTCCCTGTGTATAATGAAATTCTGGCTAATATCAAAGAATGAGCCATTGACCGACGGCTGAAAACACCGAGTGGTGTAGTCTGGGACTTGTACAGCTCTGTGTAAATTAACTATAAGTATTAAATCCCTTTCGACAAGTCCAATGCGCCAGAGTCGAAAGGGATTAATGTTTATACTATGGATGGTCTTATACAAAATATTTTGGCTTTTCGTTTTCCAGCATATTCTCACACTGGGCGATTTTTAATTCAAGATGCTCCCGGTCACACATATATTCCATGCTGGGTTCATAACCAAGACGGGAATCAAATTCTACAAGGGGGATCGTATTGCGAGCATTCTCGACCTCGTTCTTGATCAAATTAATCATATCATTGACCACCTGATTTCGTTCCTGTCCTTGTGCTGCGAGGATTTGATCTCGATAGAGCTTCCACTGTTTCATGTGGACTGCGGTGCGGGCAGCATTTGCAATGAATTTGCCGATATTCAGGATGCAGGTTGCATCCCGCTGCTTCTTTTCGGGATTTTTCGGGATAATATCCTCAAGGATACGGCAGCCCGCGTCGTAACACTGTGAAACCTGCTCATAATTTTTACGCTCATAGTCGAATTTTGCGATTTCTTCCGGTGTGGTCAGAGGAATTCGGTAGTCCTTGCAGTTAGGCTCTAAGATGGTATTTCCGCCAAAGTGGGTATTCTTTATTGCCGTTGTAAAGTGGGCAAAATATATATAAGCGGCTTATTGATTGTATTGAGGAAAATGATCTCCGAGAAGTTCCTTAAGTTTTGGATCCATGAGCCAGGAATTGCAGGTAAAGGCTTTGGGTTTAAAATCCGGATAGCAGCTGTCAAACAGCGCTTTTGCCTCGGCTAAGGATTGCACAATACATTTCATGTCGAGGTTAGTCTTATCCGGAATATGAATATTGATCACATGGTCACTTTTCAAAATGGCAGGAAACCATTCGTCCTTTGACAGTCGCTGAAGATCTGATCCCAGAACACCATAGAATAGTTTAGAGCATTGCCATGCTGCGCGGGACCTTGAAGACTTTTTCTTTACTTCCATGAGAGTATCTCTTCGAGTTGCATACGAGGACAACGCGCTCGACGATTTGAGCAGTCTCGTAGGTTGCCAGCATGGTGATATCTGTAGGAAGTGCATCATCCAGTTCCGTGCGGAATTTTTCATCAACCCAGCCCCAGTTGTAGGACCTAGCCACATGCATTTCTTTTGGGAGCTTATGCTTAACTTATTTTATATGGTAAAGATTGCTGTAGATTTTTTGAATTAAATATGATATACTTAGGAAAATTATGATTAAAATTGGAGTGAATAATATATGAGTTCTTGTAACGGTAATTGTGCCAGCTGTGGTTCTGATTGCGCTGACCGCAAGGCGGAGAGCCTTTTGGCAAAACTGAATCCAAGATCCAGTGTAAAGAAAGTCATCGCTGTTGTTTCCGGTAAGGGTGGTGTCGGTAAATCCACGGTAACATCTATGCTGGCTGTGGCGATGGCACGAAAAGGCAAGCGCGTTGGCGTTCTGGATGCTGACATCACGGGTCCTTCGGCACCGACAGCGTTTGGCGTAACGGAGTGCCAGGGGGCAAATGAGGACGGCTTATATCCTGCGCTTACACGTAGCGGAATTCAGGTTATGTCTATCAACCTTTTGCTGGATAATCCGGCAGACCCTGTTGTCTGGCGCGGACCGGTGATTGCAGGCGCAGTTAAGCAGTTCTGGACCGATGTGATTTGGGAAGATGTTGATTATCTGTTTGTGGATATGCCTCCCGGAACGGGTGATGTGCCCCTCACTGTGTTCCAAAGCCTTCCGGTAGATGGTATTGTCATCGTAACCAGTCCCCAGGATCTGGTCTCTATGATCGTCTCTAAGGCTTTCAGAATGGCAAACATGATGCACATTCCCGTACTGGGATTCATCGAAAACTACAGCTATCTTAAGTGCCCCGATTGCGGTAAGAAGATCAATGTGTTTGGTGAGAGTCATCTGGATTCTGTTGCGGCTGACTTTAATCTGCCTGTTCTTGCGCGGCTACCCATCGACCCTAAGGTTGCAGAGGCTTATGACAACGGCTTAATGGAGACAGTGAACACTGATGCAGTTTCGGATGTGATCTGCGCCGTGGAAAAGGCTTAATATATGATAAACCCCATCCTCAGGATGGGGTTTTCTTATAGCTTATGTGCCACAATATACCAAAGAATCACAAACACGATTATCATTGGAAGATACGCGGCAAGGGCTACTGATCCAATGAAAATACTGACGATCCCGCACTGGTTCATGGCATAAATTAAGCCACAGAACAGAAGCGTTGTGAGCATGGATCTAGTCAACTGTTTGCCAACAGCATTCGCGAAAAAGAAAGTGTATAAAAAACCAACAAGCGGATTGACTGTCGAAATGATCAGACCTACCAGGAATTTCAGCGCCCCGACCGCAAGCATCAGGACCAACAGACCCAGTAAAATTACAGGAGCCCATGTGAGCAGACCCTCGGGCAGAAAAGCATAAATAATGTTTTGAACCAAGGCATGCAGCAGCATAGCGCCCCCAACACTTAAGACCCGGAAGAAAAGCCAACCAAAGAACTTTTTACCGGAAGGTAGCCAGCTATTGACCATATTTACGAGGAAAGCGAGAATGATCATATTCAATACCTGACCGCATATATTTACATAGTCTGCGGTAACGATATTAAAAATATGAAGATAATCACCAGAAATCGATATGAAGGGCAGGGGAGAAACAAGAAAATCCAGAGAGATTCCATAGCTGAAAATTAAAATTGTTACGGCATAAACAAATAAGATTCCGATTGCGGCAGAAATGCTCTGGCTAAGGGCAGATTTTCTTCCGAGGAATAGTCGCCCTATGATGCTTAAAATAAGGAAGCCTCCAACCGATATTGCAAGTGCCTTTAAAAAGGTAATGCAGTCAAAGTTTTCGGGCACTAAGGCTTGAATTTGATTGAAAAATTCGTCCATAAATTTCCTCCGATAATAGGAAAACAGCCGCCATTTTACTGGCGGCTGTCTATTTCTTGGGAAAACTGAATTACTTCAGCTCAGCCTCAGCGCCAGCTTCCTTCAGCTCGGCGACCAGCTTCTCAGCATCTTCCTTGGAGATAGCTTCCTTCAGGGTCTTGGGAGCATTGTCAACGATGTCCTTAGCTTCCTTCAGGCCCAGGCCGGTAGCAGCACGGACAACCTTGATGACGTTCAGCTTGGAAGCGCCAGCGGACTTCAGGATGACGTCGAACTCGGTCTTCTCTTCAGCAGCCTCAGCAGCAGCGCCGGCAGCGGGAGCGGCAACGGCAGCAGCAGCGGCGGAAACGCCAAAAACTTCTTCCAGGGTGTGAACCAGTTCGGACAGCTCCAGAACGGTCAGTTCCTTAACCTGCTCAACCAGAGCAGTAATCTTTTCACTAGCCATTTTAATAATCCTCCTAAAA